>JBEKBD010000012.1:0-37451 GCA_050015575.1 Roseiarcus sp. | reverse complement strand
GCGGGTTCGCTGAGCCAGCTCGAGGGCCGGCTGCGCCGTGCGCTGTTCGAAATGCAGAAGCGGCGGCGGACTCGCCTCGGCGCCGCGGCGCAGGTGTTGAACGCGGTCAGCTATCGCAGCGTGTTGGCGCGCGGCTTCGCGCTGGTCCGCGACGCCGCCCGCGCGCCGCTGCGCCGCGCCGGCGCGATCGCCCACGGCCAGGCGCTGCACATCGAATTCGCCGACGGCGAAATCGCCGCGACCGCCGACGGGGCGGGCGGCGGATCGTCGGCGCGGCGCGCCAAAGAGCGCGCGCGCAAGAGCGAGCAGGGATCGCTGTTCTAGCGCATCGCGTCAGCGAGATCGAGCGGGGGCGCCCAGCGGGAGGATGGGTGGCCCATAGGATTGGGATGACGGGCCGCCCATCATCCCGCTGGACGCGCGCCTCGGCGCTTCGCGCTCCCGCCCCCTCACAGCATGCTCGGCAGCACGCGGTCGGGCGGGCGGTGGCCGTCGACGAAGGTTTTGATGTTGATGATCACCTTCTCGCCCATGTCGTTGCGTCCTTCGTGGGTGGCCGAGCCCATGTGCGGCAGCAGCGTCACCACGCCCTTCTCGGCGAGCGCGATCAGCTTGGCGGAGACGGCGGGCGCGTTTTCGAACACGTCGAGGCCCGCCCCGGCGATTTCTCCGGCCTCCAGCATGCGCGTCAGCGCGGCCTCGTCGATCACTTCGCCGCGCGCGGTGTTGATGACGATCGCCTCGGGACGCAGATATTTCAGCCGTCGCGCCGACAACAAGTGATAGGTGGCGGGCGTGTGCGGGCAGTTGATCGAAACGAAATCCATCCGCGCCAGCATTTGATCGAGCGACTCCCAGTAGGTCGCCTCCAGCGCCTCCTCGATCTGCTGCGCGACCCGGCAACGGTTGTGATAATGGATCGACAAGCCGAAGGCGCGCGCGCGCCGCGCCAGCGCCTGACCGATGCGGCCCATGCCGACGATGCCGAGGCGCTTGCCGGTGATGCGCCGCCCGAGCATCCAGGTCGGCGACCAACCGGTCCAACGTCCTTCGGGGATCACCCTGGCGCCCTCGGCGAGCCGGCGGGCGGTGGCGAGAATCAGCGCCATCGTCATGTCGGCGGTGTCCTCGGTGAGGACGCCCGGCGTGTTGGTGACGGTGATGCCGCGGCGCAGCGCCGAGGTCACGTCGATGTTGTCGACGCCGTTGCCGAAATTGGCGATCAGCTTCATCCGCTCGCCGGCTTGCGCGATCAGCGGCGCGCCGATCGAGTCGGTGATGGTGGGCACCAGCACGTCGGCCTCGCGCATCGCATCGGCGATTTCGCTCTCCGACATCGGCTTGTCGTCGACATTGAGCCGCGCGTCGAACAATTCGCGCATGCGCGTCTCGACGAGGTCGGGAAGCTTGCGCGTGACGATGACGAGGGGCTTCTTCCTGTGCATGGGCCGATATCTCCTCGCTCGGGCGGACCCTGAACGCCGACGGCCCGATTTCAACCATGTTCGCGGGCCATATCCGACGCCTTAACGCCTCGTTAACGACGCGCCCGGCAAAAGAAAGCCGTTTCGGGGCGGCCGAGGCGTCGCGCCTTCGTTCGGCGCGCCGCTGCGGCCTCTCTAGCAGATGGCGAGGCAAAGACAAGGACGCGCCGCGCCGCGCCTTCTCCGATGGATCGGGAATGAAACTCATCGCCTTTCTTCTCCGCCTCGCTTCCCCGCACGGGGGTCGCCTCGTCGCCGCGGCGGCGCTGGCGTCGCTGTGCGGCGCCGCGGCGCTGGCCGATCCGGTGGGCTCGACGACCGGCCTGCCCCTGCCGCGCTATGCCAGCCTGAAGACCGATCGCGTCAATCTGCGCGAGGGGCCGTCGAAGGATCACGCCACGAAGTGGGTGTTCCAGCGCGCCGGCCTGCCGGTCGAGATCACCGCCGAATTCGATATCTGGCGCAAGGTGCGCGATTCGGAGGGCGCCGAGGGGTGGGTTCTCCACACCCTGCTTTCCGGGCGCCGCACCGGGCTGGTCGGGGTCGGCAGAAAAGGCCAGGTGTTCACGATCTACACCCAGCCCCGGGCGAACGGCGAAGTGGCGGCGACGCTGCAATCGGGCGTGATCGCCAATGTGCGCGCGTGCGACGGCGCCTGGTGCCTGATCGATGGCGACGGCTACAAGGGGTATATTGAACAGGCCGCCCTGTGGGGCGTATACCCTCATGAGAAAATTCAATAACCGCCGCGCCGCGGCTCCCAGAGCATAGGTTGCAAAGACGCTTTGGACGCTTTCGACGATGAAGATTTCGGCCAGAGGGCGCGTCGTCTTCGAGTCGACACGCTGATCTGGCTGCGATGGATCGCGGTGTTCGGCCAATCGACGGCCGTGGTTGTCGCGCATTTCGTATTGGGGGTGGAATTTCCGGTTTTCGCTTGTTTTCTGATCATCGGCGCCTCGGTCGTCCTCAACGCGGCGCTGCGTGTGCGTTTTCCCGTCAGCGCCCATCTCGACGATTCCTGGGCGGCCAATATTCTCGGCTTCGACATCGCGCAACTGGCCGCGTTGCTGTTGCTGACGGGCGGCCTCGTCAATCCCTTCTCGATCCTGTTTCTCGCGCCGGTGATGATGTCGGCGGTCTCGCTGCCGCTGCGCCGCACGCTCGGCCTGCTCCTTTTCACGCTGGTTTGCGCGACGGCGCTGCAACTCTGGCATTGGCCGCTGCGCTGGTCGGACGGCGAGGTGTTTCAGCCGCCGCGGCTCTACGACGTCGGACTGTGGACGGCGATCGCCGTCAGCGCGATTTTCGTCACCATTTACGGCAACCGCATCGCCGAGCAGGCGCGCCAACTCGCCAGCGCGCTGACCGCCACCGAGCTCAATCTCGCCCGCGAGCAACATCTTTCCCAACTCGACGGTTTGGCCGCCGCCGCGGCGCACGAATTGGGCACGCCGCTGGCGACCGTGGCGCTGGTGGTTCACGAGTTGGCGGCGCAGCCTCTGGTCGCCGCGCAATGCGCCGACGATTTGCGTCTGGTCGAGGAACAGGTCGGGCGCTGCCGCTCGATCTTGGGCAAGCTTTCCTCGCCCGCCACCATCGAGGGCTCTTCGCTCGAGGAAACGACGCTCGGCGACCTCATCGAGGAGATCGTGACGCCTCACCGCCTGCTCGACGTGGAAATCGCGGTCGAACGCGACGGGCCGCCGCCCGAGCCCATCTGTCGCCGTACCGCGGCGATCATCTACGGCTTGAACAATATCGTCGAGAACGCGGTGAGCTTCGCCGAGAGCAGGGTCGCCATCCGCGCCTCCTGGACGAGTTCGGTCGTCAAGATCGTCATCGCCGACGACGGGCCGGGCTTTCCCCCCCACGTTCTGGCGCGCCTGGGCGAGCCCTACATATCGACGCGCGGCGCCGCGCGTCGGCGCGAGGGCGAGATCGCCGGGGGGATGGGCCTGGGGCTGTTCATCGCCAACGCGCTGCTCGAGCGCTCCGGCGCTTCGCTCGAGATCGCCAATGCGCCGCCCGCGCATACGGGCGCCGTCGCCACGATCGTCTGGCCGCTCGCCGCCTTCGAACACGGTCGACTGTCGCGTCAACAAGGGCTAGAACCTTATCTTTACGCCAAAACGCAGTGAGCCGATGGACATTGAGAGAGACTTCACGCGTCAGACGCTGGCCGACGAATCGGCGGCGCTCGACAAATCGCTGCTGATCGTCGACGACGACAGGCCGTTCGGTGAACGCTTGGCGCAGGCGATGGGCTCGCGCGGATTCGCGCCGCGTCAGGCCGTCAGCGTCGCCGAAGGCCTGGCCGCCATTGCGGCCGACGCGCCCGCCTTCGCCGTCATCGATCTGAAACTCGGCGACGGCAGCGGGCTCGACGTGATGCGCGCGCTGAAGGCCGCGCGCCCCGACGCGCGCGCGATCATCCTGACCGGCTACGGCGCGATCGCCACCGCCGTGGTCGCCGTCAAGCTCGGAGCGTACGACTATCTGGCCAAGCCCGTGAACGCCGACGAGATCGTCGCCGTGCTGATGGCGGAACGGGCCGACCCGATCGACAGTCCCGAACATCCGATGTCGGCCGACCGTGTGCGGTGGGAGCACATTCAGCGCGTCTACGAATCGTGCGAGCGCAACGTTTCGGAGACCGCCCGCCAACTCAACATGCATCGGCGCACGTTGCAGCGCATCCTCGGCAAGCGCGCGCCGCGCTGAACGCCGGGTCCGGCGACTGGCTCGGCTCGGCGCCCAAGATTTGCGCGCGGCGCCGCGCCTTTCGGCGCCGTTCGTCCGGGATCGCGCCCAATCTCCTTCGATATCGCTGGCACAGCGCTTGCGTCGACCTTGGCCCATGGGCCGGCCGCGCGAGCGCGCCGACCCGCCATTGTGGAGAACACGGGGTCGAACATGTCAGTCAACAGACGCTTCATGCTGCGCGCGACGGGCGCGCTACTCGGCGGCGCATTGGCGCTGAGTTCTTTCGCCGCGAGGGCCGAGGACACCATCAAGATCGGCATTCTCCATTCGCTTTCCGGCACGATGGCGATCAGCGAAACGACGCTGAAGGACGTCATGCTGATGCTGATCGACGAGCAGAACAAGAAGGGCGGCGTGCTCGGCAAGAAACTGGAGCCGGTGGTCGTCGATCCCGCCTCCAACTGGCCGCTGTTCGCCGAGAAGGCGCGCGAACTCATCGCCAAGGACAAAGTCGCCGTCGTCTTCGGCTGCTGGACCTCGGTTTCGCGCAAATCGGTTTTGCCGGTGTTCAAGGAGCTCGACTCGATCCTGTTCTATCCCGTGCAATACGAGGGCGAGGAATCCGAGCGCAACGTCTTCTACACCGGCGCCGCGCCCAACCAGCAGGCCATTCCCGCCGTCGACTATCTCATGAGCGAGGACGGCGGCGCGGTGAAGCGCTGGGTGCTCGAAGGCACCGACTACGTCTATCCGCGCACCACCAACAAAATCCTGGAGGCCTATCTCAAGGCCAAGGGCGTCGCGCCTGAAGACATCATGATCAACTACACGCCGTTCGGCTTCTCCGACTGGCAGACCGAAGTCACGAAGATCAAGGCGTTCGGTTCGGCGGGCAAGAAGACGGCGGTGGTCTCGACCATCAACGGCGACGCCAACGTGCCGTTCTACAAGGAACTCGGCAACCAGGGGATCAAGGCGACCGACATCCCGGTCGTCGCGTTCTCGGTCGGCGAAGAAGAACTCGCCGGCCTCGACGCCAAGCCGCTGGTCGGCCACCTCGCCGCCTGGAATTATTTCCAGACGATCGACACGCCCGAGAACAAGGCGGAGATCGAGAAGTGGCGCGCCTTCACCAAGAACCCGAAGCGCACCTTCAACGATCCGATGGAAGCGCACTACATCGGCTTCAACATGTGGGTGAAGGCGGTCGAGAAGGCCGGCACGACGGATCCGGACAAGGTGATCGACGCCATGATCGGCGTCGCCGTTCCCAACCTCACCGGCGGCATCGCGACGATGATGCCCAACCACCACATCACCAAGCCGGTCTACATCGGCGAAATCCAATCGAATGGACTGATCAACACCGTCTGGCAGACGCCGGGCACGGTGGTGGCGCAGGAATGGTCGCCCTATCTCGAAGGTTCGCGCGATCTCATCGCCGATTGGCGCAAGCCGCTGTCGTGCGGCAACCTGAACGTCAAGTCGGACAAGTGCGGCGCGTGAGCCGGCGAAGGGCCTGCGGCTAGTCCTCCCCCCGACCCAGGTCCCTCACCCAACCTCTCCCCGCCACGGCGGGGAGAGGAGTCTCGCGGCGCCTTCCTTTCCCCGCTTTCCGGTTATGCCCGACAAACGCTCGCGTTTGCGGCGGAGAGGCAGGGCGAGGGGCTAGGCGAGTCTCCGCGACGCCAGATGTTTGGATGCGCGCCCGAGCGCGCCGGCGAGGCCGGCAGCGACAGGCCGCCCACCACGAGAAGCCGGCCGTCATGCCCATCGCGCGCCTCATCGCCGCCCTGATTTTCATCTGCTGCGCGAGCTTCGCCCGCGCCGATGCGCTCGACGATGCGCTGGCCAAGTTCTTCGACGACAAGTTCCCGCGCACCGAACAGGCGATCGGCGAGCTGGCGGCGAGCGGCGCGGCGAACGCGCCGGCCATCCTCGACGCGCTCGGCGACAATCGCCTGCTGTTCGATCCCGTCGGGCGCGTCGTGGTCTATCAAACGACGGCCGGCGACGTCCTCGACGCCACGACCGGCGAGAAGATCGCGGGCGTCGATCTCGGTTCCTTCAAGAAGGTGCGCGTCAACAACGCGCTGCGGCGCGCGATCGAGGCGGCGCTCGGCGCGCTGTCGATGGCCAATCCCGATCCCGCCAAGCGAATCGCGGCGGCCGAGGCGGTGTTCAAATCGCGCGACGCCAAGGCGCTGCCGGCGCTCGAGGCGCAGCTCGCCAGGGAAAGCGATTCGCGCGCCGCCGCGGCGTTGCGTCAGGCGCGCGCCGCGATCCTCGCGCTCGACTCGAGCGCCGCCGCGCCCGATCGCCTCGCCGCAATCGCGGCGCTCGAGGAGCGCGGCGACGAGGACGCGCAAAATCTGCTCGATCAGGTTGCCGGCGCGGCGAGCAGCCCGGCGCTCAAGGCCGCCGCGCAAGCGGCGCTCGCTTCGATCAAGACGCGGCTCGCGCTGTGGAATGTCGCGCAGAACCTCTGGTACGGCCTTTCGGCATCCTCGGTGCTGCTGCTGGCCGCGATCGGCCTCGCCATCACCTTCGGTGTGATGGGCGTCATCAACATGGCGCACGGCGAGATGGTGATGCTGGGCGCCTACGCGACCTTCGTCGTCCAGAGCGTGCTGCCGCCCTCGCTCTCCGAATGGTCGCTGGCGATCGCGCTGCCGGTCGCCTTCATCGTTTCCGGGTGCGTCGGCATCGTCCTCGAACGTTTCGTCATCCAGTTCCTCTACGGCCGGCCGCTGGAAACGCTGCTCGCCACCTGGGGCGTGTCGCTCATCCTGCAACAGGCGGTGCGCACCGTCTTCGGCGCCAACAACCGTCAGGTCTACGCGCCGAAATTCATGTCCGGCGGCGTCGAGATCGGCGGTCTGTCTATCACGACCGGACGGTTGTGGATCATCGCGCTGGCGATTCTGGTGTTCGTCGCGCTGCAGTTGGCGTTGCGCATGACGCCGTTCGGGCTGCGGATGCGCGCGGTCACCCAGAACCGTCGCATGGCGGCGGCGATGGGCGTATCGACCGGGCGCATCGACATGTTCGCCTTCGGCCTCGGCTCCGGCATCGCCGGCGTCGCCGGCGTCGCGCTGTCGCAGATCGACAACGTCTCGCCCAACCTCGGCCAAGGCTACATCATCGACAGTTTCATGGTCGTCGTGCTCGGCGGCGTCGGCAACCTCTGGGGCACCGCTCTCGGCGCGCTGACGCTCGGCCTCGCCAACAAGCTGCTCGAACCGGCGATCGGAGCGGTGCTCGGCAAGATCCTGCTGCTGGTGTTCATCATATTGTTCATTCAGAAGCGCCCGCGCGGCTTGTTCGCGCTCAAGGGCCGGGCCGTCGAGGCGTGACGATGAAGGCGCTGCTTTCCCAGCTCGATCGCCTCGGCCTCGCGTTTCTCGCGCTGACGCTGCTCGCGGTCGTCCTGGTGCCCGCGCTCGCGCTGGCGCTTCCCCGCGATTCGGCTTTCGCCATGCCGCCCTATGTCGTCGCCCTGCTCGGCAAATACGTGTGCTACGCCATTCTCGCGCTCGCGCTCGACCTGGTGTGGGGCTATTGCGGCATTCTCTCGCTCGGCCACGGCGCGTTCTTCGCCCTCGGCGGCTATGCGATGGGCATGTATCTGATGCGCCAAATCGGCGCGCGCGGCGTCTACGCCAATCCGCTGCTGCCCGACTTCATGGTGTTCCTCAACTGGAAGGAATTGCCGGTCGCCTGGTGGGGCTTCCATTCCTTCGCCTACGCCGGCCTGATGGTGATGCTGGTTCCCGGCCTGCTCGCCTTCGCCTTCGGCTGGTTCGCGTTCCGCTCGCGCGTCACCGGCGTCTATCTCTCGATCATCACCCAGGCGCTCACCTACGCGCTGAAGCTGGCGTTCTTCCGCAACGACTTCGGCTTCGGCGGCAACAACGGCCTGACCGATTTCAAGGACATTCTCGGCTTCAACGTCCAGTCGGACGCGACCCGCGCGGCGCTGTTCTCGATTTCGGCGTTGACGCTGGCGCTTTGCTTCCTCTTCGCCAAGGCGATCGTCGGCTCGAAATACGGCAAGGCGCTGATCGCGGTGCGCGACGCGGAGAGCCGCGTGCGCTTCCTCGGCTACCGCGTCGAGAACTACAAATTGTTCGTCTTCGTCGTCTCCGCGGTGATCGCCGGCGTCGCCGGCGCGCTCTACGTGCCGCAGGTCGGCATCATCAACCCGAGCGAATTCGATCCCGCCAATTCGATCGAGGCGGTGATCTGGGTCGCGGTCGGCGGACGCGGCACATTGGTCGGCGCGGCGCTCGGGGCGATCGTGGTCAATTTCGCCAAGACCTACTTCACCGGCGCCTTCCCCGAATATTGGCTGTTCGCGCTCGGCGGGCTGTTCGTGCTGGTGACGTTGTTCCTGCCCAAGGGCCTGTTGGGGCTCGTGGGCGACCGCGTCGCCCGCCCGCCCGCCGCGTCGCCGGCGACGGGGCCGGCTCGAGAGGAGGGCGTGCAGTGAGCGAAGCCGATCGCCTCAAGCTGACGGGTTCGCTGCTCTATCTCGACGGAGTCAGCGTCTCCTTCGACGGCTACAAAGCCCTGCGCGGGCTTTCGCTCGCGCTGGAGCCGGGGGAGATGCGCGCGATCATCGGCCCCAACGGCGCGGGCAAGACCACCATGATGGACGTCGTCACCGGCAAGACGCGCCCCGACGAGGGCGACGTCTACTTCGAGGGCCTCTACGACCTGACCAAGCTCGACGAGGCCGAAATCGCCGAGCTCGGCGTCGGCCGCAAGTTCCAGAAACCGACGGTGTTCGAGAACCACACCGTCGCCGACAACATTTTGCTCGCCGCCAGGGCGCCGCGCACGGTGTTCGCCACGCTGTTCGGCGGCGCGGCCAGGCAGGAGCAGGAGACGATCGAACGCATTTTGGCGACGATCCGCCTCGGCGATCAACGCCAACGGCTCGCCGGCGCGCTTTCGCACGGTCAGAAGCAATGGCTGGAGATCGGCATGCTGCTCGCGCAAGACCCAAAGCTGCTGCTGGTCGACGAACCCGTCGCCGGCATGACCGACGCGGAAACGGCGACGACGGCCGAGCTGTTGCGCGAGATCGCGCACGACCATTCGGTGGTCGTCGTCGAGCACGACATGGCGTTCGTGCGCGAACTCGGCGTCAAGGTCACGGTGCTGCACGAAGGCGCGGTCATCGCCGAGGGCTCGCTCGACCAAGTGAGCGCCGACGAGCGCGTCATCGAAGTCTACCTCGGGCGATAGGCGATGTTGAGCGTCGAGTCGATCGATCTCTATTACGGCGCCGCGCAGGCTTTGCGCGCGGTCTCGCTGAAGGCCGAAGTCGGCCGGGTGACCTGCGTGCTCGGCCGCAACGGCGTCGGCAAGTCGTCGCTGCTGCGCGCGATCGTCGGCCAGCAGAGGATCGCGCGCGGCGCGATCCGCTGGATGGGCGAGGACATCGCCGCCCTGGCGCCGCACGTGCGCGCCCGGCGCGGCTTCGGTTACGTCCCGCAGGGGCGCGAGATCTTTCCCCTGCTCAGCGTGCGCGAAAATCTGATGACCGGATTCGCCACGCAGCCGCGCGCCAGCCGCTTCATCGACGACGAGATTTTCGCGCTTTTTCCCGTGCTCGCCGAGATGATGGGCCGGCGCGGCGGCGACCTCTCCGGCGGTCAGCAGCAGCAACTGGCGATCGCCCGCGCGCTGGTGACGCGGCCGAAGCTGCTGGCGCTCGACGAGCCGACCGAAGGCATCCAGCCTTCGATCATCCGCGACATCGGCCGCGCCATCCTCCATCTCAAGCAGAAGGGCGGCATGGCGATTCTCGTCGTCGAACAATATTTCGAATGGGCGCGCGACATCGCCGACGATTACGCGGTGATGGACCGCGGCGCGGTGGTTCTCGCCGGCGAACGCAAGGACATGGTCGAGGCCGAGGTCAGGAAGCGGCTGTCGGTGTGACGGGTCCCCTGCTCCTCGCAAGCTACGACATTCACACATCTTCGAAGCCCGTGGCCAATCGCCCGGCCCCTCACCCTGCCTCTCCCCGCTGCGCGGGGAGAGGGGCGAGCGGCGCCGATCTTCTCCTCTCCCCGCTTGCGGGGAGAGGCAGGGTGAGGGGCTTAGGTGAGCTTCCGCGCTGTCGACGAGATGCGTGATTCTGCCGTCCTACAAGGGGGGAAGGAGGTTGCCGCGCCTTCACTCGGCGATCTCTTCGCTTCGTTCCCATAGCGTCCGCGCCGCGGCGGCGTCGCGCGCGGCGTTGGACGGCTTCGCGACCTTTCGCTTGACGAAATACTCGCCGCTCGCGGTCGCGGCGTCCGGCGAGGAGACGAGATAGACGATCGTGTCGGCGCCCTGCTCGGGCGAAATCGCGAAACGCTTGGCGAGCGAAAACAGTCGGCCGTTCCATCCGCCGGCCTCGTCGCCAAATCGCGAGGCGACGAGGCCGGGATGCAGGCAATTGGCGACGACGCCGGTTCCCGCGAGCCGGCGCGCCAGTTCGCGGGTGAACAGAACGTTGCACAGCTTCGAACGGCGATAGGCCCTCCAGGCGGAATATTCCCGCGCGCATTGCAGGTCGTCGAATGCGAGCCTCGCGCCGAAATGCGCGCTCGACGCGGTCGAGACGACGCGCGCCGGCGCCGAAGCGACGAGCCTTTCGCGCAGCGCCCGGGTCAGCGCGAAGTGCGCCATGTGGTTGAGCGCGAAGGTCCGCTCCAGGCCTTCGGCGGTGACGCGGCGCTGCGAGAACATCGCGCCGGCGTTGTTGACCAGCGCGTCGATGCGCGGCTCGGCGGCCGCGATCTCCTCGCCGACGCGCCGCGTCTCGGCGATCAGCTGGAGGTCGGCGATGTGGGCGCGATGGCCGCGGCCAGGCGCGATGGCGTCGAGCTTCGCCAGCGTCGCCTCGGCGCGCTTGGCGTCGCGCGCGACGAAGACGATGCGCGCGCCCATCGCCGCCAATTTCGTCACCGCGGCCTCGCCGATTCCCGACGTCGCGCCGGTCGCGACCACCGTCTTGCCCTGCATCAGAAAGCTCCGCGTTGGAAGGTGTTCGAGACGGCGACGCGCGCGCCCGCGGGAGGGACGGATTTCGCCAAGCTGGCGAAGTCCCGACGCTCAGGCCCGACCCGCCATAATCGGGCTCATGCGGCTTTGCGGCCGGACGCGGAAGATGGGCTGACGCCGTCATTCTTTGGCGCCTGCCTGCGCCAATAAGGCTCTGACATCGGGGTGTCCTCCTACCTTCGCCGCGTCCAACGCGGTCTGCCCGTCGTTCGTCTCGGCGTTGACATCAGCCCCTCTGGCGAGCAGCGCCTGCACCACAGCGCGATCGCCCTTGAAGCAGGCCGTCATCAGCGCGGTCAAGCCGCCTTTCCCCGCGGCGTTGACTTCGGCCCCTTGGGCGAGCAGCGCCTGCACCACATCGAGGCGCCCTTCCTGGGAGGCCGCCATCAGCGCGGTCGCGCCGTCGCTCGTCCTCTTTGCATTGACCTCGGCGCCTTTGTCGAGCAGGCCGTGCACGACATCGAGGCGCCCGTGCAGGGCGGCCGCCATCAGCGCGGTCTGGCCGTCGCTTGTCCGGATATTGACCTCGGCTCCCTTGTCGAGCAGCGCCTGCACAACATCAAGGTGGCCTTCCCGGGAGGCGATAAACAGCGCGGTTACGCCGTCGTAATCCCTGGCGTTGACCGCGGCCTTCTCATCGAGCAGCGCCTGCGCCACATCGAGGCGGCCGTTCAAGGAGGCCGCCATCAGCGCGGTCACGCCATCGCTCGTCTTGGCGTTGACGTCAGCGCCGTTGGCGAGCAGCGCCTGCACCGAGGCGACGTCGCCGCGGGTCGCCGCGTCGATCAAGTCCTCCGAGGGTCCAGCCATGGCCGCCGCCGCCCACCCGATCGCGAGCGCCATCAACCACTGGGATAACGCCCGACGAAGGCGAACCATCGAACTCTCGACGACGACCTTGGTCGACATCGCGTCTCCCTCCCTTCGTTCCTGAAGGATACGACCGTCGCATGGACGGGCTCCATGAAGCCGGTCTGTGCGGCCGTCAGGACGACCGCCGCGCGCGCGTCGCTGATCTCGCAGCCCCTCGCGCGCCACAGTCTTACGCAATCGACCGATTTCGACAAGCGCTCAGCCTTCGCGGCGAGGCCGGGGCGCCGCTCGAGGCGGAACGCAAGGCGCATCGAGCGCTGGATTGCTTCGCTCCGTTGGCAATGACGGCTGCTCTACGCGCCGACGCCCTTCTGATAATCCTTCACGTCGGCGAACGCGATCTTCGGCCAGCGCTCCTGTTCGTAGCGCAGGTTGAACGCGCTGGTGGCCATGAACACCGGCGCGCCGTCGAGATCGGCGGCCATCGAGGAGGGGTAGGCGGCAACGAACCGGTCGAGTTCCGCGCGATCCGGACAACTCACCCAGCGGCAGACTTCGAAGCGGCTCGGCTCGAAGGATACCGGCAGGCCGTATTCGGCGTTCAGGCGCTCGGCGAGCACGTCGAGCTGCAGCGCGCCGACGACGCCGACGATCGCCGCGGCGCCGTCGTGGGGCAGGAACACCTGCACCACGCCTTCTTCGGCCATCTGCTGCAACGCCTCGCGCAGCTTCTTAGCCTTCATCGCGTCGGCGAGCTTGACGCGGCGCAGGATTTCCGGGGCGAAGCTCGGCACGCCGCGGAACGCGATCTCCTCGCCTTCGCTCAGCGTGTCGCCGATGCGCAGCAGACCGTGGTTGGGAATGCCGACGACGTCGCCGGCGTAGGCCTCCTCGGCGAGCGAGCGGTCCTGGGCGAAGAAGAACTGCGGCGCCGACAGCGTGATCGCCTTGCCGGTGCGCGCCAGTTTTGCGCGCATGCCGCGCGTAAGCTTCCCTGAGCAGACGCGCATGAAGGCGATGCGGTCGCGATGGTTGGGGTCCATGTTGGCCTGGATTTTGAAAACGAAGCCAGTCATCTTCGGCTCGTCCGCCTTCACCGTGCGGGTCGCGGCGGCTTGCGCGCGCGGCGGCGGCGCGAACTCGGCCATCGCGTCGATCAGATCGCGCACGCCGAATTCCTTGAGGGCGCTGCCGAACAGCACCGGCGTCAGATGCCCTTCGAGAAAGGATTGCTTGTCGAAGGCGCGGCAGCCCTCGACCGCCAAGGTCATTTCCTCGATCGCCGCCGCGCGCTCGTGCTCGGGCAGCAGCGCCGCGACCGCCGGATCGTCCGGGCCGGAGACCGGAACGACCGCCGCGTCCTTGCCCAGCGTGCGCAAGCATCGGCGGCGGATGTCGTAGGCGCCGGCGAGCGAGCGCCCGCGCCCGACCGTCCAATCGAGCGGCGCGGCGTCGAGCGCCAGCGTCTTCTCGATTTCGTCGAGAAGATCGAAGGGGTCGCGCGTCTCGCGGTCCATCTTGTTGATGAAGGTGACGATGGGAATGTCGCGCAGGCGGCAGACCTCGAACAATTTGCGGGTGCGCGCCTCGATGCCCTTGGCCGCGTCGATCACCATCACCGCCGAGTCGACCGCGGTCAGGGTGCGATAGGTGTCCTCGGAGAAGTCCTCGTGGCCGGGCGTGTCCAACAGGTTGAAGACGCAGCCGCCGTATTCGAAAGTCATCACCGAAGTGACGACGGAAATGCCGCGCTCGCGCTCGATGCCCATCCAGTCCGAGCGCGTCTGGCGACGATTGGCCTTGGCGCGCACTTCGCCGGCGAGTTGGATGGCGCCGCCGAACAGCAGCATTTTCTCGGTCAGCGTCGTCTTGCCGGCGTCGGGGTGCGAGATGATCGCGAAGGTGCGCCGACGCGCGACGGGGTTCTGCTCGATCATGGTTCCAGCGGGTTGGGGAAAGCGCGGCCTCCCTTAACGCGCCGCGGCGTCGAGGGGAAGGGCGCGCCGCCGTCGCCGATTTCGCGGCGAGCCGCCGCAATCGGATGTGGATCACTCGCGTCGCGAGACCGCGGAGCCCTTGCGGGCGGACGACGCGGGTCCTATCGTGTCGTGAGACAAACCCGGCGGAGCCGCGGATCGGCGCTCGACTTCATCGCCGCAACGCGAACGCGTCGAAGGCTCGCGTAATCGTCCGGGAGGAGGCGCGATGGACCGCAAATGGTTGCCGCTCAACGCGCTGCGCGCGTTCGAGGCGGCGGGGCAGCATCTGAGTTTCACGGCCGCCGCCAATAGTCTGACCGTCGCGCAGAGCGCGGTGAGCCGGCACGTCATCGTGCTGGAGAATTTTCTCGGCGTCGCGTTGTTCGAGCGTCGGCCGCAGCAACTGGCGCTGACCGAGGCGGGGCGGCACATCTTGCCGGTGGTTACGAAGTCGTTCGACCGCATCGATCAGGCGCTGTGCGAGGTCATCAAGGAGAAAGGGCGGCCGAAACGCGAATTGAAGGTCGCGTTGCCGACGTCGTTCGCGCATCGGTTGGCGATTCCAATCCTGCGTGATTTTCGCTCGGAGAATCCGGGCATCAGCCTCGAAGTCGTCTCCAAGCCGTCGGCGAGCCCCGACGGCGACGGCGACATCGACATCGCCATCGTCTATTCCGAGCCGCGCGTCACCGACGCGATTCACGACCTGCTGTGGATGGTGCGTTCGACGATCCTGTGCAGCCCGAAGATGTTGGAGACGCTCGACCGCACCGACCCGGCCAAGTTCATCGCCGCCAGCGACCTCCTCCACGTCCGGGTCGAGGGGCGTCCCCGCCACTACTTCTGGGAGATGTTGGCGCGCTCGATGGGCCGCGCCGACCTCGCCGTCGATCGCGGCCTGGTGTTCGACACGCAGCAATTGGCGATCCAGTACGCGATGCTCGGCGACGGCCTCGCCCTCGCCGACCCGCTGCTGTTCAACGAGGAAATCAGGTCCGGACGGCTGATACGGCCGTTCGACCTGTGGCTCGACGAAGGCTACGGCTATTATCTGACCACCCAGCCGGAAGACCTCAGCAACGAAGCGGTGGCGCTGTTCCGCTCGTGGCTGATCGCGCGTTTCAGCGCGGCTTCGGCGGTCGAGCCGCCCAAACCGGCGGCCGCCCCGCCCGAACCCGAAAACGCCGGCGCGGAAGGGCCGAAGCTGCGCGCGGCGCAATGACGCGGCCGAGGCGGGATTTGGCGGCGGCGCTCCCCGCGGGGCGACAGGACGGCCCCGTGGGGGCGTCGGCGCGTGGGCTCAGCCGCGCACGGCCGAGCGGGCGATGTGCTCGATGTCGGCGCGATCGATGCCGAGGTCTTGCAGTTCGCGGTCCGTATAGGTCGACAGTTCCCGGATCACCGACAGGTACACACGCCGATCACGGAAATATTGGCGAATGAAGGAAAAGTTCATGGCAGTCTCCATTGGGTTAGGGGGCCGCCGGACTCGGTCATCTGACCTCTCCGCCAGCGCGAATGTCTCAGGCGTTCCTTCTCTACGACGGCCGTAACGTAATGTATTGCACCGCAAAAGTCAACGCTGCAGTGCGGTAAGCCATGCGACGATAGCATGAAGAGATAGGGTCAACCGGCGGCGGATTTGCGGCAAACTTGGGCAATTTCGAAAATTATGCCAAAATGTCGCAGTTTGAGTGATGAAATCTGCAATTTTCTATGCGAACGTCGCATGGCTGCCATCGCGACGCGGCGCCTCCGGCGCTCCCATAAGTCGTAGACGACTATTCCATCCCCACGCTACCCGGCGATCGCTTGGCGTGCGGCGAAGCCCTCGCTGAATATTCCGTCTCGCGCGACGCTTTCCCATGACGCGATCGCCTCGGGTTCGGCAGCGCGAAGACACGCGATCGCCGCCCTCATACGCCGTAGACGATCGATCCGTCCTTGCGCCAGCGCACGAGGGCCAGGCCTGCTTCGAACCCCTCGCGGGAACCAGCCCGGTTGCGGGCGACTTCCTCCAGCACGCCGATCGCTTGCGCCTCGGCGGTGCGCAGGCACGCGGTGGCCGCCTCGCGACGGACGGTCACGTTGTCGCTGGCGAAAAGCGGCAGCAGCCTCGCGAGCAGGCCGCGCGCCTTCAACTGTCGCATGATGGCCCAGACTTCGCTGACGATGCGGTTCTGCACGTCCTTGTCGGCGGGGTTTTCGAGGTAGTCGAGGAAACCGGCCCCGCTTTCGCGCAGCGCGGCGTCCTCGAAACGGGCGACGAGCTCGTCGTCGGACATTTCCTCCAGCGTCGGCCGCTCCGGCGGCGCCTGGCGCGCGCGGCGCTGCAAGGCGAGAACTTCGCGCGTCGGCATCTCCACCAGATACGATTCGGTCGCCGCCTCGGCCAATTCCGGGGAGAGGCCGCCCAAGAACATCGCCGTGGTGGCGCGGATGTCGGGGTCGTCGTCCTCCAACATCCGCTCCACCTGAGCGATCGGACGACGCGCTTTGAGAACGGCGCTCGTCGCCCAGAGCTGGGCGGCGGCGGACTTTTGTTCCTCGAGATCCTCGGCAGGGTTTTGTTCCTTGGGACTTTGGGCAGGCGGAGCAAGCGAGTCGCGCAGCCGCCGCAGCGACGTCACTTGGCTGCTACCGAGCCCGAACCGCTTAGCGGCATCCGCGAAGAGTTCGAGCAGGCGATCAGTCGGAAGGGCGGCATAATCTTCCGCGTTCATTGCAGCACTCCGAACATGCGCAGCGTCGCCAAGGCGTCCTGACACTGCGCGTAGTAATCCATGTCGCTCGCGACCTGTCGACGGCGGCGCCCACTCGGGTCATTCCGATCCGTGCTGTTGCACCAGTCGGTGATCAACCTACGTTTGACGCGCGGGATCCGCACGCGATTGGTCGAGCATCGGCGCGGCGCCGACGAACCGCCCCTTCTCGTCGCAACGCACGCCCTCGTCGCTCAGGCGGAAGAAACGCAAGAGGGGAAACGCGCCCATTCCAATCGCCTTGGCTCGAATGGAGATGTTGAGAGTGGAACATAAGAGGAACATTTCGTCAACAGAATGTCCGCCGACCCTTCCGATTTCGTCGCCGAGCGGTCGAAGCGCCGGGCGAACGGCGCCGCGCGCACGGCGAATCGCTTCAATTTCGGTTTGACAGCGCGGGGATTGCAGCCTACGGGAGCCGCGGCGGGCGCGCCCTCGAATTGAAGAGGGCGCGTTCGTCGTTTGACGCACCCGCGGCTCGCGCCTTGCTCGGCGCAAGTCTGTCGGCGCGGAGCCCTCCCCCTCGGGAAGGCCCGGCGCAGAGGAGGGCGCGTTCCCTGACCGTTGGACGTTCATCAGAGGAACTGCGATGACGAAGCGCGCCGAAGCCAAGTACAAGATCGATCGCCGTATGGGCGAGAACATCTGGGGCCGCCCCAAGAGCCCCGTCAACAAACGCGAATACGGCCCCGGCCAGCACGGCCAGCGCCGCAAGGGCAAGGCCACCGATTTCGGCACCCAGCTCAAGGCCAAGCAGAAGGTCAAGGGCTATTACGGCAACATCTCGGAGCGGCAGTTCCACAAATATTACGCCGAAGCGCTGCGCTTGCGGGGCGATTCGAGCGCCCATCTGATCGGCCTGCTCGAGCGCCGGCTCGATGCGCTGATCTACCGCGCCAAGTTCGTGCCCACCGTCTTCGCCGCGCGCCAGTTCGTCAACCACGGCCACGTCAAGGTCAACGGCCGGCGCGTCAACATCGCTTCGTATCAAGTCAAGGTCGGCGACCTCGTCGAGATCAAGGAATCCTCGCGCCAGCTGGCGGTCGTGCTCGAGGCGGAGGCCTCCGCCGAACGCGACGTTCCCGATTACATCGAGGTCGATCACGCCAAGGGCACGGCCAAGATGACGCGCATTCCCGGCCTGACGGAAGTGCCCTACCCCACCCACATGGAGCCGAGCCTGGTGATCGAGTTCTATTCGCGCTGAGCGACGTTCGATCGGGTTTGGGAAATTGCAGGGGCCGCCTCGTCGAGGCGGCTCTCGCGCTTTGTGGGGGCCGGCGTTCCGCCACCACGCGGAATCACGCAAAACGCAATCCGTCGAGCGTCGTCGACTCGAGTTTGAAGGCCTGACCAACCCCTTCCCCACCTTGTATTCGAACGTTGGCTAGACTATACGGTTTAGTTCAATGAAAGGGACGCACGCACATGCCGCGGGAGCGCGCACTCAGGAAATCAGAGCAGATGCTGAACGCCGCGCAGCGGCTGTTCGCCCGATCCGGATACGCCGCCGTTTCGATGGACGACATCGCCAAGACCGCCGGGGTCTCCAAAGCGACGCTCTACGCGCATTTCGACAGCAAGGAAAAGCTGTTCGCCGAGATCATCGAGATCGAGAGCCCCCACGTCGAAGAGCGCGTTCCGATCCCGGAAGTCTTCGAGGGCGACGCGGAGGGCGTGCTGCGCGCCTTTGCGCGCGGCCTCGCGAGCTTTTTCGCCGACGGGCGGGGGCTGGAGATTTACCGGCTCTTCGTGACGGACCTGCACCGATTCCCGGACCTCGTTAGACGATTTCACGCCGCCGGGCCGATGGCGCTGCGGGCGCGACTTTCGCGGCTGCTCGCGCAGATGGCCGAGCGCGGCGCGCTGTCGATCGACGATCCCGATCTTGCCGCCGATCATCTGACGTCCCTCGTCCAAGGGCGCTTGCCCTTCGACCGCGCGATTGGACTGCCCCCGCCTGATCCCGCCGCGATCGATCGCCGCGTCGAGAGCGCGCTGCGTTTGTTTCTGCGCGGCTATGCGCAGCCTTCGCGGGGCGAACAGCCTTGAGCGCGGCCGACGAGTCGCCATCAACCGGACTTCGCGCCGCGACGACCCGCGGTCGGCGCCGCTGGCCCCGTCGCCTCGCCGCGACCGCGATAGGCCTCGTCTTGCTCGGCGTCGGCGGCGGCGCGTGGCTGCGCGCGAAGCTCGCCGCCGACCCGTTCGCCGACTTGCTGGTCGCCGAGGCGACGATCGGCGACGTCGAACAGGCGGTGGAAGCGACCGGCAGTCTGCGGCCGACACAGCTCGTCGCGGTCGGAGTGCAGGTCTCGGGCCGCATCACGAGAATGAACGCGGCGATCGGCAAACGCTTCGCGGCCGGCGATCTCGTCGCCGAGATCGACAACGTCACGCAGCAGAACGACCTGAAGACGGCCGAAGCGGCGCTCGACGACGTGCGCGCGCAGAAGCGGCAGAAGGAGGCGACGCTCGCCTACGCCGAGTCCGCGCTTGCGCGGGAACAGGCGACGCTCGCCAAGGAGGCGACCTCGCGCGATTCCTGGGAGTCGGCGAAGGCGACCGTCGAGACGACCCGCGCGCAGATCGATTCGCTGGCCGCACAGATCGAGGAAGCGGAGGTCAAGGTCGAAAGCGCGCGCGTTGAGCTCGGCTACACCCGCATCACCGCGCCGATCGACGGGACCGTGCTGCTGGTCGCCGCGCAGGAAGGCCAGAACGTCAACGCCGTCCAGTCGGCCCCGACAATCGTCGTGCTCGGCCAGATCGACCGCATGCTGGTGCGCGCCGAGATCTCGGAAGCCGACGCGCCGAAAGTGAAGATCGGCCAGAAAGCGGTCTTCACCATCCTCGGCGCGCCGGAGCGCCAATGGGAGGCGACGCTGGAGTCGCTCGACCCGGCGCCCGACTCCATTCGCTCGGACTCCGAGATTTCGTCGACGTCCTCGAGCTCGACCTCGTCGTCTTCGAGTTCGTCGACTTCGTCCGCGATCTACTACTACGGCCGCTTCGAGGTGCCGAACCCGGACGGCGTGCTGCGGACCTATATGACCGCCCAGGTGCGCATCGTGCTCGACGCGGCGAAGGGCGTCGTGACGATCCCGACGGCGGCGCTGTCGGGGCCCGACGCCAAGGGCGAACGCACGATCGAAGTCGTCGACTCCGGCGGAACGACGGAGCGCCGGATCGTGCAGGTCGGTCTGGACGACAAGGTGCGATGCGAAATCCGCTCAGGGCTGTCGGCGGGCGAGCGCGTCGTCATTGGTCGGCGTTCTCGGGAAACGACGGCCTCCGCCATGCCTGCGCCCCCCGGAGCGTTGTGAGCCCGTGTCCGAACCTCTCATCTCACTTCGCGGCGTAAGCCGCGAGTTTCCCTCGGGCGAGAGCTCGATCGCGGCGCTGAGCGACGTCGATCTCGATATCGCGCGCGGCGAATTCGTCGCGATCATGGGCGCTTCGGGCTCGGGAAAGTCGACCCTGATGAACCTGATCGGCTGTCTCGACCGGCCGACCGCGGGCGACTATCGGTTCGATGGCCGCTCGACCGCGACGCTCGAGCCGGACGAGCAGGCCGAGCTGCGTCGCGAGCATTTCGGCTTCATCTTTCAGCGCTATCATCTTCTTCCCGAGCTCAGCGCGCTCGGCAACGTCGAAATTCCCGCGATCTATGCCGGCGTCGCGCCAAGCGGCCGGCGCGCGTCGGCCGAGCGGCTGCTGGCGCGCCTCGGCATGGCCGATCGGGCCCATCATCGTCCCGGACAATTGTCGGGCGGCCAGCAGCAGCGCGTCTCGATCGCCCGCGCCCTGATCAATGGCGGCGAGGTGATCCTCGCCGACGAGCCGACCGGCGCTCTCGACCGCCATTCCGGCGAGGAAGTCCTGAAAATCCTCGATGAACTCAACGCCGAGGGACGCACCGTGATCCTCGTCACCCACGACGCCGCGGTGGCTCGGCGCGCGCGCCGCGTCGTGGAGATTTCCGACGGCCGCGTAGTCGCCGATCGCCTCGTCGGGCCGCCGCGGGCGACCTCGGCGCGCGCCGCGCCGTCGGCCGGCGCTGCGTCGTCGTGGCGCGCGCCGATCGATAGGTTCTACGAATCCCTACGCATGGCGGCGCTCGCGATGGCGTCCCACCGATTGCGCACTTTCCTGACTATGCTCGGCATCGTCATCGGCATCGCCTCCGTCGTCGCCATGGTGGCGCTCGGCGAGGGCTCGCGGCGCAAGGTGCTCTCCAACATTTCGGCGCTCGGCACCAACACGCTGGAGATCTTCCCCGGCAAAGGGTTTGGCGACACTCGCGCGGCCAAGATCAAGACCCTGGTGTTGGCGGACGCCGAAGCGCTGGCGCGGCAGGGCTACGCCGCCGGCGCCACGCCGACGGTCTCGACGTCGAGTTCGCTGCGCTATGGCGCCATCGAGGCGAGCGCGCAGGTCAACGGCGTGGGCGCCGACTATTTCGCCGTCAAAGGCACGAAGCTGCAATTGGGCCGCTTCTTCGATGCAAGCGCCGAGCGCACGCTCTCTCAGGCGGCGGTGATCGACGAGAATGCGCGCAAGACGCTGTTCGACGTGGGCGACGATCCGCTCGGCAAAGTGATCCTGGTCGGCAAGGTTCCCTGCACCGTGATCGGCGTGACGCAGAAACAGCAGGGCTTCGGCTCGAGCGGAACCATCTCGATATTCCTCGCCTATTCGACCGTCCAGGCGCGGTTTCTCGGCGACACGTCGCTGCGCAGCATCGTTCTGCGGGTGGCCGACAATGTCGAAAACGACCTCGCCGAGACGGCGGCGACCAGCTTCCTCGAGAGACGTCATGGCGCGCGCGACTTCTTCGTCTTCAACACCAGCGACATCCGCAACGCGATCACCTCGACGACCCAGACCATGACGGCGCTCATCGCCGCCATCGCCATAATCTCGCTGATCGTCGGCGGCATCGGCGTGATGAACATCATGTTGGTGTCCGTTTCGGAGCGCGTGCGGGAAATCGGCGTGCGCGTCGCGGTCGGGGCGCGGCGCTCCGATATTCTTCAACAGTTTCTCATCGAAGCCGTGCTCGTCTGCCTGATCGGCGGGGCGCTCGGCGTGCTGGCGGCGCTCGGCTCCGGCGTCCTCTTCACGCTGCTCGGATCGAGCTTCCGGTTCATCTACTCGGGAACCTCGATCGCGCTCGCTTTTGGCTGTTCGACCCTGATCGGCGTCGTCTTCGGCTGGCTGCCGGCGCGCGGCGCCTCGCGGCTCGATCCGGTCGACGCGCTGGCGCGGGAATGACGCCGATGGCCCGCGCAATCTTCACGTTCTTTCCGGCGCTGCCGCTCGCCGCCCTCCTGGCGGGATGCGCGGTCGGCCCCGACTACGCCGCTCCGAAGTTCGCGCTGCCGTCGAGCTGGACGAACGCGCCGGCCAAAGCGGACGCTCGCTCGCCCGCCGCCTCGCTCGACGCCTGGTGGCGCGCTTTCGCCGATCCAACGCTCGATGAGCTGATGGAGGAAGCGGTCGCCGCCAACGCCGACGTCGCCAGCGCCAAAGCGAAGATTCGCGAAGCGCGCGCCACGCGGCGCGAGGCCGCGGCGACGCTCGCGCCAAGCCTGACCGGCAGCGCCTCGGCGAGCGCGTCAGGGGGCGCGCAGGCGTCGGGCGCCGTTGCGACGTCGACGACGACCGCGGCGACGTCCGCGACCGGCCTCTCATCGCCATTCGAGGCTGGACTCGACGCCAGTTGGGAGCTCGACCTATTCGGCGGCAAGACGCGCGATCTCGAGGCGACGGTCTACGGCGAGCAGGCGACGGAGGATGATCTGCGCTCCACCCTGCTGACGCTGGTCGGCGACGTCGGGGCCGAATACGCCGAGGCGCGCGGCTACCAAGCGCGCATCGCGCTGGCGCAGCGCACCGTCGCGTCTCAGCGCCGCACCGCCGATCTGACGCGGGTGAAGTTCGAGGCGGGCTCGGCCTCGGCCGCCGACGCCGCCAAGGCCGACGCGCAGGCGGCTAGCACCGCGGCGGACATTCCGACCGACGAGGCCGCCTACGCCGAGGCGGTCCATCGCCTGTCGGTGTTGACCGGGCGCGCGCCGGGCGCGTTGGCCGATCGGTTGAAGACGGCAGGCCCGATTCCTGCGCCGCGAAGCGCGTTGCCCGCCGGCGTGCCCGCCGACGCTCTGCGCCGCCGCCCCGACGTCGGCGCGGCGGAGCGGCGCCTCGCGCAGGCGACCGCCAAGATCGGCGCCGCGCAAGCGGCGCTCTACCCCGATCTCTCGTTGTCCGGCTCGCTGTCGACCGCGGCGGCCCGCCCGGGCGACCTGCTGCGCGCTTCGTCGGTGTCGTGGTCCTACGGGCCATCGGTTTCGTTGCCGATCTTCGACGGCGGCAAGCTGACCGCCCAGCGCGACGCCGCCGAGGCGCAACGCGACGAATATCTCGCCGCCTGGCGTTCCTCGGTGCTGACGGCGCTCGAGGACGTCGAGAACGCTTTGGTCTCGCTCGCCGAGGAGCGCTCCCGCGCCCGCGAGCTGACGAAGGCGGTCGCCGGTTACGACAAGGCCGCCGAACTCTCGCGCGCACAGTACGAAGCCGGCAAGTCGAGCTTTCTCGATGTGCTCGACGCCGAGCGCTCGCTCTATTCGGCCGAGGACTCGCTGATTCAGAGCCGGGTCGCGATCGCCAAAGACTACGTCGCGCTCGCCAAGGCGCTCGGCGGCGGTTGGAGCCGCGCCGTGGATGCGGATACGCCGGCGATCGTCGACGCCGACATGGGGCCGCGATGGCGACGCGACGCCGGCGATTCGCCGTGAATGGCGCCGCTTCGGCCGGGCTGACCTAAGCACTGATCTCGTGCTGGAAGTCGCGGCGTCGCGGCGCGACCGCCGAGCGATGGCGACGAAGCTGCCCCCGCGCCGCCTTGCGCCGGCGCCTTCGCGGCCAATTCCGCGCCGCCTTTCTTGCTGACTTCGATCGGGAACGTCGGTAGGCTGCGCCGCTATGAAAAAGATCGGCTTCCTCTCGTTCGGGCATTGGACGCCCTCGCCGCAGTCGCAGACGCGCTCGGGGGCCGACGCGCTGCGGCAATCCATCGATCTCGCCGTCGCGGCTGAAGAGCTGGGCGCGGACGGGGCCTATTTCCGCGTCCATCACTTCGCCCGTCAGCTCGCTTCGCCGTTCCCGCTTCTGGCGGCCGTGGGCGCGAAGACCCATCGCATCGAGATCGGCACGGCGGTCATCGACATGCGCTACGAGAACCCGCTTTACATGGTCGAGGACGCGGGCGCGGCCGACCTGATCGCCGGCGGGCGGCTGCAACTGGGGATCAGCCGAGGCTCGCCCGAGCAGGTGATCGATGGCTGGCGCCATTTCGGCTACCAGCCGGCGGCGGGGCAGAGCGACGCCGACATGGGCCGGCGCCACGCCGAGGCGTTCCTCGAACGGTTGGGTGGCCAGGGGTTCGCGCAGCCGAACCCGCGCCCGATGTTTCCCAATCCGCCCGGCCTCTTGCGCCTCGAGCCCTATTCGGCGGGCCTGCGCGAGCGGATCTGGTGGGGCGCCGGGTCCAACGCCACGGCGGTGTGGGCGGCGCAGCTCGGGATGAACCTGCAAAGCTCGACCCTGAAGAACGACGAGACCGGAGAGGCGTTCCATGTCCAACAAGCCGCCCAGATTCGCGCCTACCGCGCCGCCTGGAAGGAGGCCGGTCACGCGCGCGAACCGCGCGTCTCGGTCAGCCGCAGCATCTTCGCGCTGGTGGACGATCGCGATCGCGCCTACTTCGGACGCGGGCGCGAGGACGAGGACCAGATCGGCCATATCGACGAGGAGACGCGAGCGATCTTCGGCCGCAGCTACGCCGGCGAGCCGGACGTCCTCGTCGAGCAGCTCGGGAAGGACGAGGCCATCGCCGAGGCCGACACGCTGCTGCTGACGGTCCCCAATCAGCTCGGCGTCGCCTACAACGCCCATGTCATCGAAGCGATTCTCACGCATATCGCGCCGGCGCTGGGTTGGCGCTGACGTCGCTTAAGCGGCGGCGGAGATGGGCGCGCCGCAGCCGGGAGCGGAAGGGCGGCTTCGGGAGAGCGAAATGTCGAAGCCGACATTCGCTGCTGCATAGCGTCGTGGGATCTCTCGATCTAAACCAAAAGTCTTGTTTGTCGCCGCGCTTCGGTTGTCACGAAGCTTGCCGGACCTGGCCTCGCGCTGCGCGACGCGCGGGCTTCGTCGTGAGGATTTGGCGCCCGCGCGCAAAAGACCCTATGTCGGTTCGGTCCGGCGATGTCCGCCGAACAATTGCCGTCATGGACGAACACGTGCTTGCGGCAATCCGCTTCCTTCGGTGTGGACTTTTGGAATTTCCCGGCGCCGAGGCTAGGTGCGGCGCTTCCAGGCGACATCCCAAACATGGTCCCTGTCCTCGTCGAAGACGAGGATCGGGTCGGCCTCGGCGGTCGCCCAGGCGCGCTGTTCGATCTCATGCTCGAGTTGGTCCGGTCCCCAGCCCGCGTAGCCGAAGGCGACGAGGGCCTTTGCCGGCCCTCTCTTGTCGCCGATGTCCTGCAGAATCGCGACGCTCGACGTGATCGAAAGCTGATCGGTGACGGCGACGGTCTCCGGCCGACGGTATTCGGCGCTGTGGACCACGAAGCCGATTTCCGGCTGGACCGGGCCGCCCGAAAAGACGCCCACGCTGCCCGCGACATCGCCGTTGTTTTGGCCGAGCCCTTTGAGAACGCTGGCGAGCGTTTGCTCTCCGATCGGCTTGTTGATGACGATCCCCATGGCGCCGCCGGGACCGTGCTGAACGATCAAGATGACCGTGCGCTCGAAGCGCGGGTCGCCCATCTCGGGCGCAGCGACCAGCAATTGGCCGGCGAGCGAGGGGCGAGCGGGCGCTTCGTCCGGCCCAGGCAACGCCGCCCTGAGGAGGGTCGTCTGCAGGACCAGCGCCGCGACGACAAAGCCGAGACGACGCAACCCGATCGCGGACATGTCGCACCTCGAGCGTTTGCGGGGCGGATCGAGAATAGCATGCGCGCGGCGCTCTCCAAAGGAGCTTGGTCGCGGAGACCGGTTCGTGGCTCGTTGCTGGCGATGACGGCGGCGTTTCCGTTTCAACCCGCCCACGCTCCCGCTTCGTCGCTGCCGATGACGGCGTTGGTTCGATCTCAGGGCGGAATGTTCCAACGCTGAGAATCCGGCGCTTGATTCCCTGCGCGTAAGACGACGGGAATCGAGCCGTTGCGGAGACGGCGCGCTGCGAATCGGCGTGCGCGCCGAGGAGTTCTCGGCGAGGTTTGGAGCGTAAACGCGCCCCGCCACCCTTGAACGCGCCATACTTGGCTGTTCGGCGGCGCAGGCGTCGCCTCGCCTCGCTTCGCGGCCGACCGCGACCATACGCCAGACTCACTCAATCGTTTGACTCAATCAAACGATTGATATATCGGATGAGCCATGAACCACGAACCGACTCTCTCTCGCCCCTCAGGCCCGGAGCGCGGCGACGCCGCTCGGGCGCGGCTGATCGAAGCCGCCATCAAGGTCTTCGGCCTGCTGGGTTTCGAAGGCGCTTCGACGCGGGCGGTCGCCAAGGCGGCCAGCGTCAATCTTCAGGCGATCTCCTATTATTTCGGCGGCAAGGACAGCCTCTACCTCGCAGCCGCCGACCACATTCTCGAACGCGTCACCGCGTATCTCGGGCCGACGCGCGACCGGGTGCGCGCTCGGCTGGCCGCGGCGCGAAGCGGCGGGCCGGCGATCGAGGTCGACGAGGCGCGCGAGCTTCTGACCGCAATTCTTACGGCCATGGCCGCGGTGTTTATCGGCAGGGAGTCCGAGAGCTGGGCGCGGTACATGATCCGCGAGCAGATGCAGCCGACTGAGGTCTTCAACCGACTCTACGGCGCCCTGATGGGGCCGATGCTCGAAGCGCTGCGCACCCTGATCGGCGTCCTCCTCGAGGAAGATCCGGCGAGCGAGCGCGTGCGGCTGCGCGCGGTGGCGCTGATCGGCAGCGTCATCATTTTCCGCGTCGGCCATGCCGTGGTGGTCGCGCAGCTCGGATGGGACGAAGCCAAGCCGGAACACGTCGACAAGGTGAAGGCGATCGTGCGCGAGATCGTCGACGGCATTCGACCGGTCAAGGAGAAATTCAAATGAATCGGCGCGTCATCATTCCGCTGGTCGCGCTGATCGCGGCCGGCGCCGCAGCGTCGTGGTATTTCGGCGCGCCGCAGCGGTTCTTCGCAACGTCGATTGCGAAGCGCCAGTTGACTCTCTACGGCAATGTCGACGTGCGCGAGGTTCAGCTCGCGTTCCGCGTCGGCGGGCGAATCAAGACCATGGCCGTCGACGAGGGCGACGCGGTGAAGACTGGCGATACGCTCGCCGTCCTCGACGACGGGCCGCTGGCGGCGGCGGTCCGGGCCGCGGAGGCCAACGTCGCCGCGCTCCAGGCGGCGCTGGACAAGGCGATCGCCGGGCCGCGGCTCGCCGAGATCGATCAGGCCAAGGCGCAGTGCGCGCAGCTCGAAGCCAACCTCAAGCTCGCCGAGCTGACGCTTGGGCGGACGCGGCTCTTGCTGCCGACGGGCGCCGCGACGCAGGCGACCCTCGACCAAGCGCAGGCGTCGCACGACGCCGCCGCAGCGAGTCTCGACAGCGCCCGGCAGGCGCTGAAGCTGCTCGAGGAGGGCACGCGTCCAGAGGATATCGCGGCGGCGCAAGCCAATCTCGCCGCAGCGAAGGCGAACCTCGCCAGCGCGCAGATTGCGCTGCAGGACGCGACGCTGGTCGCGCCGGCCGAAGGCGTGATCCTGACCCGCGTCGACGAGCCCGGCGCGGTGGTGGCGACCGGCGCCACGGCCTACGTGATGGCGCTGTCCAACCCGATGTGGGTGAGGGCCTACGTGTCCGAGACCGACCTCGGCAAAGTCGCGCCGGGAATGAAAGTCTCCATCTTCACCGACAGCGCGCCGGGCAAGACTTACGCCGGCACGATCGGCTATGTTTCGCCGGTCGCCGAGTTCACGCCGAAGACGGTGGAGACGCCCGATCTTCGCACCGACCTCGTCTATCGTCTGCGCGTGGTCGTCGACCGTCCCGACGCGGCGCTGCGACAGGGCATGCCGGTGACGGTCGCGGCGCCGCTGAACGTCGCGGACGGCACCGCGGGGGCGTCATGACCGCCAGCGTCGAGTCGGGGGGTCGCGAGGTCTTGGTCGATCTCGCGGACGTCAGCAAGCGGTTTGGCGCGCCGGCCCCGGCGCTCGACGGCGTCACCGCGCAGGTGTGGGGCGCCGAGATCACCGGTCTGGTCGGGCCGGATGGCGCCGGCAAGACGACGCTCATCCGGCTGATGACGGGGCTGATGATTCCCGAGGCGGGCAGCGTCGCCGTGCTCGGCCATGACAGCCGCCAACAGCCGGCGGCGATCCAGAACCTGATCGGCTATATGCCGCAGCGTTTCGGGCTTTACGAGGACCTGTCGGTTCGGGAGAACCTCGATCTCTACGCCAACCTGCGCGGCCTCGCCGTGGCCGAACGTCCGGCGGCGTTCGACGAACTGCTGACCTTCACCGATCTCAAGCGTTTCACCGCTCGACTGGCCGGCAAGCTTTCCGGCGGCATGAAGCAGAAGCTCGGCCTGGCCTGCGCGCTGCTGAAGAAGCCGCGCCTTCTGCTGCTCGACGAGCCGAGCGTCGGGGTCGACCCGATCTCGCGGCGCGAATTGTGGAAGATGGTGCAGGATCTGAAGAACGACGGCGTCGGGGTGCTGTGGTCGACGGCCTATCTCGACGAGGCCGAGGCCTGCGACCGGGTTCTTCTGCTCGACAAGGGCAAGCTGTTGTTCGCCGGCCGTCCGAGCGAGGCGACCGCGCGGGTCGAGGGACGCGTCTACAAGGTTTCAGGGCTCACGGATCGCCGCGCCAAACTGGTCGAAGCGCTTGACCTGCCGGGCGTCATCGACGGCGTCATCCAGGGCGAGGCGGTGCGCCTGGTGCTCGGGCCGGGCACCGATCCCGCGACGCTGAACCGTCTCGGCGCGAACGTGGCGGCGACGCGGCCGCGCTTCGAGGACGCGTTCATCGACATGCTGGGCGGCGGGCCGGGCGGGCGTTCGAAGCTGGCCGAGGCTTCGCGCACGATCGCCGGCGGCGGCGCCGGCGCGGTGATCGAAGCCCAGGGGCTCACCAAGCAGTTCGGCGATTTCACTGCCGCCAGCGGCATCACCTTTTCGGCGCCGCGCGGCGAGATCTTCGGCCTGCTCGGGCCGAACGGCGCCGGCAAGTCGACGACGTTCAAGATGCTGTGCGGCCTGCTGCGCCCCACGGCCGGGACTGGGCGAGTCGCCGGGTTCGATCTTCGTCGCGACGGCGCCAAGGCGCGCAACCGGCTCGGTTACATGGCGCAGAAATTCTCGCTCTATGGCGACCTCTCGGCGATGCAGAACCTCGCCTTTTTCGCCGGCGTCTACGGCCTCAACGGCGCTGAAAAGCGCGAGCGCGTCGCGTTGATGGTCGACGTGTTCGACCTCGCCGACTATGCGTCGATGCCGGCCTCGCAACTGCCGCTCGGGCTCAAGCAGCGGCTGGCGCTCGCCTGCGCGGTGATGCACGAGCCCGAAGCGCTGTTCCTCGACGAGCCGACCTCGGGCGTCGATCCGATCACCCGGCGCGAGTTCTGGGCGCATATCAACGGCCTCGTCGACAAAGGGGTCACGGTGCTGGTCACCACCCACTTCATGGACGAGGCCGAATATTGCGACCGCATCTCGCTGATCTACCGCGGCAAGTCGATCGCGCTGGGCTCGCCCGACGAGCTGAAGGCGCGCGTCGCCGGCCCCGCCAACCCCGATCCGACGATCGAGGACGCGTTCGTCGCCCTGGTCGAGCGCTCGGAACGGGAGGCGGCATGAACACGTTGCGCGTCCCGTCGCTTGGCGCGACGCGCGCGATTCGCTTCTTCGCGCTGGTGCGCAAGGAAACGCTGCAGGTGATGCGCGATCCTTCCAGCATCATGATCGCCTTCGTGCTGCCGGTGATCCTGCTGTTCATCTTTGGCTACGGGGTGTCGCTCGACGCCTACTCGACGCGCATCAGCCTCGTCGACGAGAACCCGACGCAGTTGTCGAAGGATCTGGCGGCGAGCTTCATCCATTCGCGCTATTTCGCGGTCGCCGTCGGCAGCGACCGGCGGCAGTTCGAGGACGCGCTGGTCGCCGGCGCGACGCGCGGCATCGTCGTCATTCCGGCGACGTTCACCGCCGACTTTTCCGCCGCAGACAGCCCGAGCATCCAGGTCATCGTCGACGGCGCCGACACCAACACCGCAAACTTCGTGCAGAACTACGCCGCCGGCGTCGTCGATGCGTGGGCGGCGGGGCGGCGCGCCGAATTCGGCGGTTCGGCGCCGGCGATCGACGTTCAACAGCGGGTCTGGTTCAACGCCGAACTCGCCAGTCGCAACTTCCTGGTGCCGGGGTCGATCGCCATCGTCATGACGCTGATCGGCACGATGCTGACGTCGTTGGTGGTGGCGCGCGAGTGGGAGCGCGGCACGATGGAAGCGATCATGGCGACGCCGGCGACGGCGGTCGAACTTCTCGCCAGCAAGGTGCTGCCCTACTTCTTGCTCGGCATGACCTCGGCGACTCTGTGTCTGGCGCTGGCGGTCTGGCTTTTCGGCGTGCCGTTCCGCGGATCGGTCGGCGCCTTCTACCTGCTCGCGGCGAGTTTTCTCATCCCCTCGCTCGGCCAGGGCATGCTGATTTCCGCCGCGACCAAAAACCAGTTTCTCGCTTCGCAGTCGGCGTTGATCAGCGCGTTCCTGCCGTCGTTCCTGCTTTCCGGCTTCTTGTTCGAGATCGATTCCATGCCGACGGCGATCCAGTGGCTCACGCTGATCGTGCCGGCGCGCTACCTTATCCCGAGCCTGCAGTCGGTGTTTCTCGCCGGCGACGTCTGGCCGCTGTTCCTGCAGGATATCGCCGCGATGCTGGCGATCGGCTCGGTGTTCTTCCTCGGCGCGGCGCGCACCACCCGAAAGCGGATCGCCTGAGATGTGGACCCGGCTCAAGGCGCTGATCGTCAAGGAACTGCTGGCGGTGCTGCGCGACCCGAAGTCGCGCACCATCATCATCGTTCCGCCGTTGGTTCAATTGCTGGTGTTTTCCTATTCGGCGACGCTCGAGGTCAAGAACGTCGATCTTCTGGCGCTTGACCACGACAGCGGTCACTGGGGCCAGGAACTCATCGAGCGCATCGAAGGCGCGCCGACCTTCCGCCACGTGACGATCGCGCAATCCGAGGCGCAGGTGCGCCGGACGATCGACATGCATCAGGCGATCGGCGCGATCGTCATCGGGCCGACCTTTTCGCGCGACATCGCGATGGGCGCCGGCGCCGAGCTGCAGGTCATTCTCGACGGGCGGCGATCGAACGCGGCGCAGATCGTCGGCGGCTATCTCGACGAGATCGCTCAGGGCGTGGCGCAGGACGCCGCCGCCGCGGGCGGCGCGCGGGCGCCGCCGCAAGTGACGATCGCGGCGCGCAACTGGTTCAACCCGAACCTCACCTATCAATGGTTCCTGGTGCCGAACCTGATCGCGCTGATCGCGCTGCTGATCGGCCTGCTGGTGACGGCGCTGTCGGTGGCCCGGGAACGCGAGCTCGGCACTTTCGATCAGTTGATGGTGTCGCCGCTCCGGGTTCACGAAGTGCTGCTGGGCAAGGTTCTGCCGCCGATCCTGATCGGCCTCTTTCACATCACGCTCTATGTGCTCGCCGCGATCTTCATGTTCCAGGTGCCGCTGCGCGGACCGTTGCCGGCGCTCTATGTCTCCGGGCTCGTCTATCTGGCGGCGGTCGCCGGCGTCGGGTTGTTCATATCGTCGTTGTCGATGACCCAGCAGCAGGCGATCCTCGGCGCCTTCCTGTTCCTCGTGCCGGCGACGCTACTGTCCGGTTTCGCCACTCCGATCGAGAACATGCCGACGTGGCTGCAGCCGGCGACGGCGATCAATCCGCTGCGTTATTTCCTCGTCATCGTGCGCGGGGTCTTCCTGCGCGACATGTCGATCGGCGAAATCCTCTCTCAGACGCTGCCGCTGGTTGCGATCGCGTCGGTGACGCTGACGGCGGCGGCGTGGCTGTTCCGGCGCCGGATGGAGTGACGATTTCGCCTCCGCTCCACCCCGGCGATCCGACGTCAGTGGGTCTTCGCGCGCGAGGGTCGCCTCTAGCTCTAGAGACCCGAATTCGGCCCAACGCGGCCGAGCGAGGCCGTTGCCTCGATATCCGCTTGAGAGGCGCCGCGACAATCCGTTGACTGGCGGCGTCGGGCGGCGAGTCGGGATTCCCGCTTTCGCGGGAACGACATCGCCAGGGATTCCGTCCATTCGCATCGTGCCCCGCGTCGCGGGCCGAGCGCGGCGATCCGGACGCCGCGGCCCGGCCCGTTCGCTTGGCCCGGTTTCGTCGGGACGGCGCGAGCCGGCGCGGCGCGACAGCGTATTCGGGAAAAACAAAGTCTTGGGGAAAATAACGAGTCGTGATAGCCTGAAAAATCGAAGCTCGGCGGCGGCAAGCGGTCGCCGGGCTCGGGCGAGGCAAAAAGCGCCGGAATCGCCAACAAGCCTTTGATTTGGTTGGAAACCGCCAAGGAAAATGTTTGGAATTTCCTTGCAAAAAGCTTGGAAAGGTTTGGAAATCCTGGGAAAGGCTGGGAAAAATTGGCCGGCGTCGCCGGCCCATCGGCTCAGCGCGCCCGGAGGCCGAACGCCTTAGCCAGGAACAATCCGCCGTGGCGCAGGCCGCCGGCGTCGATGCCGTGGCCGACGCCGAACGACAGATGCCACTGACAGGGGATTTCCGCCTCGGCGAGGTCGTTCATCGCCAGGAACATCGCCTCGGCGGGGATCAGCGGGTCCCGATCGCCATGGACCAGCAAAATCGGCGGCCGCGCGCCGCGCGCGTCGCGGGCGGCCGCTTCGGCGAGACGCTCGGGACCGACCAGCAGCCCGGAGTAGCTGACAATCGCGGCGGGCGCTTGGGGCCGCCGCAGGCCGACGTGCAGCGCCATCATCGCCCCCTGGCTGAAGCCAACCAGCGCCAGGCGCGAATCGTCGAGGCCGAGGCGGGCGAGCTCCGCGTCGAGGAACGCGTCGATCGCCGGCCGCGCCGCGACGACGCCCTGCCAGCGCTCCGCCGCGCCTTTGGCGTCGTCGGGCGCCGCGCCGCTCAGCGCGAACCATTGCCGGCCCATCGGCGAAGCCGCGCAGCGTTCGGGCGCGTGCGGCGAGACGAAGGCGGTCTCGGGCAGCGCCGCGCGCCATTGCCCGCCGAGCTCGATCAGGTCGTTGCCGTCGGCGCTGTAGCCGTGCAAAAAGACCACCAGCCGCTTGGCGGGGCCGCTCTTCGGGTCGAGGCGCGGTCCGGTCAAATTCGCCGTCATGGGGGCTCCAGGCGCTTTGGTCCGCGGCGGGTCTAGCGCGAACACGCGGCGGGCGCCAATCCTAGGGGCCGACGACGCCCTCGCGCCGTTTGACGCCGCGGTAGTACGCCCACAGCATGCGCGCCGCGACGCCGCGCAGCGGCCGCCAGCGCTCGGCGATCCGCTCCAGCTTGCGCGCGTCGGGGCGGGCCTTGAGGCCCAGCGCGATCCGCGCCGCCTCCTGCAGCGCCAGGTCGCCGGCGGGAAACGCGTCGGGATGGCCGAGGCTGAACAACAGATAGAGGTCCGCCGTCCACGGCCCGACGCCCTTCACCGCGACGAGCGCGTCGTGCGCGTCGTGCGCGTCGAGCCCGCGCAGCGCCTCGAAATCGAGGCCGTCGGCCGTCGCCGCGGCGAGCGCCCTCAGCGCGCGCATCTTCGCTTGCGACAGGCCGCAGCGCCTGAGCGCGGCGTCGTCCGCCGCCATTACGCTCGCCGCGCCGAGCGGCGCCAGTTCCGCCTTGAGGCGGCCGTAGATCGCGTTGGCGCTCGCCGTCGACACTTGCTGCGAAACGATGATCGCCGCGAGCCCGGCGAAGCCCGGCTCGCGCCAACGCAGCGCCGGCGGCCCGCCGACGGCGATGAGGCGCCCGACCACCTCGGGGTCGAGCGCCAGCAGCCGGGCGGTCGCTTCCTCGAGCGCCGCCTCGCTGTCGATCGGCGGGCCCGGATGATAGCGCGGCGCGCCGGCCGTCTTGCGGGCGGGGCGTCGGCGCGCGGCGGGCGCGGCGCGCGGGCGCCGCGTCTTCGCGTCCCCGGCGCCCTTGCCGCCGCCGCGCTTTTTGGAAACAGTGCCCGCCATCTTCCCTTCCCTCGATTCCCTCATGGCCACGCAACCGCAACGTCCGACTTTTCGCTTCGCGCCCTCGCCCAACGGCGCGCTGCATCTCGGCCACGCCTATTCCGCGCTGATGAACGCGCGCCTCGCCGCCGAGACCGGCGGCCGTCTGTTGCTGCGCATTGAAGACTTGGATCAGACCCGCTGCAAGCGCGAATACGAGGCGGCGATCGACGAGGACCTCGCCTGGCTCGGGCTCGCCTTCGACGGTCCGCCGCGTCGCCAGAGCGAGCACGCCGAGGATTACGCGCGCGCGCTCGAGGCGTTGCGCGCGCGAGGGCTGGTCTATCCTTGCTTTTGCAGCCGCGGGCAAATCGCCGCGGCGGCCGGCGGGGCGCGCGATCCCGACGGCGCGCCGCTCTACCCCGGCCTCTGCCGCGCGCTGTCGCCACGCGAAGTCGCCCGGCGCCTCGCCGCGGGCGAGCGCGCCGCATTGCGGCTCGATGCGGCGCGCGCGCGCGCCGCGGCGCCGGCCGAGCTGTTCTGGCGCGAATTCGGCGAGGGCGCGCGCGAAGAGCTCCGTCGCGCCGACCCCGCCGCCTGGGGCGATTTCGTCGTGCGCGGCAAAGACAACGCGGCGAGCTATCATCTGGCGGTCGTGGTCGACGATTGCTTGCAGGGCGTCAGCGACGTCGTGCGCGGCCGCGATCTCCTGTCCGCGACGTCGGCGCACCGATTGCTGCAATCGCTGCTCGATCTCGAGCCGCCGCGCTATCGCCACCATCGTCTCGCGCTCGACGCCGCCGGCGCCAAAATGGCGAAGAGCGCCTCGTCGCCGCCGCTTTGCGCGTTGCGCGAAGCGGGTTATTCGGCCGTCGAAGTGCGCGCCGCGCTGGGTTTCGAGATCGGCGAGGCGCCGCGATTGGCCGTGCGCTTCAGTTGATTTTCGCGGTCGCCGCGGGGGCGGCCGGCGCGGCCGGCGCGGCGTTGGGGGCCTGCGCCATCAATTGGTCGATGCGCTCGCGTTCGCGCTTGAAGGCGGCGAGCATCTTGCCGTCGAATTCGCGCGTGCGCGCGAGCTTGATCGCCATCGGGTCGACGAAATTGCCGTTGATGATGACTTCATAATGCAGATGGGGGCCGGTCGCCAGCCCCGACTGGCCGAGATAGCCGATCACCTGTCCTTGCGCGACGCGCGCGCCCGCGACGGCGCCGCGCGCGAAACCCGACAAGTGCGAATAGGTGGTGACGTAGCCGTTGGCGTGCTGGATTTCGATGCGCCGGCCGTAGCCCGAAGTGAATTCGGCCATGGTGATGACGCCCGAGCCCGCCGCCAGGACCGGCGTGCCGACCGGGGCGCCCCAGTCGACGCCGGTGTGCATGCGCGCGTAGCGCAGGATCGGGTGGTAGCGCATGCCGAACGGCGAAGTGATTTCCCCCGCGGCGATCGGCTTGCGGATCAGGAATTTTCGCGTCGATCGGCCGTTCTCGTCGTAATAGTCGACGAGGCCGTCGTCGGGAGTCTGAAAGCGATAATATCGGAACGTCTGGTCGCGCACCGTCATCATCGCGAACAAGAGCTGGGGACGCGGATCGACGTCGTCGGGCCCGCAGACGAACGCCTCGATCGAATCGCCGGGCTGGGCGGCGCGTTGAAAGTCGACGTCGTTGGCGAAGGCGTGGACCATTTCATCGATGACGGGGCGCGGCAATTCCTGTTTTAGCGCCGTTTCGTAGAAGCTCTGGTAAAGGGTCATGCCGCCGTTGTCCGCCTCGTCCGGGACGGCGGTTTTGCGCGCGGGGGCGTCGCGGCGCAGCGTCACCGGCACATAGAAGCCCTCGTCGTTGATCGCGATCGTCGCCTTGAGTTGTTCGTCGGCGTAGACCGAAACGCGCGCAAGCGGCGCCGGCGCGCCCATCGCGTGCGGCTCGTCGAACTGCAAGATGATCTTCTGTCCCTCGGCGACGGGCGACTCCCCGCGCGGCGCGCCGAAGGCGGCGATAATCGCCGCCGCCGCGTCCTTGCTCGCGCCGTTGGCGCGCAGCACGTCGTCGAGGGTTTCGCCGTGGCGCAACTGCACCAGACGTTCGCGGCCGTCGGGCTGCGAGTCGGCGGGCGCCTTGACGGCGTCGGTGACATTTTCCGGCACCATGCGCACCTCGATCGAAGCGAAGGGCGCGTTGGCGCTCACCGCGCCGGTTGGCGCATAAGCATAAGAAAGAGCGCCGAGCGGATCGACGCCCGCCTGGCTGGTGCGCGTCAGCAGCATCTGCGGAGGCAACGGCGGCGTCTTGTCGCCGGCGGCGGACTCTTTGATCATTTCCACCACTTGCGCCTGCGCCTCGGCCAGCGTCAGTTCGCCCGTCGCCGCGGCGGCGTCCTCGACGGTCAGGTCGCGCTGGGAAAACGCGAATTCCGCGTCGTCCTCCATCGGGCCGGGGTCGGGAGGCGCGTCGGCCTTCTCGGCCGAACTGTTGACCGCCTTGAGCGGATCGAATGGCGGGACCTCGTCGGCGAAGCCCGTCGGCGTCACCGTCAAGGCAGTCGCGAGAATGGTGAACGGCCGCGACTTGACGACCTCTTTGTCGCCGATCTTGATGATCGTCGGCGCCTTGAAGGTCTGCTTGGCCGCGACGATGTCGATCGGCCGAACCAAGCGATCGCCTTTGCCGGGATTGACGCCTTCGCCCTCGGCGCTGTCCTTGTGCGCGGCGACGGCGAATTCCGGCGCCTCGGCGAACGTCGATTGACGATCGAGGTCGAGGTAGAGCGCCGTGCCGATCAGCGTCACGCCGCAAAGACCGGCGAGCGCGACGCCGGCGAGCCACCGCAGCGAAACGCCGCGCCGTTCGCCCGCCTCGATCCGCGCACGGCCGATTTCGATCGGCGGTTCGTGGCCGAGTTCGACGATCAAGCGCGACCTCTCGCCTTGCGTCGAAGAACGAACAAAACGGGCGGCCAAAGTCGTCACAATTGGTCTTGTCTCTCCCGGGAAGGCTCCGCCATCGCCTCTGAATCTCCTTGTTAGCGGCGCGACCGCGCCGGCGCAACGCGACGAGACGGCGGCGGCGCCATCGCTGCGTCGTTTCGGCGCAAACCATGGCTGATGTGCGGCGCGGCAAGGAGAAAGTCCGCCGACAGTCGCCGCGACGACGCGTCCGATTGCGACCCTTTTGCAAAAAGAATTTGACAGTCGCGGCGACCTTGCCTATACGAAACAGACCGGCGGCGTTGGCGTTTTGGCGGCCGATGCGGGTTGGGATTTCGGGACGATTTTGAGACGCGCTCTTCCCTGCTGAGAGGCGGGGATGGGTTGGTTTCGGTCGTTTTGGACGATTGGCTTTGGCCAGGGGGTTTGGCGGAGCGATTGGCTGGGTTTCA
>JBEKBD010000011.1:0-42311 GCA_050015575.1 Roseiarcus sp. | reverse complement strand
CGGGCCGACGTCGCCGCGTCCTTGTCCTTGGAATAGACGATCTGCGGGCCCGCGGGCGCGGGCGCCGGCTTGACCGGCTCCAGCCTCGGCGCCGCCGCCTCGCGATCGTCGGCGATAATCGAGCGAATCGAGGCGAGGATTTCCTCCATCGAGGGCTCGTGCGCTCGCTGCGCGTGACGCAGCGCGTCGAGATCGCGTTCGCCCGCATTCCAATCGGCTGCGTTCATCGTCTTGGCCTCCCGCGCCGCCTCTCCGCCGCGCGCCGAAATTGCCCTTTTCGCTCCGTCGACGCAAGCTTCGCGGTCGATTTGGCGGCGAATTCGCGTCTCGTTTGCTTCGGTTGGAGCGATCGCGTCACTTGCCGTCGGGCGTGCTCAGACCGATCCACTTGTTCTTGACCTGGTCGAAATGCACCCGCGGATCGTATTCTTCGACCGCCAGCCCCAAAGTCGGGATCGACAGGCGGCCGACCGCGGAAAGCAGCGTATAGGAATTGACGACCTGATCGTGCTGGGCGGTCACCAATTGGACGCGCGCGCTCAACAGCGCTTGCTGGGCGTTGAGGACGTCGAGCGTCGTCCGCTGGCCGACCTTGGCCTCCTCGCGCACGCCGGCGAGCGCGACCTCGGAGGCTTCGACCTGCGACTTGGCGGCGCGCAAGATGCCGAGCGAATTCTGGTTGGCGCCCCAGGCGGCGACCACCGCGGCGCGAACTTTGTCGCGCTGCAGATCGGTTTGCAGCTCCTGTTGGCCGAGCTGTTCCTTGGCTTGGCGGGTTGCGGCGTAGACCGCGCCGCCTTCGTAAATCGGGACCGTGATTTGTCCCATCAGCTGCGCTTGAATGGCCGAGTTGCCGGGGAGGTCGTTGAGGTCGTAGCGCTTCGACAATTGGCCGGTGAGGCCGACGGTCGGGTAAAGCTGGCCTTCGCTGACTTTCACCGCGAGCGCCGCGGCTTCGACGCCGTGCAGCATCGCCACGATCGCCGGATGCTCCACCTGCGATATCGCCACCGCTTCGGGCAGAGACTTCGGCAGCGGATTGACCACCGGAGCGACTGGCGCGAGGCTCTTCGGTTCGTCGCCGATCGCCTGGCGATAGTTGGCGAGCGAGGCTTGCAGGTTCGATTGCGCGGTCAGCGCCGTCGCCCGCGCGCCGGCCAGGCTCGCTTCCGCTTGCGCCACGTCGGTGCGCGTGACTTCGCCGACGTTGAAACGATCCTGCGTCTGGCGAAGCTGCTCCTGCAGCACCTCGACGTTGTTGCGGTCGAGGCCGAGGATCGCCGTGTCCCTCAGCACGTCCATGTAATAGGTGACCGCGCTGAGCAGCACGTTCTGTTCGGTGAAGCGCAACTGTTCGCGCGCGCCCAGCACGCCGGATTCGGCCTGGCGCACCGAATTGCCGGTGCGATCGCCGTTCCACACGTTCTGCGTGACGGTGAGCCCGTAGCCGCGGGGATGGCTGGTCACGTCGCCGTAGCCCGGGATGCCCTTGGCGTCGAACTGCTGGACGGCGGCGTCGCCCTCGGCGGAAACGGTCGGCAGATAGCCGGCATTGGCCTTGGGGATGTTTTCGTCCGCCGCGCGCACCGCGGCGCGCTGCTGATTGATGTCGGGGTTGTTGAGATAGGCCTTGGCCAGGGCGCCGCCGATTGTTTCGGCCCTCGCCGCCGGCGCGAACAGCGCCGCGCAAATCGCCGCCGCCGCCGCCCCGCGGCGCCAGTGGCGGCGCGAAAGGCGAGGCTTGGTCAAACCCTGAAAACCGCCCATCGAACCCTCTGTGGGACGCCCGCAAACGCGACGCCAAATCGATCTTTCGACAACCCCGGCCTCGACCCGGCCGAATCCCGGCGCGCGCCAGCGCGCGCCGACGCGCTTCGTCGCGAACGCCGCCACCCCTATACTCTTACAAGCAATTGGCCGCGCTCGGCTACCTCCCGCGTCGATTGGAGACGCAAAACGACTCAGTTTTCAACCGAGCGTCGCAACCATGCGACACTTCCCCGAAATCGCCCCCGCGACCGACGTAGGGGCCGCCCGATGGGCCGCGGCGGCGCGGATCACATGATCGCCGGGGCGGCGCACGAACAGCCCCTGACGCTCGCCCCTCAGAACGCGAAGCTGGGGGCGCGGCGGAACGCCTCGATCGTGGCGGCGCGCGTCTCGAACAACGCGCGCCGGCTGATCCCGGCGGCCGATCTTTCCACCAAAATCGCCTCTTGGGCCCCGGATTGCGCTTCGACGCCGACCAGGCGGCCGCCATCGGCGAGTTGCGCGATCAAGGCGTCCGGCCGGCGCTCATAGGCGCCGTTGAGGAGAATGACGTCGAACGGCCCGCGCCCCGCCGCGCCCGCGGCGAGATCGCCTTCGACGACCTCGATCGCCGCGCAGCCGGCGAGCGCGCGCCGGGCGGCCGCAGCCGCTTCGGCGTCGGATTCGAGCGCGACGACGCGCGCGCCCAATCGGCTGAGAATCGCCGCGCTGTAACCCGAGCCGCCGGCGACGTCGAGCGCCCGGTCGCCCGGCGCGACCATGGCGGCCTGCAGCAGGCGGGCGAGCGTCAGCGGCGCCAGCAAGCGGCGGCGGCTCGAACCCAGCGCCGGCTGGTCGCTGTCGAGATAGGCGAGCCCCGCCTGCCCCGGCGCGACGAACGCTTCGCGCGGCGTGTCGAGAAACGCCGCCAGCAGCGCGAGATCGGTGACGCCGCCGACGCGCAATTGCCCGTCGACCATGCGGCGGCGGCGCTCGATCGAAGCCTGCGTCGAAACCGTCGAATCCATTGGGAGTCGCCCCCGTGCGTCGCCCGCCATGGCGCGCCGCCGTCGCCCGTGGCGGCGCGCGTCATGGAGGCCTCGCCCGGAATCGAACCGGGGTGCGAGGATTTGCAGTCCTCTGCGTAGCCACTCCGCCACGAGGCCGAGCCGCAGCGGTCGCGCGCCGCGGCGACGCGCTATAGCAAGTTTCGCCGCGCCGCCGCAAGGCGCCGTGTGGCGCGGCGGCGGAGCGCCTCACGCGCGCGGCCAGAGCGCATGGCGAAGCAGCGTCAAGGCGAAGAAATAGGCCGCGATCGCGACCAATCCGACCTTCACCCAGGGTTTCGGCTGCAGCCCGGCGGCAATCGCGTCGCCGGCCAACACGAACCACGCGCCGGTCGCCGCGATGGTCGCCGCGCGCCATTTCGCGGCGCGCAAGGGATGAACGAACGTCGCCGGCGCGAACATCATCGCGGTCGCGACCAGCGTCAGCGCGACGTCGACCGCCCACGGCGGCCGCAAGACGAAGAGGTAGAACGCGAAGACGTTCCACAGCGCGGGAAAACCGCGAAACCAATGATCCCCCGTTTTCATCCGCGTGTCGGCGAAATACAGCGCCGAGGCGATGGCGACGAGCAGCCCGAGCCAGAACGCCGCCGGCGTCGGCATCAGGTCCGAGCGCCACAGGGCGACCACGGGAACGATCACGTAGGTCAGATAGTCGACGACCAGATCGAGAATGACGCCGTCGATCGACGGCGCCCATTCGCCGACCCGCGCGGCGCGAGCGAGCGTCCCGTCGACGCCGTCGATCGCCAGCGCCAAGCCGAGCCAGGCGAAGCACGCGGCGAAATCGCGCTCGATCGCCGCCTCGAGCGCGAGCAGCCCGACCGCGCCGCCGGACGCGGTCAGCGCATGAACGGCGAGCGCGGCCGCGCGCCGCAACGCGATCCCCCTCGCCTCGATCGTCATCGCCTCTCCCAGCGCTCCCCATCGCCCGGCGTTCGTCTGGACAGCGAGAAAGCACGCATGCCAGGATAGGGCAATGGCGGTTTCGCACTCAGGGGACGTCGAGCGCTGCGACGTCATCGTCGTCGGCGCCGGGTTGGCCGGCCTGGTCGCCGCGATCGGCTTCGCTCGAGCCGGCTTCTCGGTCGTTTGCTGCGGCGCCGCCGACCGGCTCGGCCAAGGCCGCACCGTGGCCCTGCTCGACCGCTCGATCGCATTCCTCGATCGTCTCGGCCTCGGGCGCGAAGCCCGGCTTCTCGGTGCGCCGCTGCGCGCGCTGAGGATCGTCGACGACACGGGCTCGCTGTTCCCCTCGCGGCCGGTCGAATTCCGCGCCGAGGAGATCGGCCTCGACGCATTCGGCTGGAACGTCGAGAACGCCGCGCTGACCGCCGCCCTCGCCGAGGCCGCCGCGGCGACGCCCGGCCTGCGGCGCGTCGAGGCGAGAGCGGCCGCGTTCGATTTCGCGCCCGAACGCGCCGCCTTGCGTCTCGCCGACGGACGGACTTTTCACGCTCGCCTCGTCGTCGGCGCGGACGGACGCGGCTCGAGCGCGCGCAAGGCCGCCGGCCTCGACGCGCGGACGCATTTCTATCCCCAGAGCGCGCTGACCGTCGTCGTCGCCCATGCGCGCCCGCACCAGGACTGTTCGACCGAATTTCATACCCGGCAGGGGCCGTTTGCGCTCGTCCCCCTGCCCGCGGCGCCGGGCGCGCCCGGCCGCTCCAGCCTGGTCTGGGTCATGTCGCATGCCGAGGCGGCGCGCCGCGCCGCGCTCGCCGACGACGCGCTCGCCGACGAGATCGAGCGACAGGCGCGATCGCTGCTCGGCGCCATGCGCATCGCAGGCGAACGCGGCCTCTTCCCGATGGCGCGCCAGTGCGTGAGCCGGTTCGCCGCGACGCGGCTCGCGCTCGTCGGCGACGCCGCGCACGTCCTGCCGCCGATCGGCGCGCAAGGGCTCAATCTCGGCCTGCGCGACGTCGCGGGCCTCATCGAGGCGGCGCGCGAGGCCGAGGCGAAGCGCGAGGACATCGGCGGCGAGGCGGCGCTGCGGCGTTATCGCCGCCGGCGCGGCCCCGACGTCGCGGCGCGCGCGTTCGCCGTCGACGCGTTGAACCGCTCGCTCATCGCCGGCATCGCGCCGATCGACGCCGCTCGCGGCGTCGGCCTCGCGGCGCTCGGCGCGATCGGCCCGCTGCGCCGCCTCGTCATGCGCGAAGGAATCGCGCCGACGCTCGCGCGATGAAGCGAAGCGTCGCTCACCGCGAAGCGGCGCCGCCCTGCGCCTCGATCAGCCGCGCCGCGTAGCGCGCCATCTGGTCGACTTCGAGATTGACCCGATCGCCCGCCTTGCGCTCCCCCCAGGTCGTCACCGCCAGCGTGTGGGGGATGAGCAGGATCTCGAACGCGTCGCGGACGACCGCGTTGACGGTGAGCGAAGTCCCGTCGAGCGCCACCGACCCCTTCACCGCGATGAACTTGGCGAGCGCCGCGGGAGCGCGAACGGCCAGATGCGCCATGCCGTCGAAGTCGCGGCGCGCGACGATCTCCGCCACGCCGTCGACGTGGCCGGAAACCATGTGCCCGCCGAGTTCGTCGCCGAGGCGCAGCGGCCGTTCGAGGTTGACCTTGTCGCCCGGCCGCCACCCCGCCAGCGTCGTCACCGCCAGCGTCTCCGCGCCGACATCGACCGAAATCTTGGTTCGATAGCCGCTCAGCGCGACTTCGACCACCGTCAGGCAGACGCCGGCGTGCGCGATCGACGCGCCGATGGGAACCGAGGCTGCTTCGTAATGGCAGGCGACGCGGAACCGGCGCATTTGGCCGGCGTCCTCGATTTCAAGGACTTCTCCGACGTCGCTGATCAAGCCTGTGAACATTGTGCGTCCTTCTTCAAGCTTCGCCTCGGGTCAACTCAGCCGCTCCAGGCGCCGCAAAGAGTCGGCGCCGTAGGCGGCGGCCTCGATTTCGCGATAGCGCGCGGGATCGTTCAGGACGCCGATCGCCTTCGGGTCGAGCGCGACCAGGCCCGGCCTGCCCAATGGCTTCTGCGCCGTCAGCAGCGCGACCTCGTCGGCGAGCCCGAGCGCGATCAGGCGCGCGCCGACGCGCGGGCCCCCTTCGCTGAATGCGCGCGTCACGCCGCGCCGCGCCAGCAGCCGCAACGCTTCGCCGAGATCGACGCGGCCCGACGCATCGGGATCGACCCGCGCGACTTCGACGCCCTTGGCGGTCAACGCCGCTTCGCGCTCCTTGGCCGCGGCGCGGGTCGCGATCGCCAGGGTCGGGAATTCGTGGGCCGTCGCGCCGAGGCGCGATCGCGGCGACAGGCCGAGATGCGAATCGAGGATCACCCGCAGCGGCCGCGCGTCGAGGCCGGGCAAGCGCACCGTCATCAGCGGATCGTCGTCGCGCGCCGTGCCGATGCCGACCATGATCGCCTCGTGCAGCGAGCGCATCACCTGCACCCGCCAATTGGCCGCTTCGCCGGTGATCGCGAGGCGCGCGTCGTGCTCGTCGCCGGCGGCGTAGCCGTCCGCGGTCTGCGCGAGCTTGAGCGTGACCATCGGCCGGCCTTCGACGACGCGCAGAATGTGGCCGCGATGATCGCGGCGCGCCGTCTCCGCTCCCTCCCCGACGCTCAACGCGATCCCCGCCGCGCGCAGCTTCGCGAAGCCCTGCCCGGCGACGCGCCGGTCGGGGTCTTCGAGCGCGCAGACGACGCGGGCGATTCCCGCCGCGACGATCGCCTCGGCGCAAGGCGGCGTCGCGCCGTGATGCGAACAGGGCTCCAGCGTCACGTAGAGCGTCGCGCCGCGCGCCGCCTCGCCCGCCTGGTCGATGGCGAGGCGTTCGGCGTGCGGGCGCCCGCCCGGCGCGGTGACGCCGCGCCCGACGAGGACGCCGTCGCGCACGATCAGCGCGCCGACCGAAGGGTTGGGCGCCGTCAGCCCCAGCCCGCGCCGTCCGAAACGCAGCGCCGCCGCCATCCAGCGCTCGTCTTCTCCGGCGTCCGGCGGCGCGCTCACGGCGCGGGATCGCGCGTTCGCCGCGGCGCGGCCTCCGCCGGCGACGCCGTTTCGGGCGCGGCCTCCAATTCGCCGACGATCGCGTTGAAGTCGCGCGCCTCGCGGAAATTGCGATAGACCGAGGCGAAGCGCACGTAGGCGACGTCGTCGAGGCCCTTCAGCCCCTCCATCACCAATTCGCCGATGCGCTGGGTCGGAATGTCGGCGTCTCCCTGGCTTTCCAATTGCCGCACGATGCCGTTGATCATCCGCTCGACCCGTTCGGAGGCGACGGCGCGCTTGCGCAGCGCCACTTCGACCGAGCGAAGCAGTTTGTCGCGGTCGAACGGCGCGCGGCGGCCGTTCTTCTTGATCACCACGAGATCGCGCAACTGCACGCGCTCGAAAGTGGTGAAGCGGCCGCCGCAATCCGAGCAGATGCGCCGGCGGCGGATCGAAGACGCGTCCTCGGTCGGCCGCGAATCCTTGACCTGCGTGTCGAGCGCGCCGCAATAGGGGCACCGCATCGGACCGACCCCTTCTCAAAGACCTCGGCGCGACGGCGGGCGTCAATAGATGGGAAAACGCCGCGTCAGCTCGGCGACGCCCTCGCGCACGCGCGCTTCCGTCGCAGCATTGCCCGATTCGCCCTGCCCCGCCAGCCCATCGAGCGTCTCGACGATCAATTCGCCCACTTTTCTGAATTCGGCGACCCCGAAGCCGCGCGAAGTCGCCGCCGGCGAGCCGAGGCGAATTCCCGAGGTCACCGTCGGCTTTTGCGAATCGAAGGGAACGCCGTTCTTGTTGCACGCAATGCGCGCGCGCCCGAGCGCCGCCTCCGCCGCCTTGCCGGTCAGGCCCTTGGGCCTCAGATCGACCAGCATCAGGTGATTGTCGGTGCCCCCGGTCGCCAGCGCGTAGCCGGCGGAAAGAATCGGCGCCGCGAGCGCCTTGGCGTTGGCGACCACCGCGTGGGCGTAGTTCTTGAACTCGGGCGTCAACGCCTCTTGCAAGGCGACCGCCTTGGCGGCGATGACGTGCATCAACGGCCCGCCCTGCAGGCCGGGAAAGATCGCCGAATTGATCTTCTTGGCGAGGTCCTCGTCGTTGGTCAGGATCATGCCGCCGCGCGGCCCGCGCAGCGTCTTGTGGGTGGTGGTGGTGACGACGTGGGCGTGCGGGAACGGCGAGGGGTGCGCGCCGCCCGCCACCAGCCCGGCGAAATGCGCCATGTCGACGACGAAAGTGGCGCCGACCGAGTCGCAGATCTCGCGAAAGCGCTCGAATTCCCAGTGGCGCGCGTAGGCCGAGCCGCCGGCGATGATCAGCTTCGGCTTGTGCTGCCGCGCCAGGCTCTGCAGCTGGTCCATGTCGACCCGATGCGTTCGCGGATCGACGCCATAGGCGACCGGCTTGAACCAACGGCCGGACATATTGACCGGCGAGCCATGGGTGAGATGCCCGCCCGCCGCCAGGTCGAGCCCCATGAAGACGTCGCCCGGCTGCATCAGCGCCATGAACACGGCCTGATTGGCCTGAGAGCCGGAATTCGGCTGGACGTTGGCGAAGCGGCAGGAGAACAGCTTGCAGGCGCGCTCGATCGCCAGATTTTCCGCGATGTCGACGAACTGGCAGCCGCCGTAATAGCGCCGGCCGGGATAGCCCTCCGCGTATTTATTGGTCATCACCGAGCCCTGCGCCTCCAGCACCGCGCGCGAGACGATGTTTTCCGAGGCGATCAGCTCGATCTCGTCGCGCTGGCGGCCGAGCTCGAGCGCAACCGCGCGCGCGATCTCGGGATCCGCGTCGGCGAGGGAAGCGGAGAAGAACGAATTGGAGCGAATCGGCTTGGCGAGCGCGGCGTCGGGCATGGGCGGCGGTTCCGAAGAGGGTTTGCGGACGAACGCCAAGCGCCCGCCCGGAGCTGGGCGGCGCATAGCACGGACGGGGGACGGAGGCCAGAGAAGGGGAAGAAGCGCAGGGGTTGTGAGTTCGCCAAATTAATAGGGCGACCCCTTCCCCCCTTGCGGGTGTCAGGCGAACCTTCGGTTCGCTGAGAGGTGGCCGGCGAAGCCGGCCCGATGAGGGGGGTCGCGCCATAGCCCGTCGATCAACGGGCGTCCTGCGACGCCCTACGGCGCGACGGCTTGCGTCGTTCAGGCCGAGGCGCTGATTTGGGGCGCGGTTCGCAATCGGCGGCGCTAAGGGGAAAAATTTCAACGACAGGTCGTGCTGGGACCCTTCCTCGTCGTTTTCGTTTGTTTCGCGCGCCGCCTCAACGAGAAATCAGTGCGCGTCACCGCAAACCCCGTTAGCACCGGCTCAGGTCACTTCGTAAAGATTTCTTCCGCCGATCCTGATACAGTAGGCCTGAATGTCGGCACGACCTCCTACGGTCTTCACGCCGGTCGAGTAGTTGATATCGTAACGCTTTGGCTGTGCGTAGTAGACCGGCACCTGCGGGCACCCGACAGAATCGGCTGCGGTCGCAAACAGGCACATCGCGAGCGATGTTGTTTTCGGGCCATATGGGGCTAGAACCGAGGTTGCCTGTCCGTTCCGCGTCACCCGGAGGAGCGCCTCGAAAGTGGCGGAGCAGTCGTACATGTCGATGTGCCATCGATCGTCCTGGTCGGCCTCGCGGTTGCGGATCAGTCGCTCCAACGTTCGCACGAATCGCCAGTTGCGGTGGAAGCCCGGCGGCCCAGGCGGAAATGGAAAAAGGTATCGCACCTTGTCGATCTTGTGCTGTTTGTACAGCTCGTCGAGCCCAAGCGGTTCGAAGCCAATGCCCACAATCGCGGTCTCGTGCTCCAGCCGCGCGTCGTCCGACCCAAACCCTGGAAGAGCGCGCAGCGGCTCAGGATTAGACGAAAGCGTCGGTCCGTAGCTCTCAGCCGAAGCATAGGTAACGAGGAGGTTGCGTACGCCGGCGCTCCGAGAAAGGATCTTCACAAGGGGGAAGAACCAACGCTTCGGCATAGTCGTGATATCGAGGATAATATTTTCCCCAGCCGCCTCAACAAACCCATCGACTTGTTCCCGCATGACGTCGATTGGCGCGAGGAGAGGTACGTCGGCGAACGCGCCGTCGGTGCAACCGGCCCTCACCAGAGTTCTGCGCATCGCCTCATGCTTCTCCGCGAACGGCTCAGTGACCGGCGTATCGGCATCCAGAATGCGGAGGAAGCGCCGGTGGCGAAGCCTATTGGCGTCGAGGGCGGACACGGTCGCAGCGCAGCGATCCTCAGTGCCGAGGCTTCCCACGATGCCCCATCGGACGTCAGGCATTTTGCCGATCATCCAATCGAGGGGACCCCAGGGACGCCAGCTAGTGGGCATCAGTCGTCGAGCCCCTCGAACAGCGGAGCATCGCCCGCTCGCTTCTGCGGCCTTCTCCTCGGCTTGCCGTCGTCCTTGAGGATGCTGGCGTCGATCATCCAGCCCTTGACCTCGGAAATTCCAGCATAGATTGGCTCTTTCGTCCGATTAAACGGCAGGCGGAAGTAAGGGCAGTAGATCGGACTCACGTACCACTTTGTGCGCGGTGCCCGGTCGCGTTCCTTCGTGGTATGCGGAAGCATCAGGAGGTTCCCGAATTCCCCGGCCTCCACGAGAAGCGCGCGGACCGTCTCGTTGGCTTCAAGCTCGGCGTCCTTGAGCGAAAAGCCATTGTGGCCTGGGTAGCTCATCTTTCGGTCGTCAAGCATCGCACGCGAGAACTCCTTTCCGAGGTGCCGAACCAGCTTGTATCGGTCACCGCTATTGCCGAACTCCTGCAAAATCTTATTGAGCCAGTACTCGCTCGCTTTGAGGATAGCGATTGACTGTATTCCTGCCCGAATCGGGAACTCCGGGGCCGTATCAGGGGTCTTCCCCGTCTGGCAAGCCATGTCCCAAATTAACTGACAGATGCTCAGAAACCCAAGAATGTTGCCCCCGCTGAGGCTGATCACGTCGTCCTCACCGGACCAGATTGGCCTTTGCTGGGTTGAACTCGCGATCTGTGCCACCGCGAGTTCGGTTCGCTCCTTTCTCCACCATTGCGCTCGCTTAGCCTCCCACGGAGGAGGGTCTGCGTCAGCACCCTCGACGCCCTTCTGGCGGATCCAAGCCTCGCCGAGGCGTCCCGAGAGCGGATCGGTGCGCGCAATACTCCGCAAGCGATCCGCGACCTTGCCCGCCCACCCGCGCGGAATCCGCAGAACCCGCTCAGGGTTTTCGCCGGCGTACTCCCTGGCCTTCTGCTCCGCAGGGATCGATGGCCCGAGCACTTGAAGCAGTAGTTTGTCGTCGTTGGCGTCGAGATTCGCCATGCCGGTCTGATGGAGGCGCCGCGCGAACACATCGCGCGCAAAGTGGGGAAAGATCCATGAGGCCCTGTCCTCGTGCCGGCGCAGCTTCTCATCGAGGTCGATGAACTTGTAGTCACGCTCCTGCTCTAGCTTAGCTTCGGTTCCAAAGATGCGGGCATGTTGGTGCCAAGCATACGCGCGTGTGCCGATGCGATAGGATACGGCCGGGTCGCGGCGGTTGATCGCTCGGTTGACCACCGATCTGTAGTCCGGCCCCTCAACGCCTGTGCTGATCGTACCGATCTCCTCATATTGGTCGACGTGAATAAATACGTTGACGTCGTTGGGGACGACCCCGCAGCTCTTCAACAACGTCGCGACAACCGAGACTGGCTCGCCGATTGCTGTCTTCGACTGCGCGACCGACGCGTCGAGCACATCGCGGTTGCCGTGCATAAACTGCCGATAGTGCGCGAGGCGGCGCGCCATGAGCGCACGCAGGTCGTTGAAGGAAGTCGCGCTGCTGAGGTAGCCGTTCCAGACGTCGTCGGCGGCGAGGGTCTCGGCAAGCGCTGCCTTCCGATCGTCGTCAAGCGAAATCCCGAGCTCCGCTGCGACCTCTTCAGGCCCGGTCGCGAGCGTCTCGATAGTTTTCAGAAGGTCCGCCGCGATCACATAATTGAAGAAATCACCGAAGAGGAGGCCGCGCTGGACCGGGTCCTCCGGCGAGCGCCGGAGCCCGAAGTGGGTGGCTTCCGAGGTGTTGAGATTAATGCCGGCTCCGATGAACCGACTCATTGCTTTCGGCACCGGGAACGGCGCGCGCGCTTTAGCGTACTCTTGCCTTACGTCCGGGAACAGGAGCTTGAACAGCATGCTCTTGCCGCTGCCTTGAACACCTGCGAGCACCACGTTGCCAGGGATGAAAAGCGGCGCTGCATGTTTGACCAGCGCCGTGCTGAAGATTGAGACGAACTCGCTGCTAGAGATGCGCTCTCCGACGTACAGCTCATGGAACGGGTTGATCATGTTGTGCTCCGCGGAATGCGGGGGAAAAGCGCTGTCCAGGTTTTTGACTCGTTGTGTAGCACCGCAAGGCTATTATTAGGGCAGTTAGAGTACATGACGACGAGCGCGCCCGTGCCTTTGAAGCCAAAGGGCTCCGCCCGGTTGCGATTGTCGAAGCGCTCGCGAACCCGGCTAGTGAGCTCACGAATCGATGCGAACACGGGCGGCTCCCCCGCCCGCGCCTGGTCCTTGAGGCACAGCTTGTCGTTGATTGTCAGCACCGGCGCAAATGTGACGTTCGCGTAATTCGCAGAAAGCGCCTCACCCATCTCTACGCCCTTTGGGCAGCAGATGAGGGGTGAGACGAGAATCGGGATTTCCGCCGACACCTCGCTTGCGAACCGCACCGCCGCTTGCATCTGAGTTCCGCTTCCAACGAAGTCTTCGAGAAGCACGATCCGGTTGAGTTGATTCCTTCTCATGAAATCGAGGACCTTCTCGATGTCGGCAAAACAAGCGAGCGAGCGCCAGTCGGGTCGGTGGGACTGCCCCTCGAGATGGTTCACTTTAAGGAAGGCATTGATCCTCATGCTATCAGTGATCGGACAGAACCATGTGCCGGCTACGGCCGTAGCAACCGTCTGATCGAGCCCCGGATCCGCGATTGGCGCATTGTCCAGGTCGATGAGCCAACGGATGACATGTCTGTTGTAGGCGGCGCGGCACAGCGCTTCGAACTCTCGCCTTCCGACGAAGAATACATGGTCGAGTAGGTCGAAGAGGCTCCGACGGTCCTCCTGCGCGGCAACGTTCACGACCCACTTGCCGAAGCGTTCGTCGAAACTCTCGTAAGCGCTCGGCTCATAATCCTGATAGAGTTTGCGCCCAAGCCAATCAATCTGCGCCATGAGCTCGGCAATCCGGCCGCCGTCCTCGCCATCGAGCCACGGACGGACCGCGTCCATGAGTGCGGTCATGGCGGCCTCACAACAGGGCCTGGCGCACGAAACGCGCTAGCCGCGCCGCCATCGGCGGCGGCACAGCGTTGCCGACGAGGCGGAAGCGCTCACGACGAGAGCCCGTGAGGGAGAACTCGTCGGGAAATCCTTGGATTCTAGCTGCCTCTCGTGGCGTTAGCCCGCGATCCTCATCGGGATGAAGAAACAGCGCGGGATCGCCAAAGTGCGTGTCGACTGTCGGCGACGGGGCGTTCCAATCGAGGCGGCGGAACTTCCCATTGTAAGTGTGCGTGAGTTCGACGAAAGGAGGAATTCGCCGCAAATATCCCGCCTCCACAAGCCGGGCGAGGTCGCTTGTCGCATCCCGACGCAAGTGCTCCGCCACCGTCGATGGAAGCACGGGATCGCCATCGCCGTAATTGCGGCGGCGAGCTCGGCGGCGCAACCGAACGATGGCAACGAGAACCTCGCGCTCATGATCGCTGACTGGGCCGAAGACATCGGGCACATCCCACGTGTGCACGGCCCGTTCGCTAATCCGAACGTTGCAAAGTTTAGCACCCGGCGGGATATGCGAGGCGATCGCCAGTTCGCGGCTGCCGGAACGAAGCGGCGCGGGATCATGATCAGGGACGGAAGCGATCCCGTCCAAGACCTGTCGCAGTGTTGGTGCCGGCAATGGATCGGGTTCCATCCGGATGCAATCGCTGCCATGCCAGCAAATCATAAAGAGCCTGCTTCGGCGCTGGGCGATGCCGCTCTCGTTGCCAACTGCAACGAAGCGGCGCACGTTATATCCATACCACCGCAGCATATCCTCGACCGTCGTCCATAAGCGACTGTGCGTGCCGGATATAGCCGCGGGGACGTTCTCCATCAGGACGATCCGTGGTCGCGAGGCCAGCGCAAGATTTGCGGCGCGCATGAGCAGCGCGTTCCGCGGATCATCGAGGTCACGCTTGCCAACCGTCGAGAATCCTTGGCAGGGCGCTCCTGCGAGCAGGACGTCGCAGCCGCCGATCGGCGGAGCGCAGGTTGAAAGGTCAGCGAGACGCGCGACGGGCGCAACGTTCCGGTTAAAGGTTAGGTTGGCCATACGGTTGAAGTCGTAAGCGCGCTCCGTGCGGAAGCCTTCCCAATGGAACCCAAGATCCAGGCCACCGCAGCCGCTGAACAGGCTGGCGGTCCGCCACTGGGCGTGGTCGCGGTGCGGAGATGGAACCGGCTTTGCAGCTTCGAGTATCGTTTCCGCCCCGGTCACTCGCTGTCGGATCGGATCGGAATTGCAGTTTTCTGCGTGGTTTCCTGCAATTAAGCGGACTAGGTTGCCGCTTGCCTGGAGAAGCGCTACTGCGTCGCGGTGTGCCAAGTCCCTGGTGGTTGTGACAATGTCTGTGATCGAACGCCCCCGAAGTCCCGCAATGGACGCCCTGCTTGGCAAGGTGATCCCCGTTCTCGATCACGGTTTCATACGCCTCATAGACTACATGGGCAATGATGATGCGATCGTTCAGGCTGCGCGGGTTTCCTACGGACGAGGCACCAAGGCTGCGAGCGACGATCGGGCGTTAATCCGATACTTGATGCGTAACCGCCACACATCGCCATTCGAGATGGCGGAGATCAAACTTCACGTGCGCCTTCCTATTTTCGTCGCGCGCCAGTGGATCCGCCACCGGACGGCCAGCGTCAATGAGTACTCAGCTCGGTATTCGGTTCTCGAACGAGAGTTTTACGTGCCGGAAGTTGAGGCGGTCGGCGCGCAAAGCACCGCCAACCGCCAAGGGCGACGCGGCGATTTCGATCCTGCGGAAGCCCAGCTTGTAGCCGACATCTTCAAGTCCGACGCAGAACGTGCATATGGTCGCTACCTTGAACTATTGAACCAGGATGCGGAGGGGAACGTGCTATCGGCCACGAGGACGGGAGTCGCCCGAGAACTCGCCCGAATCGACCTGCCGCTTTCCTTTTACACGCAGTGGTATTGGAAAATAGATCTACATAATCTGCTGAGTTTCCTATCGCTCCGAGCGCATCCGAATGCTCAGCTTGAGATTCGCGCGTACGCGCAGGAGATACTGAAGATCGTGGCTGTATGGGTGCCGCATACTTACGAGGCGTTTGTCGACTATCGACGAGACTCTTACGAACTTTCTCGGGGAGCGCTGGAAGCGGTTCGGCGGATGCTTCGCGGCGAACGAGTAGTAGCTAGCGACGTCGGGCTCTCTCCACGCGAATGGCGCGAGCTAGGAGAGCGGCTCGGCGTTGACGATTCCGGTGCTAGGTCCGTTTGAAATCTGGGAGTGCCGAAATTCGAAATTTCGGTTGCCCGTGCGGACCTGTTCCGGCTCTCGGACGAGCAACGGGCGGCGAACCTACCCCCCGCAAGCGGCCATGCATCGCACGCTGACGTTCCAGCACCGCTCGTCCTCCTTGGCGCTGGGCGGCTTCTCGCGTTCCATGCAATCGTGGCGCGCCGAAACACAGCGGTCGCGCTCGGGCTGTGTGCACGACGCCCGGTCGATAGCGAGGGAGAGAACGCGGCCGGCTTTGTCGACGGCGGCGAACGGCGGCGGCGCGGCGCGCCCTGGCTCGGGGGCGAGCCCGGCCAGTCCAGCGGCCGACACGGCCAATATTAGGGCGACGCACGCCCACCCTTTTCCCTCATGCATGGCGGCGCCCTCCCCTGATGATGGCCGACGTGCGGGATCCTACTCGATAGGCGGCGAAGGCGGCAATGACGGTTGACAAAGCGGGGCGCCGGGACAGGCGGCGAATTACCCGATTTCCCGGCCCCCCGTCGGCGCCGGACTTTCTCCGCCGCGGTCGCCTCGCCGCGAGCACCTTCGGAAAATCACGACAATTGCTTTCCGATAATCGGAATTCGTGCTAGGGTGAAAATCGCGCGGGCGTTCGCCGGCGCCGGGCGGGCCGCCCGTCGCGGCCGGGACGAGGCGACAATCGGCGAAGAGGCGATTCCGGGTCGAGCGGCCGACAACCCCTTGATTTCCCACGAAATGGCCAAGGAAAAAATTTGGAAATCCTTGGAAAAGTTTGGAAATCCAAGGAATTTCCTTGGAATTTCCTTGGAACAGTTTGGAAATCTTGGGAAAACCTTGGCCCAGCGGCGCGGCCGCGCGTCAGGGCTTTTTCGCCTGGGCGGTGAAGATCACCACTTCGTCCTTGCCGACCCGATCCAGCACCGCGCGCGCTTCCTCGTCGAGCAGATCGCGATCGACCGCCTCCGAGCGCATCGAGTCGACGCGCCGCCGCCAGCGGGCGCGCTCGGCTTGCAACTGCGCGAGTTCGGTTTGCAGTTGCGCGGCCTCCGCGTCGTATCCGGCCTCGGCCTTCAGGCCGCGCTCCCCGGTCGAAGCGCCCCACACCAGGCAGCCGCTCGCGACCCCGAGGACGAGGTAGAACGCGATGGGAAACACGATGGCGCGCGCGCGCGACTTGACCGCCATGGCGCGACCATGCCCGCGGCGACGTTAACGTTCCGTTTCCTCGCCGGCGCGGCCTTCCGCCTCAGCGCGCCTTGATCGCGGCGCGGCCGGCGTAGCGGGCCTGATCGCCGAGTTCCTCCTCGATGCGGATGAGCTGGTTGAGCTTGGCGAGCCCCTCGGAGCGCGCCGGCGCGCCGGCCTTGATCTGCCCGCAGTTGGTCGCGACCGCGAGGTCCGCGATGGCCGAATCCTCGGTCTCGCCTTTGCCGCGCGACAGGACGGCGGCGTAGCCCGCGCGATGCGCCCTATCGACCGCGGCGAGCGTCTCGGTCAAGGTTCCGACCTGGCCGGGCTTGACGAGCATCGCATTGGCGGCGCCTTCCTCGATCCCGCGCGACAGCCGGGCGACGCTGGTCGCGAAGACGTCGCCGCCGACGAGTTGGCGCCTGGCGCCGATCGCCTGCGTCAGCAGCGCCCAGCCGCGCCAGTCGTCCTCGGCCATGCCGTCCTCGATCGACAAGAGCGGATAGGCGTCGGCGAGCTTGGCGAGGTAGTGGACCTGCTCGTCGATCGACCGGGTCTCGCCCTCGCCCGCATAGACGTAAGCGCCGTCGCGGAACAATTCGCTCGCCGCGCAATCGATCCCGAGCGCGACGTCCTCGCCCGGCCGGAACCCGGCCGCCACGATCGCCTCGACGCAGAGATCGAGCGCCGCCTCGGCGGACGGCAGGTCGGGCGCGAAGCCGCCGTGGTCGCCGACGTTGGCGCCATGGCCGGCTTGCCTCAACGCGCTCTTCAAGGCGTCGAAGACTTCGGCGCCGAAGCGCGCCGCCTCGCGCAGCGAAGGCGCGCCGACCGGCAGGATCATGAATTGCTGGAAGTCGATGCGGTTGTCGGCGCAGCGGCCGCCGTCGAGGACGGTCATCATCGGAACCGGCAGGACGCGCGCGCTCGCGCCGCCGACGTAGCGATGCAGCGGCAGGCCGGAAGCCTCCGCGCCGGCCTTGGCGACGGCGAGCGAGACGCCGAGTATGGCGTTGGCGCCGAGCCTCGACTTGTTCGTCGTTCCGTCGAGGGCGATCATCGTCTCGTCGATCTTGAGCTGGTCCTCCGCCTCGAAGCCGCCGATCGCGTCGAAGATGTCGCGATTGACCGATTCGACGGCGTTGAGCACACCCTTGCCGCCGAACCGACTCTCGTCGCCGTCGCGCAATTCGATCGCTTCATGAGCCCTCGTCGACGCCCCCGAGGCCACGCCGGCTCGACCCATCGACCCGTCCTCGAGCACCACGTCGACCTCGAGAGTCGGATCGCCGCGGCTGTCGAGAATCTCGCGGCCGACGATGTCAACGATGGCGGTCATTTCGACTCCTCTTGCGCTCGAGCGCAACGCTTCGCGATCCGCGCGTTTTACGCCACGGTCGTTACAGGCGGAAGGCGGGGCCAAGACGGCGATCGCCGCAGCGGAGCCAGGCAGAAAATATTCGCATGGCAGCCCCTCTCGCGGTGGTGACATCGCTCGAATTTTCGACTATCAATCCCTCCTTCGTGAAAAGGAGGCCGCCGCCGAGTTCTTGGCGACGGGCGTGCCGAGTCTGTGGGAGGACGGGGCGCTTGACCGGTTGACGGCGCGGCTCGCCGGGTTGGCGACGCAAAAGACGCAGGCTGCCGGTGTCGCAATTCAGGGATAGGGTCCAGGAAAGCAAGGCTTGGGAACGTCCCCAAGCCTTGTTTTTTGTCCGCCGCCCCGGGCTTACGCGCCCGCCCCTTCGCCTTCCGCCCAACCCGTCTTGACTTCCGCGATGAAGTCGCCGAGCCGCCGGTCGGCGATCGCCTTGCGCGCGCCGGCCATCAGCTCCTGGTAATAGGCGAGATTGATCGCGGTCAGGCCCATCATCGCGAGGATCTCTCCCGACTTGACCAGGTGGCGCCAATACGCGCGCGAATAGTCCCGCGCCGCCGGCGCCGACGACAGCGGATCGATCGGCCGCGCATCGTCGGCGAAGCGCGCGTTGCGCAGATTGAGACGCCCGCGGCGGGTGAAGACCATGCCGTGCCGTCCGGCCCGGGTCGGCATCACGCAATCGAACATGTCGACGCCGCGAGACAGCGACTCCAAGAGATCGTCCGGCGCGCCGACGCCCATGAGATAACGCGGCCGGTCGGCCGGCAAATGCGGCGTCACAGTTTCCAGCATTTCGAGCATCGCCGCTTGCGGTTCGCCGACCGCGAGGCCGCCGATGGCGTAGCCGTCGAATCCGATGCTCACGAGTTCGCGCGCGCTTTCCACGCGCAAATCCTTTTCGACGCCGCCCTGCACGATGCCGAACGCCGCCCTGCCCGGCTCGGCGACGAACGCCGCCTTGGAGCGCTCCGCCCAACGCAACGACAGGCGCATCGCGCGCTCGGATTCCTCGCGCGAGCACGGCAGGCGCACGCATTCGTCGAGCTGCATTTGGATGTCGGCGCCGAGCAGATGTTGAATTTCCATCGCCCTTTCCGGCGTCAGCTCGTGGCGCGAGCCGTCGACGTGCGACTGGAAGACGACGCCGCGCTCGTCGAGCTTGCGCAATTTGGCGAGGCTCATCACCTGGAAGCCCCCGGAATCGGTGAGAATCGGATGGGGCCAGTTCATGAATTCGTGCAGCCCGCCGAGCTTGGCTATTCGCTCGGCGCCGGGCGCCAGCATCAAGTGATAAGTATTGGCGAGCACGATGTCGGCGCCCAGCGCGCGCACCTCGTCCGGATACATCGCCTTGACCGTGGCGGCGGTGCCGACCGGCATGAAGGCGGGCGTGCGAACGACGCCGCGCGAGGTCGCGATCGCGCCGGCGCGGGCGGCGCCGTCGACGGCGTTGACGCGGAAGGAAAATTCGTCGCTCATTTCGCCTTGTGCGTGAAGCTCGGCGGCGCCCTCGCCCGCTCCAGCCGCCGAGCCCTAAGCATGGCCGCGGCGAGGAATCAAACGTCGCCGCCCCGAGCGGCGCCGAGCAGCAGGCAGGCGTCGCCGTAGGAATAGAAGCGATAGCCCGCCGCAATCGCGTGCGCGTAGGCGCGGCGCATGATCTCCAGCCCGCTGAACGCGCTGACCAGCATGAACAGCGTCGAGCGCGGCAGATGGAAATTGGTCATCAGCGCGTCGACCGCGCGGAAGCGGTAGCCCGGCGTCATGAAGATCGCCGTCTCGCCCTCGAACGGCCGGATCGCGCCGTCCTCGTCCGCGGCGCTTTCGATCAGCCGCGCCGAAGTCGTGCCGACCGCGACGATCCGCCCGCCGCATTCGCGCGCGGCGTTGAGCGCCTTGGCGGTCGCCGCGTCGACGCGCCCCCACTCACTGTGCATCCTGTGATCGCGCGTGTCGTCCTCCTTAACTGGCAGGAAGGTGCCGGCGCCGACGTGCAGGGTCACGCGATGGACGGTTGCGCCGGCCGCTTCGATGCGCTCGAGCAGCGCCGGAGTGAAATGCAGCCCCGCGGTTGGCGCCGCGACGGCGCCGTCCTCGCGGGCGAAGACGGTCTGATAGTCGGCGCGGTCCGAGGGACGCAACGCCCGGCGCGAGGCGATATAGGGCGGCAGCGGCGGCTGGCCGAGCCGCTCGATCGCCTCATCGAGCGCCGCGCCGGCGAACGCGAACGTCAGCGTGACTTCGCCGGCTTCGCCCCTCGCCTCGACCTCCGCGTCGAGCGCGCCGAGGAAGCAAGCGCTGCTTTCGCTTCTCTCGCCGAAGCGGATATGCTCGCCGACCTTGAGCTTCTTGGCCGGGCGCGCAAGCGCGCGCCAGCGGGCGCCGTCGAGCCGCTTGATCAGAGTCGCTTCGATATGGGCCGCCGCCTCGCCGCGCACGCGAACGCCCTCGAGGCGCGCCGCGATCACCCGCGTGTCGTTGACCACCAGCGCGTCGCCCGGGCGCAGGCAATCCGGCAAATCGCGGACGAAACGATCTGCGAGCGCGCCGTCCGGCGCGACGACGAGCAGTCGCGCCGCGTCGCGTGGGGAAGCGGGCGCGAGCGCGATGCGTTCGGGCGGCAGATCGAAGTCGAACAGATCGACGCGCATCTCAAGCCTCTCCCTTCTCCTGCCGGGCGGGAGAGGGGGACCTCATCAGCTCAACGTCGCCTTGACGATCTTGTCGGGATCGGGCGCCGGCTCGCCGCGCTTGATCTTGTCGACGTTCTCCATGCCGGAGACGACCTTGCCCCAGACCGTGTACTTACGGTCGAGAAAGCGGGCGTCGTCGAAGCAGATGAAGAACTGCGAATTGGCCGAATTCGGATCGCTCGCGCGCGCCATCGACACTGTGCCGCGCCGATGCGGCTCGGCGTTGAACTCGGCCTTCAGGTCGGGGTATTTCGACCCCCCCGTGCCCGTGCCGTGCGGACAGCCGGTCTGCGCCATGAAGCCTTCGATGACGCGGTGAAAGACGACGCCGTCGTAGAAGCCTTCCTGCACCAGGCGCTTGATGTGCGCGACGTGGCCCGGCGCGACCGCCGAGTTCATCGCGATGACGACCGGGCCTTTGGTGGTCTGCAAAGTCAGGGTGTCGCCGTCGTCGCTCATTTCACGCGCTCCGGATCGGTTGACGCCAACTTATTTCGCCTCGCCCGCCAGACGTAGCGTCACGATCTTGTCGGGACTATCGACCGCGCCGTTGTTCTCTTGCGTGCCCGCCTTGATCTTGTCGACGACGTCCATGCCGGAGACCACCTCGCCGAAGACGGTGTATTGTCCGTCGAGCGAGGGAACGTCGGCGAGGCAAATGAAGAATTGCGAATTAGCCGAATCCGGGTCGTTCGCCCGCGCCATGCCGACCGTGCCACGCTTGAACGGCTCGTCGGAAAACTCGGCCTTAAGGTTGGGCAGATCCGAGCCGCCCGAGCCCGTGCCCGTGGGATCGCCGGTCTGGGCCATGAAGCCGGGAATGACGCGATGAAAGACGATGCCGTCGTAGAATTTGCGCTTCACCAGCTTCTTGATCTGCGCGACGTGTTTGGGTGCGAGATCGGGCCTGAGGCGGATGACGACCTTGCCGTGCTTGGTGGCGAGAATCAGGGTGTCTTGAACGTCGTCCTCGGCCAGCGCGGCGCCGGCGGCGGCGGCGAGCGGAAGCGCGAGAACGGCCCGGCGGCTGAAGAGCGGCATGCGAACCTCGTGAGAACGGCGGAATCGCCGCGGCGCGCTTGATAGCATGGGCGCGCGGCAAAGCAAGGCGGGGCCGCGCCGCTGTCCCGCTATGGCGATTTGATTTTCGAGCGGCGCCCGGCCGTCGACGGATTCGATCCGCCGACGGCCGTGACGGGGCCGGATCGAACCCCCTACTCGGCCGCCACCTTCGGCAGTTGCTTGAGCGAGGCGTCGAGCGCGGCGTGATCGTAGTCCTGATCGACGAGCTTGCCGGCGAAATAGTCAGTGTAGGCCTGCATGTCGAAATGGCCGTGGCCGGAGAGGTTGAACAGGATCGTCGGCGACTTGCCCTCCTCGCGCGCTTTCAGCGCCTCGTCGACCGCGGCGCGCACCGCGTGGCACGACTCCGGCGCCGGAACGATGCCCTCGGCCCGCGCGAACATCACCCCCGCTTCGAAGCACGGGTTCTGATGATAGGCGCGCGCCTCGATCAGGCCGAGCGCCAAGCAATGGCTGACCATCGGCGACATGCCGTGGTAGCGCAGACCGCCGGCGTGGAAGCCTGGCGGAATAAACGCCGAGCCGAGCGTGTACATCTTGGCCACCGGGGCCAGGTGGGCGGTGTCGCCGAAATCGAAGGCGTACCGCCCGCGCGTCATCGACGGGCAGGCCGCCGGCTCGACCGCGATGACGCGCACGGCGCGCTTTTCGCGCAGCTTCTTGCCCAGGAACGGGAACGCGATGCCGGCGAAATTCGATCCGCCGCCGGCGCAGCCAATAACGACGTCGGGGTAGGCGTCGGCCGCCTCCATCTGCTCGATCGCCTCCAGGCCGATCACCGTCTGGTGCAAGAGAACATGATTGAGCACGCTGCCGAGCGAGTACTTGGTGTCGGCATTCTGGGCGGCCACTTCCACCGCCTCGGAAATGGCGATGCCAAGGCTGCCCGGAGAATCTGGATGCTGCGCGAGTATGGCGCGCCCGGAAGCGGTCTCCTTGCTCGGGCTCGGCACGCATTTGGCGCCGTAGGTCTCCATTAGCGCCCGCCGATAGGGCTTCTGATCGTAGGAGACCCTGACCATGTAGATTTTCACTTCGAGGCCGAACACCCCACCGGCGAAGGCGAGCGCGGATCCCCATTGGCCCGCGCCGGTCTCGGTCGTGAGCTTGGCGACGCCTTGCTGCTTGTTGTAGAAGGCCTGCGCGACGGCGGTGTTGGGCTTGTGGCTGCCAGCCGGACTGACGCCTTCATACTTGTAGAAGATGCGCGCTTTCGTGCCGAGCTTCTGCTCCAGCCGTCGCGCGCGATAGAGCGGCGTCGGGCGCCACAGTCGGTAGATTTCGCGCACCGGATCGGGAATTTCGATTGCGCGCTCCGTGCTGACTTCCTGGCCGATCAGCGCCATCGGGAACAGCGGCGCGAGGTCGTCGGGCCCGATCGGCTTGCCGGTGCCGGGATGCAGGACCGGAGGCGGCGGGGCCGGCAGGTCGGCCGCGATGTTGTACCAAGCGCGCGGAATGCGCTCTTCGCTCATCTGATACTTGACGCTCTCACCCATAGCCGCCCCCTTCGCCTCGTCGCGCGAACGCTCGTCAACGGATGACGCTAGCACGAACGGGAGAGCTTGTTGAACAGCAAAATGAACCGCGACGCTTCGCCGCGGCGGCGCGCTTGACGGCGGCGGCGCGACCGCGCAATCAGGCGCCGACGGCCTCGAGCCGAAGGGATCGTCGGACCGATGAGCCGTTTCGCGCGCATGCGCCACATTGTCGAATACGCCGCATTCCGCGCGACGGCGGCGCTGATCGCCGCGCTGCCGCTCGAGGCCGCCTCGCGCTGGTCAGGCCTGGGTTGGCGCGCCATCGCCCCGCATTTACGACGCCATCGGCGCGCCCTCGACAACCTCGCCGCCGCGTTTCCGGAGATGAGCGCGGCCAAGCGCGAGCGCATCGCTCTGGACATGTGGGAAAATCTCGGCCGCACCTTCGCCGAATTCTTTCATCTCGGCCAAATCGCGGCCCAGGGACGCCTCGTCTTGGAGCCGCCCGAACGCTTCCGGGCGGTCGCCGCCGCCGGCCCTTTCGTCGTCTGCGGCCTGCACATGGGCAATTGGGAGTTGATGGCGCTCGCCGGCCATCGTTTCGGGATCAAGTTGGCGGGCGTCTATCAAATCCTCAGCAACCCGCTGGTCGATCGCGCCGTCTACGCCCTGCGCGCGCCTTGGTATCTGGGCGGCTTGCGGGTCAAGTCGACGGCGACGGCGCGCGCCCTGCTGCGCCAGGCGCACGAGGGGGGCTCGCCCGCGTTCCTAGCCGATCTGCGCGAGGGACGCGGCGTCGTGACGCCGTTCTTCGGCCAGCCTGCGTTGTCGAATCCGTTTCCGGCGCTGATCGCGCGCGCGACCGGCCTGCCGCTCTACGCGGCTCGCGTCATGCGCCTCGCCAACGCGCATTTTTCCATGCGCATCGAAAGGATCGAGGTCCCCAAGACCGACGATCGCGACGCGGACGTCGCCGCCGCGACGGCGGCGCTGCACGCGCGCTTCGAGGAATTCATCCGCGAGGCGCCCGAACAATGGACCTGGGCGCATCGGCGATGGCATTGAGGCGAGCGCTTCCCGTCGGCAGGCGAACCGTGGCAGACTGGCGAGCCTGAAAGCTCGGGAGCCGCCCCTGATCATCGCGACCTGGAACGTCAATTCGGTCCGCCAGCGCCTGCCGCATCTCCTCGACTATCTCGAGGAGAGGAGCCCCGACGCGCTGTGCATGCAGGAGATCAAGTGCGTCGACGAGGCGTTTCCGCGCGCCGAAATCGAAGACCTCGGCTACAACGTCGCGGCGCATGGTCAGAAAACCTTCAACGGCGTCACCATTCTCGCCAAGCGGCCGATCGAGGCCGCGCGCGGCCTGCCGGGCGATCCGCACGACGAGCAGGCGCGCTACATCGAGGCGGTGATCCCGACGGCGCGCGGCGCGCTGCGCCTCGCCAGCGTCTATTGCCCCAACGGCAACCCCGCGCCGGGCGAGAAATACGCCTACAAACTCGCGTTCATGGACCGCCTGATCCGTCACGCCCGCACGCTGCTCGCCTACGAGGAGCCGCTGGCGTTGGCCGGCGACTTCAACGTCATACCCGAGCCGCGCGACGCCGCTCATCCCGAGCAATGGGAAAAGGACGCGCTGTTCCTGCCGGAGACGCGCGCCAAGTTCCGCGAACTTCTCGCGCTCGGCTTCGTCGACGCGCTACGCGCCTCGAGCGACGAGGCCGGTCTCTACACTTTCTGGGACTATCAAGCGGGGGCCTGGCAGAAGAACAACGGCGTCCGCATCGACCATTTCCTGCTTTCGCCGCAGGCGGCCGATCGGCTGGCGGGAATCGAAATCGACAAGGACATGCGCGGGCGCGAAAAGGCTTCCGATCACGTGCCGCTCCGCATCGAGCTGAGGGACGCGTGAGGCGCGCCGATCGGCGGCCGCGCCGGCGGAGCGAGGGCCGGCTCACGCGGGACGGCGAAACAGGAGGACCCCATGACGGCTCAGCAGCGCCTGGCGCTCCTCTCGGCTCTGGCCCTGACGGCGTGCGTCTCCACCAACGACGAGCCCTTTTCGCTTGACGACGGCGACGCGGTCGCCCCCGCCGCGGGCGGCTACGTCTGCGATTCCTACGACGCCGCCGGCGAGAAGATCGACGCGGCCCTGCAAGCGCGGCTCATTGCGCTGCGCCGCGACAAGAAAACCCAGTACGCGTTGGTCGGCGACTCGACGTCGCCGGCCGCTCCGTTCACGCTTCATCGCGCGAAGGCGGACCTCTCCATCGTCGCCGCGGCGAACTCGGACGCTCCGGGCGAAGGTCTCTTCGTCGCCGAGTTCGCCGATGCGGCCAAGGCATTCAAATTCTACGTCGAAGCCGACGATTTCGCCGCGCAAGCGCAAGCGATCGCGGCCCAACACGGCGTGACCGTCGCGAGCGATCGCTTCGGCGCCGATCTCGCCGGTCCGGTCGAGGGGCAAAGGGCCTTCATGATCGAGATGGCCGCCGAGCCGAAGGGCTGGCGGATGTCGACGGATTGCCGCGCCAAGCCGTGAGGACCCCCGCCCCCGCAAGCGGGCGAGGCGGGCCGCCTCACTCCCGCGAGGGATAGTTCGGGCTCTCCCGCGTGATCGCGACGTCGTGGACGTGGCTTTCGCGCAGCGCCGCCGCGGTGATGCGGGTGAAGCGCGCCTTGGCCTGAAATTCGGCGATGGTCGCCGCTCCGACGTAGCCCATCGCGGCGCGCAAGCCGCCGGCGAGCTGATGCAGGATCGCGCTGGCCGGGCCGCGATAGGGCACCTGGCCTTCGACACCCTCCGGCACCAGCTTCATCTCGTCGGTGATGTCCTGCTGGAAATAGCGGTCGGCCGAGCCTTGCGCCATCGCGGCGAGCGAGCCCATGCCGCGATAGCTCTTGTACGATCGGCCCTGATAGAGGAACACCTCGCCCGGGCTCTCGTCGGTGCCGGCGAGCAGCGAGCCGATCATCGCGCAGTCCGCGCCGGCGGCGATCGCCTTGGCGAGATCGCCGGAATACTTGATGCCGCCGTCGCCGATCACCGGCACGCCGGCGGCGCGGCCCGCCTCGGCCGCTTCGAGAATGGCGGTGAACTGCGGCACGCCGACGCCGGCGACGATGCGGGTGGTGCAGATCGAGCCCGGTCCGATGCCGACCTTGATCGCGTCGGCGCCGGCGTCGATCAGCGCCTGCGCGCCCTCTTTGGTGGCGACGTTGCCGGCGACGATCGCCACCTTGTTGGTGGCGCGGTGAATGCGTCGCACCTGTTGCAGCACGTGCTCGGAATGGCCGTGCGCGGTGTCGACGACGAGGCAGTCGACGCCGGCCGCCATCAGCAGCTCGGCGCGGGCGAAGCCCTTGTCGCCGACGGTGGTCGCCGCCGCGACCAGCAGGCGGCCGTCGGCGTCCTTGGCGGCGTCGGGATGGGCGGTCGCCTTCTCGATGTCTTTGACGGTGATCAGGCCGACGCAGCGGCCTTCGTCGTCGACCACCACCAGCTTCTCGATGCGGTGCTGGTGTAAGAGCCGGCGCGCCTCGTCCTTGCTCACCCCCTCGCCGACGGTGATGACGCCGCGCGTCATCAGCTCGCTCACCGGCTGGCGCGGATCGTCGGCGAAGCGCACGTCGCGGTTGGTGAGAATGCCGACCAGACGCGCCGGCTTGCCCGCTTCCGCGCCGCGCTCGACCACCGGAATGCCCGAGATCGCGGCGCGCCGCATCAGCGCCAGCGCCTCGGCGAGCGAGGCGTCGGGAAAGATGGTGATCGGGTCGACCACCATGCCGCTCTCGAAGCGCTTGACCTTGCGCACTTCCTCGGCCTGGAGTTCCGGCGTCAGGTTGCGGTGGATGACGCCGATGCCGCCCGCTTGCGCCATCGCGATGGCGAGCCGCGCCTCGGTGACGGTGTCCATCGCCGCGGAGACGATCGGCAGCTTGAGGCGGATGGCGCGGGTCAAGCGCGAGCCGATCTCGACCGCGCTCGGCATCACCGTGGAGTGGCCGGGCCGCAGCAGCACGTCGTCGAACGCCAGGCCGTGCGGGAACTCCGAATTCTCCAGCGTCGCCATGGGGAGCCGTCCTCGAGGGTTGACACAATCGCGGACGCCTAACGCGCGCCGCCGCATGGCGGGGCTGCCTAACACGGGCGGCGGGAAGTTCCTAGAGAACTTCCCAAGGGATGACGACCTCGATCGGCGCCGGCCGGCGGGATTGGCCAAAGGCGTCGATCCGCAGCGCCGCCCGTCAAGTCGTGGTCACGTTTCGTCAAGTCGCGTCGAGTTTTGTCAAGCGATGTCAAGCGATGTCAAGGATTCCTTTGGGCGAAACGTTTGTTATCAATGGCTTACGATGCGTCAAGGGCAGTCATCGCGGCTCGTCAAGTTTTCGCCTCTCCCGGCCTCGTCGTCGGGCGGCGGGGCTCGAGGGGAAGCGAGGCGGCGGGCTCAGTCATGGGGCGAGGCGCTCCAGGGCGCATGTGATGGCGGGAAACAGAATGAGAACATTAGCACAAATTTCGCTTTTCCGAAAGAACTTGGGCGATTATCCCGAACTTGACTTATTGCCAATGCGGCAATGATGTCAACGCGATATCGTCGGCTCGCCCCGCCACCGAGGGAGAGAGCCGATGAGACGGTTCTATTTTTCCGAATGCCAATATATGACAGCGGGACTAATCTGCGTATTCGTAGTTTTGATCTTCATAGACTACAAAGCGTCGGATGCCTGGATCGAAGACACGACCGAACCCCATCTCTCGACGGTTACCGACGCCGTCTTCGTAAGTGAAGAACCCAAACAGGAACAGTCGTCCCCCGAACGGAGGAGCTTCGACGCAGTCCCATTCCCACACCTGAAGCGGAACCTCACGTGTCTTTATGATAGGATGCTTGCGACCGCCTTGAAATACCATATTGAGCAAAAACAAACGATCGACGTCGTATGGGGGAATAGGTGGCAACCGACCCTCTCTAGGGATTGCTATCGTAACATTCCCCTCGACAATCTGCGCTTCAGAAGTTCCAGTGTTCGCTATAACCATGTCAACGATGATTTCTTTCCCGGTTTCAAATTGTCGCAAGACGAGGGACCGTATTACAAGTTTTGGTCGTTGCGCTGCGTAGAATTGGAATCTGCTGAGTTCGTGCTGCTTGCCCTGAATATCGGTCTGGGCAGCGATAATGGCATTTTGTGTCTCAGCGAGGCCGGAGGCTTTCTTCATTTCGGTGGCTTGTTCACGCCCAGCGCGGGCGCCTTGGACCAGCAGGCATATTTGCAGGCAGGAAACGAAGGCCAAGGCCCCAGTGAACCAAGCGAGCATCTTCGTATAGTACGCCACAGTCTCAGCAGAGATATCTTGAACGCTTTCATTTTCGGTTTTATTTGCGCGTTGGGTGGTTATATGATAATAATACTTATCGTATGGCGCCATCCATGAGTACAATGCGCCGCATTCGGGGAGTAGAATCAACGCAACAAACGCGATTGCCGCGCCGCGATTTTTTATCTGCGGGAACCGTAAGTTACAAAAAAAATTGTGGAGGTACCCTAGCATTCGCTGATCGCCGCTCCGAAGATGTCCGCGTTCAGGCGGTTATTATAGCGGAATTGGAACTCGGCGACATAGAGCGGCAGATATTTTTTGCTGACTTTGTGAAACGTCCCGACCATGCCGCGCTTGATGAGCGACCAGAAGCCTTCGATCGTGTTCGTGTGAACCGCGCCGATAACATACTGGCCGTTCGCGTGGTCGACCATCTCATGCGGATAGGTCGCGTCGAGGTTCGTATAGCCCTTCCATTGATCGGTGCAAAGAAGGCTGACTTTGGTCGAAACGGCTTCGCTAACGAAGCTGGCGAGAGTGGATGCTTTGGTGTTCGCGATGACGCGAGCAATGACGCTCCCCTTGCGGCGGACAGCGCCCACTACAATGCCTTTACCCTTGGTCGGACCGCCGGGGCCGACCCCGCCGCCACGCTTGCCCTTGTGCCGGTTCTTAGCCTTACCGCCGACGAAGGTCTCATCGACCTCGACAATCCCGGCGAGCTTTCCGAAGTCCTCGTTTGCGAGCGCGACGCGGACGCGATGGCACATATGCCAAGCGGTCTTATAGGAACCGAAGCCCATGTAGCGATAGATTTGGAGCGCGCTCATTCCCTTTTTGCTCGTCAGCATCAAGTGGATGACGCGAAACCAATCCTTCAAAGGTTTGTTCGTGTTTTCGAAGATAGTGCCGGCGATGTGCGAGAAACGATAGCTCGTCTGCGGCGCGCAACTATAGCACTGCCAATGCCAAGGGTTGCCCCCGCATTCGCTCGGATTTTCAGCGCCGCAACGCGGGCAACGGACGCCTTCCGGCCAACGGCGAGCAACCAAGTAAGCCGCGCAAGCGTCTTCACTTGGGAACATTTCATCGAACTGCGCGGCAGTCAGTTGATGAACGGCTTTGGGCTTCTTTGCGCGGGTCATAGCATCAATTCCTCTTCGATGGAGACACTATGACAGATCGAAGCGAAAAAGTCAAGTACGGGATAATCGCCAGAACTTGTTGCGGGGCAGCAGGGGCGTTCGGCGGCCGCACGCGGCCCTCCCTCGCCGCAAGTTTGTGAATTCGAATTGGGGGTTGACCAAGCTGGCGCCGGAATCCGGGGCCAGATCGTCGCCGGCGCCGGACCCCGCGCGTAGCCGCGCAGAACATGCTATGGAGGTGCGCTGGAAAGCGTGAAGGCGTCATGGAGCGGGCGATGAGCGAATTGAACCGCATAACGGTCGATCCAAACCAATGCGGCGGCCGTCCCTGCCTGCGCGGCCTGCGCATCCGCGTCAAGGACGTGCTCGACCTGCTGGCGGCCGGCGCGAGCCGCGATGAAATTCTCGACGATTACCCGCTGCTGGAAGCCGGCGACATCGCGGCCGCGCTCGAATACGCGGCGCGCCAGAGCGATCACCCGGTGTTGCGCGTCGCCTGATGCGGTTCCTCATCGACGCGGAATTGCCGCCAGCGCTCGCCAGGCGACTCGCCAAGCAGGGGCATGAGGCCGAACGCGTCGCCGATCGAGCATTGGCCGCCGCCTCCGACGAGCAAATCTGGGATTTCGCGCTTCAGCGCGCCGCCGTAATCGTCACCAAGGACGAGGATTTCGCGCAGCGCAAGGCGTTGGCGGCGACCGGTCCTCGCGTGCTCTGGATCAGACTCCCGAACACGCGGCGACGGGAGCTGCTTGCGTGGTTCGACGCGGCGTTGCCGGATGTATTGTCGGCGCTGGAGCGCGGCGAGGGCCTGATCGAATTGATTTGAGCGGCGGGCGCGCTTACAGCGACTTGCCTGTCCACGTCTCGTGGCGCCGGGCCGCGCCCCGGCGAGGCGAGAAATCACGCCGACCGAAGGTCGCGACGCCGACGAAGGCGAAGTCAATAGAATGCGCTGTCGCCGTAACCCAGATACTTTAGCGCGATTTCCAACGTCTCTCCGTAACATTTCAGGTGCCGCGAATTATGGTGGTTCATTTGAGTTGTTGGCCGCCGCATCGAAGTCGATATTCTGATAAGTATGAAGAAATCGCGGAACGTAAAACCCCCACGTTAGCCTCAAATCAACCAAGCAATTTGCGAGCATCACGGCTATAATGAGGTCTTCAAATAATACTCTATCGGCGAAATATGAAGTACGCAATGACAACGATGCAACTAGAACTATAAACGTGAGAGCATTGTTAACTTGCCATACTTTCATTGCAGTCTGTGGAAACAACACTTTTGCTTCCCATAATTTCTCAATATTATGTCCAAAATAATTGAAAAACCGTATCGAAAAATATTTACTAAGATCCTCGTATTCTTGTTTCCCGATTTGCGACCATAGTACGCTCCTAATAAACCTAATAATATCTATGATAAAAAATATCCAGCTAACGTCGATGAACAATACACAAGTATATATTGTCGCAAAATTTGCTGGATTTGCCATCTCCGTTGTTAGCGAAACAAGAACGAAACTTTGAATCAATAGAATGAACACTTCTATTCGTCGCCATGTGGCGTCACCGTATTCAAACGCTTTCTCATCTTCATCACCCGACTGTGACTCATGTGACTCAAGTGAATAAAGAAAGTCAAAGACTTCTGAATACTGCTCATCGAATATTCGTGAGTTCCCGACGTAAAACCGAAAAAGTGTGAGCGCATATATCAAATAAAGAGCGAGATAGATCACAAACTGAACCGGTGATATTGGGAGAGCATACGCGCCGCAGTGAAGTTCGTTGAAATGGTCACTACGATCGTGCTCAAGCAAGTCGGCACAATTCAAGAGGTCGTGCAGAGAAAAGACAAAACTGGCTGTTCCACCGGCAAATATCGCGATCCAGCATGCCTTTATGGCGTTATGGGAATTGGCAGTCGCGCGCGCCGCAAATTGCCGAAACACCTTTCTCTTCTGGTCACCTTCCCCAGCCATCTTCGAACCCACCCCTCAAGCACTTCGAAGACCGATATGTTCGCACTAAACTCGTGCACGAAAGACAGTAACAGATTTTCCCTACCATGATCGGAATACGTTACGGTGACATTCCACTTAACTACGCACCGTCTGATCTCACCATGCTGCTCGCCGAACAGAGGCAACGCGAGCGCCCCCGCGCCGCGCTCCCCGGCCGCCCCCAAAGGCGATCGGCATCTCCAGAGATAGGGGTAATGGAAGACGTCGCCGGATCGAAATTCACGGCTCGTCGTCATAGCCTTCGCCCTTGGCGAGCCGGTCGAGCGCGCCCGCGAACTGAATCGCCACGTCGTCCGGCGTCTCGCCGGCGCCGTAGACTCGGCGCGGGTCGGCTTGCCTGCTGATCCGCTGGCAGTGCTCGTAGCTCATGATAACGAAACGCGGCTTGCGGTGGCGGGTGATGGTGACCGGCCCCTTCGACGCGGCGTTCGTGACCTCTCCAACCTGCTTGTTGAGATCGGCTGTCGAATAGGTTCGCATGGCGAAGCTCCTTCGAGCTCCATATTATCAAGAATATCCAGAATTGCCAGAGAGCCCGGCGCTCTTGCGTTGCTCGGCCGAAGCTGCCGGAGCGGAGCGTACGAGCCGCGCAGCCGCGGACGAATGCGGCGCATTCGCCTTGACTTGACTACGGTGGGGCGCTGTGGCCGGTTGCAACTGGGCAATTACAGGCGTGTCGGCGCAAATCGGGTGCGTCACCGTAAATTCCCGATTCAGATGGACAACGTCGCTTATGAGGTTTCCTTTTTCTGCTCCTAACACAAAAATTCAACGGGCTCGAAAGCACTTGGCCGAGTTGGAGGCTGAGGTCGCAACTTTCCTCGCCGGCGGGCCAGCTAAATTCAAGGTCGAGCTGGCAACGAAGGACGGCATCCTCGGTTTCCAAATCCAGGCTGATATTTCTGGGCCGCCGGAATCGATGAGTGCGGTCGTTGGGGATGTCATACACAACCTCAGAGCCGCTCTTGATCTGACCGCGTGCGAAATGGTTCGAGCGGCGGGGCAGAATGACAAGGACGTGTACTTTCCCTTCAGCGAAAGCGCCGACGAACTAGACAACATGATGTTCAAAAAGCACTTCGATCGCGCGGGCGCTGGCGCTGTAACGTTGCTGCGGAGCCTCAAGCCGTACAAAGACGGAAATGCGGCCCTTCGAGTCATTCACGATCTTGACATCCAAGACAAACATCGAGCTTTGATCCCGCAGGTAATGGGCACCGCGTCTCCCATCATCCGACTGTGGGATGATGACCGCTCATACAATCCGACTGTCGTCGGCAATCCCGCCGCTGCTAGTGAGATCAAACTCGTCTTTCCAACCGACAACGGGTTGCATGGGCGGGAACTTGTCCCAACGCTTCATGAGCTTGTAACGCTTGTCGAAGGTATCATCGAAGCGTTTCGCGGCCTGGCCAATAGAGACGCGACCGATTCGTGAGTCATCGACGCAATCCCCCATGTGAGGGCAAAGAGCGCGAGCAGAGCCATGAGGTTGAAACACGGTCAACATGGCAAAAGGACGCGACAGGGCGCGGTTCTGGCCATCGTAATTGTCGTAGCGATCTTTGCGGTCCTGGCCAGCGTGGAAGCTGGCATGTTCACGACGGATGCGACCAAACGCTGCGCTTTGCAATTGCCAAGGTGGTTCGGATGCGCTCTTGCGAATCACGAAGGTTTGGCGGGGGGTCTCATTGGTGCGGGTGGGGCGCTGTTTGCCGGCTGGCTCGCATGGAACGGCGCGCTCCGCCAGATCGCGGCCGCCGAACTTCCCTCCCTATTGGATGCGCACGCGCGGACGCTTAGACAAATCTACGCTCTGAGCTATGCCCGCAATTACGTCGCGACGGTGTTGGAAAGGTTCTCCACCGTTCCACCGCAAGACGGCGTAGCTCTGATTAATGAACTGCAGAAGGTTTACGCACAAGGTGGTTTAACCCAGCCGGTCATGCCACAAGCATCGCGCGAAAATGGCCTGCGGGTGGAACATATCGTGCGTACCCTTCGCGAAGTCGCAACGCGCGTCTGTGCCGCTCAACTGCCTGCGAGTCCAGCCGCCGAAGCTGTCGATGCGCGCTTGCGGGATCTTCGCCAAACTTTTGAGGATATCAACTCCGAATTGGAGTTGGCGCGCGTGCAAGCTGCGCACACAGAATTACAAATCAAGTCACGAGGACACAACTCCGCACTTACTGCGTTCCACTGACAATGCACTTAACCAAAGCTCGCTAAGTTGTCACGGTGACATCGCACTTAACTACCCTCTGATTTCTGCATGCCGCTCGCCGAGCAGAGGCAAAGCAAGCGCCGCCGCGCCGTGCTTCCCGCCCCCTGAATGGCTTCGTCCTCCTCGCTGCGCTCGGCCTCCTCGCCATGACGATTCCATGCGACGGCATCGTGCGCTACAAGCACGCTCATGATCCGCACGGTTCGCGTCGTCGTCAGCGGTCGCGTCCAGGGCGTCGGGTTTCGCGCCTGGCTGGCGCGGCAGGCGGCCATGCGGGGCGTTTCCGGGTGGGCGCGCAACCGTTGGGACGGGTCGGTCGAAGCGTTGTTTTCGGGCGAGGCGGAAGCCGTCGAGGCGATGATCGCGGCTTGCCGGACGGGGCCGAGCTGGGCGACGGTCGAGGACGTGACGGTCGCCGAGGCGGCCCCCGACCGCGAGGCGCGCGGCTTTCGCATCATCGGGAGCGCTCAAGCGTAAGCGGCGAACGCGCCGCCGACGCCTTTGTCTCCCCCGCCCCGCCGGCGTTCAGCCGATCGGGTTGACGCCGAACAGCCAGGGGTGGAGCGCGAGCACCGCCGCGTAGGCCACGGTTCCGATCGCCAGCGCCAGGACGTCGGCGCGGGTGAACGCCGATTGCGGAGCGGCGCCGAGGTCGCCGCGCGCCGCGACGGCGAAGCGGTCGTAGACGGCCCAGGCGAAGAACGACGCGAACAGCAGCATGCCGCCGGCGTCGCCGTTGGCGAGCAGGTGCGCGAGCGCCCAGATCATGATCCCGACCAGCATCGGGTGGCGCAGCCAGCCGCGTATCCGGCCGGGCGCCGGGCCCATGCAGGCGAAGGCGACGAAGGCGGCCCACATCAGCACGATCGTCAGCGGCCGGGTCGCCATCGGCGGCGTCCACACCACGATCAGCCCCTCCGCGCGATAGCGGGCGAAGCCCCAGACGAGCAGCGCTAGGGAAAGAAGCGAGGCCAGCGAATAGATCCCCTTGTACCTCTGCAGGCCGAAGCGCGCGACCTGCCTGGCGCGCCACGCGCGCAACGTCGGCAGCGTATGCACGCCGAGAAAGACCACGATCCCGATGATCAGAGCCAGCATGTCCGTTCCCCCTCGTATCCGCCGAGCCGTTAGAACCAGGGCTGCAAATGTCGCGCGAAGGCGACGAGAATCAGCAACGCCGACAGCGCCGCGCATATCAGGGAAAGCCCTAGGAGCAGCCGATTGGCGCGCGCCAACGGCGAGGCGGCGATCTTGGCGTTGATCGCGCCGATGATCGCCGCGTCGGTCGGGCGCGGATCCGTCGCGTCGGCGTTCGACGCGAAACCGATCAGCTCGTTGGCGAAGCGAAAGCCGCAATAGTTCTTCAGCGCGTCGGCGAGAAACGCGGCCGCGCCGAGCAGCGCGGCGACCAACAGAATGGCGCGGTTCCCGTCGTAGAAGTCTTTGAGCGGAGGCTGGCCCGCCGACAGCGCGGCGAAGAACAGCCCGAAACTGCCGACCCAGATGTATTTGGCGGTGTCCGACAGCCGCCCGGCGAACGTCCGCGCGTCGGCGAAACCGGCGTCGACCAGCTTCTGCACCGGCGAGTCGGCCATGTCAAACTCCGTCCAACGGGCCTGGCAAGAACTCGACCGGGGCGACGACCACGAATTGGGAATCCGGGCGGCCGGCCGGCGTTTGCAGGTCGAGTTTCAGCCCGTCGAGTCGAGTTCTCTCGATAATGGCGAACGTGCGCGACGGTCGGATCATCGGTTGACGCAAATAAGTTCCCGGCGGAGCGGACACCGGATCGGCAACGTCGCCGCTGGCGCTGACGACGACCGGGGCGGTTCGCTGCTTGATCTCCTCGAGCAGCTTGCGGATCGCGGCAAGCTCGCGGCGAATTTCGTCCATCTCGCTCATGGCCATCCTCCCCGAACGACTCTGGTGCTCGGCCTGCTTCCCTGGCGTTCGCCGACGCCGGCGAAGGGCCGAGGCGAGCGTCAGCATAGACTCGATCGTGCGACGTTCCAACCGGTCGAGACGCGGCGCTTGACGCGCCGGCGCCATCGGCGCGAAGATCGTTTCATGCCGCGCCTCCGCCGCATCCGCATCGTCCTGGCGCTCTGCTGCGCCGCCGCGCTGTGCGCTTCGCTCGCCGGCTGCGGCGCCTGCGGCGACTGGCCGTGGAGCGCGACGCAGAAATCCTGCCACGACGAAAGCGCGCGCTGAGGCCCGAGAAGCCTCTGCGCCTCGACCCCCGCCCCTCGCCGCGCGCCCCTTTCACCCCTTTGTGACCCTGCCGCGCTTGCCGCGCGCGCCGCTGGGCGCCACAAGGCCCGCGGTTCCTTGGTCCCTCATGCGCCCCACGATTCTCACCGCCCTCATCATCGCGACCGCGCTGTTCATGGAAAACATGGACGGCACGGTGCTGGCGACGTCGCTGCCGGCGATCGCGCGCGACCTTCACCAGGACCCGATCGTCCTCAAGCTCGCGCTCACCTCCTACATGCTGACGCTGGCGGTGTTCATTCCCGCCTCCGGCTGGGTCGCCGACAAGCTCGGCGCGCGTACGGTGTTCTGCTCGGCGATCGGCGTGTTCACCCTCGGCTCGATCCTCTGCGGCGCCTCGTCGTCGCTGCCGACGCTGATCGCCGCGCGCGTCTTTCAGGGCCTGGGCGGGGCGATGATGGTGCCGGTCGGCCGGCTGGTGCTGTTGCGTTCGACGCCGAAGAGCGACATGGTCAACGCGCTCGCCTATCTCACCGTGCCGGCGCTGATCGGCCCGGTGGTCGGGCCGCTGCTCGGCGGCTTCATCACCACCTATTTCCATTGGCGCTGGATCTTCTGGATCAACGCGCCGATCGGCGTCGTCGGCGTCGCGCTGGCGCTGCGGTTCATCGACAACATCCGCGAACGCGAGGTCGCGCGGTTCGATTTTCGCGGCTTCTTTCTCTCCGGGCCGGGGCTGCTGGCGCTGATCTTCGGCCTGACCATCATCGGCCGCGACGTCGCGCCGCCGAGCGTCGTCGCGGCGCTGATCCTCGGCGGTTTGGCGCTGCTCGTCGCCTATGTCGGCCACGCCCGGCGCGACCCCGACGCGATCATCGACCTGAATCTGCTGAAGACGCCGACCTTCTTCGCCGGCGTGGTCGGCGGCTTCCTCTTTCGCATCGGCATCGGCGCGATTCCGTTCCTGCTGCCGCTGCTGCTGCAAGTCGGCTTCGGCCTGACGCCGTTCGAATCGGGATCGCTGACCTTCGCCGCCGCCGCCGGCGCGATGGCGATGAAATTCTCGGCCTCGACGATCTTGAAGCGCTGGGGCTTCCGCCGCGTGCTGATCGTCAACGGCGTCGTTTCCGCGGCGTTCCTGGCCTCCTGCGGCCTGTTCACCGCGGCGACTCCGCATTGGCTGCTGCTCGTCGCGCTGCTCGCCGGCGGCTTCTTCCGCTCGCTCGAGTTCACCGCGCTCAACGCGCTCGGCTACGCCGACATCGACTCTTCGCGCATGAGCCGCGCCACCAGCTTCGCCAGCGTCGCCCAGCAGATGTCGGGCGCGGTCGGCGTCGCGGCGGCGGCCGCCAGCGTCGAAGCGCTGCGCTTCGCCTTCGGCGACGCGCAACTCGTCTCGCGCGACATGACGATCAGCTTCGGCGTCGTCGCGCTGATCACCCTGAGCTCCGTGGCGATCTTCGCCCGCCTCGAGCCCGACGCGGGCGCCGAGGTCTCGGGCCGGCAGGAAGTCGTGGCGGCCAGCGCGCCGGCGGAGTGACGAGCGGCGCCGCCGCGTCACTCCCGTTTGCCGCGGAACCCTGTCGCCAGCACGTAGAGTTCGGCGCTCTCGGCGCGGCTGGCCTTCGGCTTGAGATGGCGCACCACGGCGTAGTCGCGCTTGAGCCGCGCCAGCAACGCGCCTGTCGAGCCGCCCTGCAGCACCTTGGCGAGGAAGAACCCGCCCGGCGCCAGCGCGCTCGCCGCGAAGTCGGCGGCGAGTTCGGCCAGGCCGACGATGCGCAGGTGGTCGGTCGCGCGGTGGCCGGTGGCGTTGGCGGCCATGTCCGACATCACGCCGTCGGCGAGGCCGCCGAGCCATTGGCGCAGAAGATCCGGCGCGGCGGGGTCGTTGAAGTCCATCGTCTTGAACTCGACGCCTTCGATGGCGTCGATGGCGTGGAGATCGATCGCGATCACCCGGCCCTTGCCTTGCGCCGACTTGACCGCGCGCGCCGCGACCTGGCTCCAGCCGCCCGGCGCGGCGCCGAGATCGACGATCCGCGCGCCGGGTCGAAACAGCTTGTGCTTCTCAGCGATCTCCAGCAGCTTGAAGGCGGCGCGCGAGCGCCACCCCTCGCGCCGCGCCTGCGCGACGAAGGGGTCGTTGAGCTGGCGTTCCAGCCATAGCCGCGAAGACAGCGAGCGCTTGCGCGCGGCGCCCACCCGCGTCTTCAGCGCCCTGCCGCCCTCGCGCCCCGAACCTCCGCCGGCCATGTCTCAGCCGCCCGCGCCCGGCGCATGCGGGCCGACTCGGTCGGCGCGCATCATTTGCGTCAACATGCCCTCGCGCAGGCCGCGGTCGGCGATGCGCAGCCGCTCGGCGGGAAAATGGCCGCGGATCGCCTCGAGGATCGCGCAACCCGCCAAGACCAGATCGGCCCGCTCGACGCCGATGCAGCCGTTGGCGGCGCGTTCGGCGTAGCTCATGCCTTTGAGCCGCGCCACCGCGGCGTCGACTTCGGCGCTGGTGAGCCACAGCCCGTCGACCGCGCGGCGGTCGTAACGGGCGAGATCGAGGTGGACGCCGGCGATGGTGGTGACCGTCCCCGAGGTGCCCAGGAGATGAAAGCGGCGGCATCGCCGATGGCCGGCGACGCGCGCGACGAAGGGGGTCAACGCTTCGCCGACGCGACGCGCCATGGCGGCGAAGATTTCCGGGGTGACGTCGCCGCCGCCGAAGGTCTCGGCCAGCGACACCACGCCGATGCGCAGCGATTCCCAGGCTTCGATGCGGCCCGCCGGCGAGAGGTCGCGCCGCGACCGATCCAGCCAGATGATCTCGGAGGAGCCGCCGCCGATGTCGAACAGCAGGATCGACTCGGCGTCGCGATCGGCCAGGTCGCCGCAGCCGGCGACGGCGAGGCGGGCTTCGGTTTCGCGGTCGACGATTTCGAGCTCCATGCCGAGGCGTTCGCGCACCTCGGCGAGGAACTCGGCGCCGTTTTCGGCGACGCGGCAGGCCTCGGTCGCGATCAGGCGCGCCCGCGCGACGCCGCGCGACGCCATTTTGTCGCGACAGATTCGCAGCGCCTCCAGGGTCCGCGCGATCGCCGCTTCGCTCAGCCGGCCGGTCTGCGACAGCCCCTCGCCCAGGCGGACGATGCGCGAGAACGCGTCGACGACGCGAAACCCGTCGGCGGTCGGGCGCGCGACCAATAGGCGGCAATTGTTGGTGCCCAGGTCCAGCGCGGCGTAGAGGCCGCGCGGCGCGCCCCGCTCCGGCCCCGCAAGGCCGAAAGGCAGCGCGCGCCGGGCCGCCCGCGCCCTCCGCGGACCCGACGACCGGGATCGAGGCAAACAAAGACTCCTTGCGCCCGCGGGCTCCATCGCGCCCGAGACGACGTTTCGCGGCCGACTGTAGCAAGCTTGACGAAGGATGCAACGCGGCGCCCTCGATCGCCCGGCGGGGGCGGCCGCCCGCGCTCGTCCGGCGCCGGCGCGGATTCGGCTCGCCGCCAGCGTCATTTCGCCCATCGCGCGCATTTAGCGCTTGGCGGAACGCCGCGTCGGCTTCATGATGGCGCCGCGGCGTTCGCTTGCCCCGTTTCGGCGCAACGCGCCATCGTAGGGAGTTTTCCGCTATGGCCTATGATCTGACCGACGACTTCCGTCGACCCGTGCCCTTGGCGCTGGCCGCCTTGGCGATCATCGGCTGGCTGCTAGCGGCGTTTTTCTGGTCGCAGGCTTCCGACGTGCGGGCGCAAATGGACGACGCGCTGAGGCGCGCCGAGCACGCCCGCGAGGGCATGGCGGCCGATCTGCAGAACCTGCAAAAAGCGGCGGGAACCGCCGCCGACTTGCAGAAACAGGCGAGCGACGCGCAAAAGGCGTTGGCGGACGCGGCCGCCGCCCGCGCCGCGGCGCAGAACGAACTCGCCGACCTCGCCAAGCAGATCGGCGAGGCCAAGCTCGCCGTGTCCGGCGCGCAGGAGGAAGCGAGCGCCAAGACCCGCGACCTCGCGGCGCTAGAGGCCAAGCTGAAGGACGAGGCCGATCAGGAAAGCGCGCTGGAAGGCCAGATCGCCGCGGCCCAGGCCCAGTACGCCGACCTGCAGCGACGGATCGAGGAGGCGACCGCCAAGGCGAGCGAGGCTCCGAAGGCGCGATAGAGCGCTCGAGCGAACAGCGCCGCGAGCTCCAGTTCGCGCGCGGCGCACAGGCCGCGATCCGCGATGAAGCCGTCGATCGACTCGGCCGGCGTCACGTCGAAGGCCGGATTGGCCGCCGCGACGCCGGGCGGCGTCAGCTCGCCGCGGGCACGCCGCCGTCGTCGAGGCGGCCGACCCTATGCGTCGCTTCCGCGAAGTCGCGCTCTTCGATGTCGATTTCGGCCACACCGTCGAGGCTCGTCCAGTCGATCGAGGCGCGCGGCGCGGCGACGTGGAACGGGAGGCGGTTGGCCCGCGCCGCCATCGTCTCGATCGCCGCGGGGCCAAGCGATACGGCGCCAGCGTCTGATCCATCGCTTCGCTCGCCGCCCCGTCGGGCGTCGGCCAAATCGTGCGATCGGCGCCTCCATCCGCCTTCATCGCCTCGACCTTCGCTCCCCGATAGCCGCGGGTCCGCGGCGACAAGATCGCGCTAGGCCCCCAACCGGCGAAAGCGATAGAGAACGTTGAGAAGATTCTCAACCATGTTAGAAATCCTGGCGGGCGACGCGCGGCTCGCCGGCGGAGACCAACGACCATGGACCTGACGACCCCGGCCGCCAACGGCGCAAAGGACGCCGCGGCCCCCGCCCCGCGCCGCTACACGGCCGAGGAGCTCAAGGCGGCGGTCCTCGCCAAATTGACCTATTCGGTCGGCAAGAACAGCGTCGGCGCCAGCAACCGCGACTGGTTTCTCGCGGTCGCCTTCGCCGTCCGCGACATCGTCGTCGAGCGCTGGATCGAATCGATCAACGCCATCTACAGCGACGACCGCAAGCGGGTCTATTATCTCTCGCTGGAATTCCTCATCGGGCGGATGCTGTTCGACTCGATGACCAACCTCGGCGTCGTCGAGCCGATGACCGAGGCGCTCTCCCAGCTCGGCCTCGATCTGGCGACGTTGCGTCGGGTCGAATCGGACGCCGCGCTCGGCAATGGCGGCCTCGGCCGCCTCGCCGCCTGCTTCATGGACAGCATGGCGAGCCTTTCGATCGCCGCCTACGGTTACGGCATTCGCTACGACAACGGACTGTTCCGGCAAATCATCCGCAACGGCTGGCAACAGGAGATTCCCGAGGACTGGCTCACCCACGGCGATCCCTGGGAATTCGAACGGCCGGAAGTCAACTACGCCGTCGGCTTCGGCGGCTGGGTCGAGGCGGTTCCCGACGGCGACGAGAAGGTCCGCCACGTCTGGCATCCCGACGAGACGGTCGAGGCGGTCGGTTACGACACGCCGATCGTCGGTTGGCGCGGACGGCACGTCAACACGCTGCGCCTGTGGTCGGCGCGGGCCGTCGATCCGCTCAAGCTCGACGCCTTCAACGCCGGCGATTACATCGGCGCGCTGAGCGACAGCGTGCGCGCCGAAGCGATCTCGAAAGTGCTCTACCCCAGCGACGCGACGCCGGCAGGGCAGGAACTGCGGTTGCGGCAGGAATATTTCTTCGCTTCCGCCTCGCTGCTCGACCTCGTCCGCCGCCACGTCAAACAGCACAGCGACGTCCGCACGCTCGCCGACCATGCGGCGGTCCAGCTCAACGACACCCATCCGGCGATCGCCGTCGCCGAATTGATGCGCATTCTCGTCGACATGCACCGCCTCGACTGGGATCGGGCCTGGACGATCACGCAGGCGGTTTTTTCCTACACCAACCACACCCTGCTGCCCGAAGCATTGGAGAGCTGGCCGGTGCCGCTGATGGAGCGGCTGCTGCCGCGTCACACGCAGATCATCTATCTCATCAACGCGACCCATCTCGACGGCGCGCGCAAGCGCGGCCTCGGCGATCCCAGTCTCCTGGCGTCGATCTCGCTCATCGACGAACACGCCGGGCGGCGCGTCCGGATGGGCAATCTCGCCTTCATCGGCTCGCACAAGATCAACGGCGTCTCGGGCCTGCACACCAACCTGATGCGCGAGACCGTCTTCCACGACCTCGACGTCGTTTATCCCGGCCGCATCGTCAACAAGACCAACGGCATCACCTTTCGCCGCTGGCTGATCGAGTGCAATCCGCCGCTGACCAAGATCCTGACCGCC
>JBEKBD010000010.1:0-42970 GCA_050015575.1 Roseiarcus sp. | reverse complement strand
CGCGCCGATGTCGGTGCCGTCGACTTCGAACTGCACGTTGGCGACCGCAACGATGGTGTCGGAGGCCGTGGCGGTGAGGGTGACGGATGATCCGGAGACGGTCGCTCCGTTGGAGGGGGCGGGTATCGATACGGAAGGCGCTGTCGTGTCGTGCACCGTCACGCTGAACGAGCTGTGCGACGCATTGCCGAACCTGTCGGTCGCGGTGCAGGTCACGGTGGTCACGCCGAGCGCGAACGTGCTGCCCGATGCTGGGCTACAGGAAACGGCGGCGGTTCCGCCGACGGCATCGGTGGCAGTCGGTGCGGCGTACGTCACCGTTGCGCCGGCAGGCGATGTTGCGGCGGCCGTTGAGTTGGACGGTGTGCCGTTGATGGTCGGGGGCGTCGCAACGACCCCGCCGCCGCCGTAGCCGGGTGTGATAGGGAAGAGGGGGCTTTGTGGCGGGAACGAAGGTGTAGCGGTGCTCGCCGGCGACGATCCGCCCGATGATGGTGTCGCGGGCTGCACTGCGCTTCCGGCAACGCTGGCGATGCCATTGAGAAGCGCGCGCGTCTTGGGGCCGGCGTATCCGACTGCATCGAGGCCGTGCGCCGTCTGGAATGAGGCGAGCGCTTTCTCTGTCAGAGGGCCAAAATAGCCGGTGATCGTGGGGTACGTGTAGAAGCCTGCGCTCTTGAGTATCTGTTGAAGGGCAGAGACATCGGCACCGGTCGAGCCGAGAGAGAGTATGCGGGTGAAGGCGACGCGCGTTGGAGTTGGGCCGCCTGCCGGCGTAGCGCTTGTTTCTTTCGCGGCAACCAGCGCCGCGAATTCTGATTCGAGCTGTGTGATGAGAGATTGGAGCGCGGTGATCGTGGACGCAGACGATGTCGCCGTTGATGATGCGACGTTGGTCGCGGCCGATGCTGAAAAGGGGCTCAACGTAAGCAGAGCAATTGCAAACGCCGCCCTGTTACGGAGAAGCATACGCCGAAAGTATACATCAGGATGAACTCTCGTCGACCGGGATACAGAATTTTGGTCTATAACCTAGAATGGCGGCACTATTGACTTTTCTAGAGTATATGTCGCAAAACAGATATTGTGCGACCATGAAAACATGGCTTTGTCAAGCCGCGTTCCCTGTCGCGTTATTTTGCACTTCTCTTCACGCGGCGATATGTGTGCGCAAGCCGAGATGTTTTTCAATCGCGATTACGCGCTCGATAAGATGGTCGATTTCTTTGGCAAAGCCGGAGATGTTCTTGACTGCGGCTTCCAACTCATCGATCCGTTGGCGGATGTCCTTGAGTTCGGATCGCAGGTCGAGGAAGCCGGCGCGCATCTCCTCCCGTAGTTCTACGAGCTCCCCTTTGGTTGCCATTTCGGCACGAAGTTCCGCAAGCTCCTGTTTGGTTGCCATTTCAGCGCGAAGTTCTGCTATATCATCCTTCGTCGCCATTTTGACGAGGATTACGTTGAGCGTGTCAGTGATTTCGCCGGTGTCTTTATCCATATCGATAGTATAACATAGCCTCTATAACCGGGTACGTCACACGACCATGAAATAATGGTTTGTCAATTCCTCTTCCATTCTTTGGTGTATTTGCGTTTTGTATTTCATGAGTTACAAATTAGTTTCCGTCTGGGTCTTCTTATATATGAGTATTTGTAAATACGTATTCTTATATAGAGTGACCGGCAAACTTGGCCGTTCTTGAGCGGCAATCATTGCCGGTGCTGACCGGCAAAATTTGCCGGTCCGGACTGGTGGGGCTTGCCGCCTTTCGGGATAGTTAGATGCAGGCGGTAGAGATTGGTTTTGCCAAGCCCGCGCTGGCGAATCTCCAAAATGCCCACCATTTCAAGCTCTTTTAGGTAGGTGCGCACACTGCGTTCCGCCGCGCCCATGTCCTCCGCAAGCTTCAATTGGCCGGGGTAGCAGGCTTGATCGCCCCACGCGTATTTCAAGAGCATGGCGTAGGCGAGCTTGGCTCCGACTGACAGTTCCTTCTGTGTGAGGACGAAGTTCGGGACCTGCGTGAACCCGTGCAGCGTGATCGGGTCTGCGCCGACGATTTCGATGTTGCGTGCGATCTCCGCGATGTTCTTCGCGATCTGCTCCATCTGCGCATTATAGCGCGCGCCTGGCTGTCAAGCCGCGCTATGCACAGTTCCCCACCCTATTGCCCGTGCTCCGGCCTCGGTGTTTCGTCGGACGGCGGTCGATGTGGGTCTGGTGATCCGAGCATCGGCGCGAGCAGGCGCTGCAAGCCGCCGATCAAAACATTCGTCTCGCGACTGCGCTCGGTCAGCTCCTTGATCTGCGCATTCTTCGTGGTGAGTTCGTCGCGAAGGAAAGTCACCTCCCCTTCTAGGCGATTGATGTACCGCTCCGTGAGGTCGGGGCCTGTCGCGACAGGTCGCGGCTCGTCGGTGGTTGCCGTTCGCGGCTGTCGCTCGGGTTCGTCACCATTTCCTGCGGCGACATGTGTCGCGTCTTGCCGCGGCATGTCGCGACTTGTCGGCGCATCTTGTCGCTGCCCGTCGCGGCCGGTTTCAAGGTTGGGCTCTGTCGCGACAGGCCGCGACAGGTCGTGACCTGTCGCGGCCGGGGAAACCTCCTCGATATAGGCGATGTGCTTGGCGACTGATGCTGGGGAGATCAGATATTTTTCGCCAGATGGCGTTTCGATGCGGCGACAATCGAGATGGCCTTTCGCGCAATAGCGCTGAACACTGCGCGCCGTGCGAGGGCGGCCGGCGCGATCATAGCGCTCCAAAGCCTCGTCGATCGTGAGGGTGTATTCGCTGTCGGGGCTGGTCGCGCCTTGTCGCGACAGGTCGATGTCCATGCGAACATCGTACCACTGAGAAGGTTGCGATTGTGTCGTTGTCCACAACGCGGCGTGCGCCACAAAATGACTGCATGCGATTCGATCGGCTGGCCTAGGTCGCACAAAGGGAAGTTGCGCTCTTGATGCGAGCGACACAGGCCGGAAGGTCTTGCTTAAGCTCGTGTTCCCAAATGCGGATAACGTTGACGCCACACGCTCCTAGGGTACGCGCGACCATCAAATCCTTCGCCCTGTTCCGCTCAATTTTTGCAGCCCAGAAGGCCACGTGCGATTTTGGCATCCGCATGCACGTGGGGCATCCGTGCCAAAAGCACCCATCGACAAACACCGCCGCGCGGGCGGCTTCGAACCAGAAGTCAGGATTGCCTTGAACACCCTTCGGTCGAACGACCCAGCCGGTAAGAGCGGCTCGCACAAGGGCGAGGCGCAACCGTCGTTCTGTCGTACGATTGTCGCGGCCTTTGATGGCGCGCATAACGGCGGAACGCTGGCGTGAGGTCCCGTCGAAGCGCCCGTCCGGAAGCTTGGCACGCAGGTCACGTTCCACGCCCGTTCCCCGACTTTTCCACCGCGAATTTATCCGATCGGTTTCCTGTCAATCTCATCGAGATTGAGTTCGCGACTCAATGCGCCGAGGGACGGTATAATGAAACCTGAAAGGGCCGATTCGAACGGTCATTGCGTCGATCATATCCTGTGACACAATGTGAAAATCGATATGCAATACGCTTCACACAACGACACAGTAATATCTCTCTTCTCGGGTGCCGGGGGCATGTCTCTAGGCTTTGCCGAAGCGGGTCTGAAGCCAATCCTCGCCGCCGACGTTGATGAGGATGCTTGTGCAAGCTACGCCGCAAATCTCGATAACGCTGTCCAGTGTCTAGACCTGTCGAGGCCAGGGGCAAAGTTTGAACGTGAGCTGTCCCAATATAAGGGTGCCTTTGCGATAATCGGTGGCCCCCCGTGCCAAGGATTCAGCAGCGCAGGACTCAAGAATGCGAATGATGATCGCAACCAACTTATTTTCAGTTACTTAAATATGGTTGCCAACATTCAGCCTCGATGGTTTCTGTTTGAGAACGTCGAAGGATTGCTGACATCTAACAACGGTAAGAGTGTCGCCGAATTAGTCAAAAGCTTTATCGAACTCGGATACTTTCTAAGATTGCAAAAGGTGAATTTTGCTTCATACGGACTCCCTCAAGCGCGCAAGAGGGTCTTGCTCATCGGGAATCGGCTTGGCCTCAATTTTCAATTGCCAAAACCGACCCATTCTTACGATGCTGGAAAACATAGAACCGTAAATCATCTTCCGCTCGCGCCGACGGTAGACGAGGCGCTTTCCGGGCTCGGGTCAGCCAGCGACAATATTTCGGAGGTCGTTCAATATCTAAGTGATCCGATCCATCCCTACGATCGCGCGATGAGAGAAGGGAACGATGCGAATGGAACCGACTTGCATAGTGCGGACACGCTTTCCCCGCACCTGCAAACAATTGTTGAGCACCTGAAGCAGGGTCAGACAATGAAAGATGTGCCCGAGAGCCTGTGGCACGAAAGTTTCCGTCGTCGAGCCTTCCGCCGAGTTCAAGATGGCACACCAGCGGAGCGGCGTGGCGGTGCGCCGAGCGGAGTCAAGCGCCTCGTAGGGACGCTAAATTCACTAACAATTACGAGTGCGGCGACGCACGAATTTATTCATCCACACGAAAATCGGCCGCTTTCTCTTCGTGAGGCGGCGCGACTCCAGTCGTTCCCAGATCGCTATCGATTCTCGGGGGGGCCTTTGAGCATCGCGCAACAGATAGGCAATGCTTTCCCGCCTTTGGCGGCGCGTACGATCGCCGCGCATCTTCTCGATTTGGATGAGCGCGCGGGCAACTCGCCCCGGTGTAGCTCTTTTGCCGCCGCCGGCGCACTTCTCGACTTCCACCTCACTGACGCAATCGCGATGAGTCCTGCGCTTGCGAAGACGGATGCCATGCTAGCCGCACTCAAGAATGAGCAATTGTCTATGCTGCTTTCTTCGCCGCTTTTCCAGAACCAAGCATAATATGGCTCGCGATCATCGACTGACCCTTGAACAATCAAAGCGGATCACCCGAGCACGCGTGCTTGGCACCGGTCGCGAGATAAATATTAGTCTTGAGGATCGCGAGCTTGCGAAGCTTCTCACTGTTATCGCAGTCGACAACGGGCGACCTGACCTAGCCGCCAACCTTCCGGCGCTACCGGAGGCTGCACGCGGTGACTACTACAAAATCCCACTTTCGTGGTTTACGGAGCAACCCGCAACTTTTGATTTTACAACTCAATATCTTAAATTCGCCGAGTCCCATCTCACGGATTTTGAGACGTACTTTGAATGTCTCTGCGAGCTTCATAAGCGGCGGCGGAAGTATGCAATCATCCTATCGGCTCAGCCGCTGCCAACTAGTGTTCAGGTAGCCCCGCGCGCATTGTTGGAATTCGGCGGATTACCAGCCGAGGCTCTAGCCTCCTGGCTAACCTGGAGAAAGTGGTTTTTCGATATCGATAACAGAGCGGGTCAAGAAACTGGATACCTATTTGAACCTATCCTCGCGAGCTCGCTAGGTGGCACGCCATTTTCTGCTTCGCGATCGCCGATCAGGCGTTCAAAAGACGGATCGAAGGGCAGGCAAGTTGATTGTATTGTTGCAAAGGATGCATACGAATTCAAATTGCGCGTGACGATCGCCGCGAGCGGGCAAGGGCGTTTTGGTGAAGAGGTAGATTTCGCCGTAGATGCCCGCGCATCCGGTTATAGACCAATTTTGCTCGTGCTCGACCCAACTCCAAATCAGCGCCTGGCCGATCTCAAAGAGGCGTTTGAGGATGCGGACGGCGTCGCATACATAGGCGACAGCGCTTGGGAGCATCTTGAACACGAGGCAGGACGGACGATGGCGACCTTCGTCGAGCGTTACGTGCGAAGACCAATCGCGGACGTTGCTGTTCATGCTCCGACGCTCTTGAACCTTTTTGCGTCGGCGAGTCCCGATCGCAAGACGTTCAGTTTCAAGCTCGTAAATGATCACACTGGTCATGAGTGGCAAGTTGCGCGCACTGAGAATCCGAAACTAGAGACTTCGTCCGATCCTGAGGAAGAGTGATTTCACTTTTTTGGTCTTCGGAATGTGCATTCCGAGAATCGTTTTTCCTCCTGCGCGGGGCTCGATTCGACTTGGAAATTGTTCCGACCTGGTCGCACGCTTCTTCTCGTCGAAGCGCCTATTCGCGGTGGGTCGCGCCGTGTCGCGACAGGTCGAGGCTTGTCGCGAGCTGTCGCGGCCGGTCGCGACTCCACATTTGAGCCGCAGTGCGGTTACAGCGAGAGATGTAATTCGCGCTTCGTGATCTTCGCGTTCGCTGGGCTGCGAGAGTCGCCATAGGAGATCGACCATCGGAACTGGCGCGCGCAAAAGACAAAGCGACCACTCGCATGTTCTTCGTCATCGAACTCGGTAGCTTCCGCCATCGTGAGAAGCGCGTGAGCGACGACGATCTGGCCGAGTTCCTTCACTTCGTCCGACACGAAAACCGTGCCGCCGCGAAAGCGCGTACGCAGCTCGTCGTTGTGCGCGCGGATCGCGACAAGTTGGAGCAAATAGCCGTCCATACTTCTCGCGTGGCACGCCGCGCGTTCACGCGTCACCGTTCGCCATGCGAGGTGGCGCAACGCGGCGCAAAGCAGAGAGGCTCCACGCGGGAGCCTCAAGCATTTCAGAACAGCGTCAGATTCTCGATGTGCGCCTCGTCCATGAGTGCACTGAGATATTGGAGCTGCGCACTCGATATGCCTTCGGTGAGAAAGCTCACGACGTTCTCGATTCCGTTTTCGTACGCCTTCAACACGTCGAGCGGATCGCGCACCAAGATGAGTTCGCTTTCCTTCACGCGGTCGGCTCCGAAGATGTGCTCGCTCGGCGTGACGCCGTTCGGGAAAATCAGCGCCGGTTGCTGTTGGTCGGTGAGCGCCCGCCCGCAGTAAGCGACCACGGTTCCGTCTCTCGCGCACACTGGAAGCGCCAGGCGTCCGCGATTGACGCCGGTGGGGGAGAACCCCGCCTTCCACGCCTTGTACGTCTCTGGCGACACGCCCAAAGCCTCAAGCGAGACATGCGCCGGGTCGAGTCCCGCCGCGTATTTCTCCGCGTCGAATCCCTTCCGCTCGGAGCTGGGGGAAACCGTTCCGGGACCGGTTCCGGGAACTTGTTCCCCGTTCCCAGAGGGAACAAGTTCCACGCCGCAGAACCCTGCGAGATTGATCGCGGCGTCGCGAATGGGAACCCCCTTCGTCACGGCGACGAGCTTCAGCATGTCGCCGCCCTCCTTGCACTTGAAGCAGTGGAAGAGCCGCTTGCTCGTGGTGATCACGAACGCGCGGTTATCGCTCGCCTTGCAGAGGTGGCATGAGCCGCGCCACGTATCGCCGTGCTGTTTGAGAGTCAGCCCCAAGTATCGAATGACGCGATCGACGGTGGCGGCCTCCTTCACTTGCTTGAAATCTACGGTTTTCGTTGCCATCGTACAAGCTCCTCTATTGACTCGTAGTATAATACCATCGGCAGCAGGTAGAGGAGTTGCTCATGGCACCGACGAGAGAGAAGCCGACGTTCATTGTGCGTGCGCCGGACCCGAACAATAAGGGACGGTGGCTCACGCTCGGAGCGGCATGGAAGAAGACGCTCAACGGCGGAGAGACCGCCTACTCGGTGAAGCTCAACACGGTCCCGGTCGGTTCCGGTTGGGACGGCACGTTGATGCTCTTGCCCCCGCTCGCGAAGTCTGACGAACCAGAAACGAGCGCATAGCAGCGGAGCCGCAGCAATGCGGCTCCCTCACTTTGAGAGAACGATCGGATCGTAGCCGACGCGCTCCCACGGCTCGCCGAAGAGATAGCCAGGGGCGCTGTCGCGACTCGCGACTTTGAAGATGAGCATCTTGGAGCCGCGGCCGTCGGTGATGCGGTCGAGTTCGCCCATCATCGAACGCATGCGCACGGCGCTCGTCGTGACGAATGGGACAAAGAAGATAGGGAAGCCGAAGTGCGCGCGGTACGTCTCGTTCTCTTCGATCGCAAGATACGCCTTGAACTTGCCGAAGATCGATGTGCGCTCGAAATTGGAAACGGCAATCGGCTCGGTGCCGGTGTCCGCTTCAATGCCGGGAAAGAAGCGGAATTTCTTGCGGTCGGCGAGGGTCAGCACGATGCCGAACGGCGGCGAGTCGGCGCGGACGGTCTTCTCAAACACGACGCCCTCAACGTCGTACATTGTGCGCATCCCGGCCGGGTGATCCAATCGCTTCGTTTCGGCTGGCATGTTCTGGCTCGAAAGAATCTCGGCCCACGATATGAGGCGCGCGTTCGACACGGCGTTGATGCCCGCCTCGATCGATGCAGTCGCATGCGAAGCGAGTGCGGCGTGCGTGAAATTCCGCGCATATCGACGATCTCGAATGACTCGGCCGTTCTCGCGTAGATATTCGATACCGTTCTTGTCGAGTTCGTAGGCGAGCTTGCGTCGCAGATTTCGCTCTTCGGCGTGCTGGTCGCAGACCTTGATGTAGCAATTCGGCTTGGCTTTGAGAACGCGGATCGTGTAGCGGAGCGCGGTCGGATCGCCGTTGAGATAGGCATGGATGTCGTCGAAGGTGGCGTAGCGGTTGCGTTCGAGGAAGGCCAAAAGTTGCTTCTGGCGTTCCGTCATGACGGCTTGAACAGGCTCGCCCTTGCCGTTTACGACGGGGTCGCTTCCAAATCTCGAAATTCGTTTGACGCTTCGCATGCGGGCGCAAATGGCCCAAGACGCGTGGCGAGTCGATGTTCGCCCTGAAGCACGGCGAGAAACGTCGGGGAACCACGGCGCTCGGTGCGACTGCAATTATATCATTGCCACTCCGCCGCCGCGTCGTCATCGCCGTCTTTCTGCGCGGATGGTGGGGGAGCGGGCCGAGTTTGCTCTTCCGTGGCAGGTGGCGATTGCGGCGGATTCGCCGCCGCTCTTGCAGGCTCCGGTGACGGTGGGGGATTGATGTCGAGCTTCGACGATGAGACGCGCACGCGATTCCTTTCGAGAAGTGCGCGGTGCTCAGCTGATGTCATCTGCGGCAATTTTTCTAAGGCATAGAACGGTACCGTGATCGAAACCGCATGAGGGGTGTAGTTCCGAACGTAGCACGCAAGTTGCGTCCATTGCGGCGGGTCGGCGTTATCGCGCTTCTGCGCTTTCAGAAATTCGGGCGTCGTCTCCATGTCCCGAGAGAGCCATCGGCTGTCAGTGTAGCCGAGGCCGCCCGCGAGTTTGACGCTCGTGTTCGATGCGATCGATGAGCGGAGCTTTTCGCTCGCCTGCTCCATGTGCTGAAACGCGACGCAGACGCCGAGCTTGAATTGGCGCACACGGGTTAGGAGCTTGTCGAACGTGTCGTCGAAATAGGGCGCGGCTTCGTCGACGATCAGGAAGGTCGGCCGACGCTTCTCCTGCGGGATGCTCGCGCGCTCGAACGCGGCGGCCATCGTGCGCGCGATGATATAGCGCCCGAACAGCGTGCTCGCGTCCTGCTTCAAGAGGCTCTCGCTCGTGTTCACGACGATGATGGAGCCGCGGTTCTGTAGCTCGTCGAAAAAATCCACCTTGTTGTTCGACGCGAACATGCGCTGGAACGCCGGCACCTGCACGAGGCCGTAGACGCGCTGGGCGATCTGCTCGCGAAAGCCTTTGAGTCCAAAATACTGGTTCTTGAAAAAGTCCTGCGCAGTCGCGTCCAGCATCTCGATGGCGGCGCGGTATCTGCTGTTCGCGTAGCCGCCCTTCGGGTCATCTTCGAGCACCTGCCGCAACGTGTCGATCGTCGAGCCGGGCATCGAAAGGACGAGGCGCACGACATACGAAAACACCGTACCCTGGCGGCTGGTGAGGTCGTTCTGCGCGCTCGTGAAAATGTAGTTGAAAAGTTGCACGATCTCGGTTTCGACGGATGCGCGCATGGATTCCGAGTAGCCCCGCATGCGCGCATTCGAGACATCGAACATGTTAAGCGCGGGTGACGGCTCGTGCTCGGGATCGATGATGACGATCCGATCTTTGAGGCGGTCATTGAAGACCGCGAGCGTCTCGATCTTCTTCACCAAGGCACCGGTGCTGTCGATGACGACAAGCGCGGGCGGGTCGTTTTCCTGGATGAAGCGGGCGATCAGCGCGCCGAGCGTCTGCGTCTTGCCGTGACCGCTCCCCGCGACAAGTACCGCGTGCTCCAACAGGCGCGGGGCCGGTATCTCGAACGGAACGTCCGCGTCGAACAGGGTCGCGAGCGGAGTGCCTTTCAGATAAGCGTCGACGAGTTCGCCAGCCGTCCCTGTGAACTCGGAGGGTCCGATGGGTTTCGAAGAGTTGCGGGTTAGAGCGGCTTGGTTCGCTTGCAGTTTCTCGCGCAGGGATTTGAAGAGATCGAGCGATTCCACCTGGTCGGTGAAGAAGGGAAATCGTAAGGCAAGGACGGATTCTGCGGCGTCGGGAACGACATCGATCAACGGTACGGTGAACGGCGGCTTCGGGCCATCCGGTGCGAAATAGCGGTCGTCTTTGACGAGTGGCGGGAGCTTCAAATTGAATATTCCGAACGACAGCCAGAGCGCGTCGCTGAAAACCTGAATCGTCTTCTCTGGGTTTGCGGATTTGCGGAGTCTCGCCAGCAACTGGTCGCGGTAACGACCTTCTTCGAGGGTGCCTTCCGGAAAGGCGATGAATGGCTGCCTCTCGAACTCTTCCGCGTCGTATAGAGTTTCGATGGCACGAGACTGGGCCTCAGTTATCGGCCACACTGTGCGGCTGCTTGGTTCGAGCATGCGGTCGAGGAAAGCAGTGAAGAATTCCTCCGGCGTCGGAAACGCGGCCGACGACTGGTCGTAGAGTTCCCTGGTCGTCGGGACGTGCGGCTTGTTCGCCAATTTGATAGCGACGAAAATGCCGAAGATGGCGACAATCGCAATGAATATCTGCTCCGCGCTCAAAGCTCGAAAGTCTCTGTCTGAAGCGTTTCAGCGCTGTCGACGATATATTTCTTCAATTGCCTTAGGCTATCCTTGTATCGTTCTACATAGTTAAACGCCGATATCGGTGTCGGAAGTGTGCCGACATGATCGGTTGTCGATATAAACCCGTCAATAGTTGGATGATAATACTCTCTATCTTTGTCAGTCGATGGGAATCGCACTGGACTAAATTCACCGATACGCCGATTCTTGACAATTGCTTTTTCCTCTTCCGAGAACAGCACAACTATGTGTACCCTATAGCCTAGAAATTTGCCAAACGCGCTCGTCGGTTCGCTGTGCGTGATCGTGACTTTCATTGAAAGCTCTCATCTTCTTGTTTCTGGATAGTAGGTTATGTTCTCACAACTCGAATGAGTCGGGCGTGGGTTGGAGACGGCCGCTTTCCACGATGCGCTCCTCGACCGCTCTCATCGCTTCCTTCCACAGGCCGCCGGAGTCTTGCGCGGTTACGGTGTCGGGAAACTCCGCGCTCCAACTCCGCGCGAGAAGATCATTGATGGTGACGTGGTGGCGCTCGGGACGTTTCGCCGTCGGCGGCAACGTGAACGCGATCACGCCGCCTAGATTGCAACGCGCGATGACCGCCTTCTCCTCGTCGGAGAAAGCGACGGTGATCGTGGCCAATTGGCCCGTGACCGATCCGAAAAGCTTCTTTGACTCGCGATGCGCGATATCGACCTTCATGGCGAGTCGGCCCCCCGGCCCATACTTGCAAATGGCCCGCCGAAGTGTGCACCTCCGACGGGCCGCTCCTTTACAGAGCTTGGCTGTCCTGCGTCACCGCAAGGCCGTGGGCCTCGAAGTATGCGAGTACGTCGGCCATCCGCCACACGGGATGTGAGTTCCGGAAACTGTTGAGCTTCTTGCAACTGGGGAAGGCGTCAGGGTTGGGTTCAACCCACTCCCTGTATGTGCCCTTCCTTCGGCTGCCGGAAGATCGCAAGATTTCCGATTGCATCATTCTCCACGTGTGAGCGCGGCTGAACGGCCATCCCATGCGTTTGAGACCGTGCCAGTCCACTATCAGTCTTTTCTCGTTAGACATCACGCCGCTCCGAAGTTGGAGCATCGCGATGCTACGGGGTTAGACCACTAGTAGCGGACGCAGCTTCCGCCTGCGTTACAAAAGCGTCAACAGGTGGGTTTCCCACTTTGTCACGGCGTCGCGCATCTCGTCCTTGAAATCGTGACGCTGGTAAACGCCGACGATGCCGCCGAGCGAGCCGGAAACGTGATTGAGCAATTTCTCGGTCACTTCGAGACGCACGCTGAGCCTTGCCATGTTGGTGGCGAACGTCCGGCGAATGTCGTGATGCGTGAAGCCTTTGACGCCGCATGCGTCGAGCGAGAGCTTGGACGCGCCAAAGCCCCTGAACGGCTTGTCGGTGTGTCCACGGGCGGGGAAAAGGAGCGAGCGCAAGCGCGGTACGCCTGCGATAATTTGCCGCGCCATTTTTCCTGTCGGAATCATCGTCGCGCGGCCGTTCTTGGTGATCTCGGCAGGGATGGTGAGCGTGTCTTCTGCGATCCACTCCCAGCGAAGCGCGGCGATCTCGCCCACTCGTTGGCCGGTGAGAATGAGAAGCTGCACGATGGTGCCGTAGGGGTGGCCGATCTCCTTCGCTCGGTTCCAAACCTTTGCTAGCTCCTCATCGGACAACACGCGGTCGCGTGATTTCTGCGGAGGCTTCTTGATCCCGACGCAGGGCGAGGATTTGAGGTAGCGAGGGATGCACCAATTGAAAAACGTGCGGATGTCTTTGAGGGCGTGCGCGCGTTGGCTCGGAGCATTGATCGCGTCGAGCACTTCGGCGATCTCGTGGTGCGTGATTTGGTCGACCGGCTTCGTCCAGTCGAAATGACGCGTGAGGTTTCGTTTGAGTTGGTACGCCGAGCGCGGGCGCAGGTGGGCGACGTGCTTCTCCTCAAACTCTCTGAGAGCGACGGGGAAGGTCGGTGACGCGAGTTGATCTGTCTCGGCCGCGGCGAGAGCGGCGAGCGCGCGCTTTCTCGCGTCTGCCAGTGAGATGGCGGGGTAGTGGCCGAGAGAAACCTTCGTGCGGTTCTTGCCTCGAATGACGATCCACGTCTTCCGGTTCTTTCCGACGCGGATGCCGAACGAAGCGAGGCGCGTGTCGAGGTGCAAGCCCTCGGGAAGCGTTCGGACGGTAAGGTCGGTGAGACTTGGCACGGACTTGGCACGCGTTTGAGTGGCGCTGTGGCGACGCGCCACGACGCACCATGCGGTTTATATGCGAGTGAAATCAAGTGATTTCTGGGATATTGGGGAACTACGGAATGGTACGAAATGGCGAGAAATATGCCTTCCAAGCTGAATACGAGGGTTCGATTCCCTTCACCCGCTCCAATCTCTTCAATGGCCTATCTCGAATTCAGCGCGCGCGGCAAGTCAGAGAATGCGTTCAATGGCCGCTCGCCCTGCAAAGCGCGGTTCGCCAGGTTCATGAGAGGCGAAAATGAAAAGTCGCCGGTTGCCACGTGGACGCTGCATGATCTGCGCCGCGCTTTCGCGATGAACCTCGCGGCGCTCGGCGCCCCGATCCCTGTCACTGAAAAAATTGCTCAACCACGTCTCGGGGACGGTTTCAGGCGCCGCGGCGATTTGCAACCGGCGCCGCTGCATGGACGAGCGACGCGCGGCCGTCGCCAGCTGGGAAATGCAGCTCACCGCCCCAGTGAACTCTTGACGCGTCCCGGATCAGCCACGATTTGCCGCGACGCCGTGCGCTAGGGTCGGGAGCGATACGATGGTTCGCGTGAACGAGGGATTGCGATTCGCGGCTTGTGAAAGGAAGCGCCTCCGCTCCAGGGCCTCTTCTGGCTGACGAACGAGCGGTCCTCGCAGATCGCGCCTCATCGTCCGACGGATACGCGGGGCAAGGGGCGCGTCGTCGACCGGCGGGCGCTCGGCGAGACTGTTCATGCGCCGAAATCGGGAGGTCGTTGGGTCGACGCGCCGCCCGATTATGGTCCGAGGAAGACGCTCTCCAATCGCTTTGTCCGGTGGGCGGCCAAAGGCGCGTGGGTTCCGATCCGTGAGGGTCGGCGCGACCCCCGCGGAGGGTTACGAGGTTCATGCCGCGCGCTTACGAAAATAAGCGCCTCTCTTGAAGACGACGACGGAATCGTAAGGCGCGCCGGGCGCCAAACGCGATCGGCGCTCAGAGGCGCAGCCCGTTGATCTCTTCGATGTCGTAGCCGGCGATCTTGACGACGCTCGAAAAGATCCGCTCGAGCGCATGTTCGAGCGCGCCGTCCATCTTGCCCTGTTCCGCTTCAAACTCCTCGGAAAGGCGCAAGGCGCGCAGCGGCGCCAGCGCCTTCGGGCGAACCCAGAACATCGCTCCGGCAAAAAAGTCCGGCAGGATTTGATCGGGGGCGCGTCCCAAGCGGATCGACAATTGCGAGACGAGCGACCGATTTTTCTTCCAGGAGAAGTCGGCGGTCTCAGCTCCGGCGATCCGAAAGACTTCCGGGCCGAGCAGGCCGAGGGACGGGTTGCGCTCGAAACGCTCGACCGCGCGAGCCATCGTCCCCTCGGCGCAGAGCAGGTCGAACAGCAGGCGCCGCCGCCAAACGTCGCCGAAGGGGTTCCGATTCAGGCCGTGCAGGGATTTCTTGTCGTGAATCTTGCAGACGCAGTCGTAGGCGTCCAATTCGCCCTCTTCGAGCAGCACGAGAAAGGGCCTGACGTCCCGCCCGCGGTTCTCGACGACGCGAATCGTCGCCTCGGGGAAGTCGGCGCGGATTGTGGCGATCAGCGCCTCTCTGTCCGCGACGGTGGTGACGATCAAATCAAACGCCAGCGGCAGGCCCATGAGGACGGCGCGAAATTCCGGCCACAGGTCGGCGTAGAAAATGTGCAAGACGACGGCGACCCTGGCCGAGGTCTCGCGCGGAGGTCCGGATCGCTCGGGAAGCGCGACGCCATCCGGCCCCCAGCCCAGGACGAGCTCGGGATGTCGCTCGATCTCGGGGCCTTCGAGCGGCGTGCCGAGTTTGCGCAAATATCGGATCGCGGAGACGAGAACGCGGCGGAACGCCTTGGGGCCGCCGATGAAGATGCGCAAATCCCGATAGTCGAGGACGTACTTTTTCTTGATCCAGCACCCGCCAAGACGCGCCCACAAGGAGGCGCCGAGATCGAGCCTCTCGATCGATACGGGCGCGCCCGACAAGGCAAGCCGTTGAGATCGCCGTCTCGACAGAAAAACGAAGCGCACGCCATCGACAATCGGGAGATAGCCGAATTGCGCTTGGTCGCCGTCTCCCCAACGCAACCGGAGCGTCGGCTCGTCGCCGCCGGACCCGTCGGAAGTGATTCGGTAGGCGTGGGAGAAATTCAATTCAATGGTCATGCGTATTCCGTCCACGACGGGAAATGCGCCGTCTTTCCCCGGCCCGCCGGGCCCATGCCGATGCTGACGACGCTGCAGCCATAGCGCGCCTCCCCCATTACGGCGACAACGTCCGTATCGCCCTTCTGCTCGGCGACCGCCATGCGGAATTCATGCGGCGATCGTTAAACGCATTGTAACGGCAATTCCGGATAAATACAGTCGTGGTTCGGATTGACGCCGCGCCGTTCCCGTGAGACACGCGCTCGCGTGGCGCGCCTCCCCCTGCGATCACGCGACCGAGTCGTTGGAAGCGATCGCGTTACGCTCGGAAGCCCATACCAAAGCGGAGTTTGTGGGGAACGCGGTGTCCTTGGCGGTTTGGTTTCGAGCCTTTCGCATTCACCAATGGAGTAAGAACGCTCTGGTGCTTGTTCCGGCTGTGCTCGGCTGGCATCAGGTCACTCCGAGAGGCGTCGGCGAAGCCGTCGTCGCCATGCTCTTACTCTGCGGCGTCGCCTCGCTTGCCTATTGCGTCAATGACATCGCCGACATTGAGGCGGACAGGGCGCATTGGTCCAAGCGCGACCGCCCTTTCGCCAGCGGCGCCCTGTCGGTCCGAAGCGGCGCCCTCGTCAGCGGCTTGGGCATTCCTGCGCTCGTCATTTGCGGCGTGCTCGTGTCGCCGTCGATCGGCCTGTGGCTAGCCGTTTATACTTCGGTGACCCTCGCCTATGCAGCTGGCCTCAAGCGCGTCCCCTTGTTCGACACCGTGATTATCGCTGCTCTCTTTACGATACGCATCGTTTTAGGCACCATAGCCGCGCGTCTTTTGCCGTCGCCTTGGTTGCTGACATTTTCAATGTTCTTTTTTTTCTCGCTGGCGACCGCCAAGAGGCACGCCGAACTGCTGCACGCCGGCCTAACGTCGACTGGTCCGATCGAAGGGCGCGGCTACAATGTCGAGGACAAGGAGGTCACCTTCGCCTTTGGCATCGTGGCGTCGGTCGCGTCGGTGTTGATTATCATCATCTATCTCACGGAAGACGTGTTTCCTCTCTCTTTCTATCCTCGCCCGGAGTGGCTGTGGGCGATTCCGGTCGCGGTTTTCCTGTGGGTTGGCCGCATATGGTTGCTCGCCCATCGCGGAGCGATGACCGATGATCCCGTGCATTTCGCCTTGCGGGACCGCGTCAGTCTTTATCTCGGCGCCGTCGTGGTCGTCGCATTCGTCCTGGCGCTGCTGTGAGCGCGTCATTTCAGCCTTGCGACAGCCTTCTGTCCTGGGGGAGAGTGGCGCGCGCTCGGCATTGCGTCGCCTCGCCGCGGTTTCGCGATGAATTGCCGCATCTGACCGTCGAAGCGGGCCGGTGCGATGGCAAAGGTTTGGCTGTGGGACTCGGGCGTTCCTACGGCGACAGCGGCCTCAACGCCGACGGCGCCGTCATCGCGATGCGTTCGCTGGACCGGGTGCATGGTTTTGATCGACAGCAAGGCGTTCTGCGAGCCGACGCAGGCCTCTCACTCGACGCGCTGATCCAGATTGTCACGCCGCATGGATTTTTCCCCGCCGTCGTTCCCGGCACGCGGTTCGTGACGCTCGGCGGCGCGGTGGCCAACGACGTCCATGGCAAGAACCATGTTCATGCAGGCGCGTTCGGCCGCCACGTTCGGCGTCTTTTGTTGCGACGCACCGATGGCTCGCACGCCGAGCTCGGCCCCGACGATCCGAGCGGACTCTTCGCCGCGACACTGGGCGGGCTGGGCCTGACCGGCGTGATCGAATGGGTTGAACTGGCGCTCAAGCCGATCGCCAGCGCCTTCGTTGACGCCGAAGACATCCCGTTCGATTCGCTCGACGAGTTCTTCGCGTTGTCGACGGAGAGCGACAAGACCTACGAACATACCGTCGCCTGGGTCGATTGCACGGGCGCCGGTCGGTCCTTGGGCCGGGGCGTCTTTTCACGCGGCAATATCGCGCCCGACGGCGGCTACCGCGTGCATTCGACTTCAAGCCGTCTGAGCGTCCCGTTCGAGTTCCCGCCTTACGCTCTCAACGGCCTCACCGTGAAGGCGTTCAACGCATTCTATTTTCACGCCAACCGCGCGCGCGCCGGCAAGCGGCGCGTGCATTACGCGCCGTTCTTCTTTCCCTTGGATGCGATTAACAATTGGAATCGGCTTTATGGCCGCAGCGGCATGTATCAATACCAATGCGTGATTCCGCCGGCCAACGGCGCCCCGGCGATGAGGGAGCTGCTCAATCGGATCGCCCGCAGCGGCCAGGGCTCGTTTCTCGCCGTTCTCAAGACCTTCGGTCCTTTGGCCTCGCCGGGGCTTCTGTCTTTTCCGCGCGAGGGCGTGACGCTTGCGCTCGATTTCCCCAATCGCGGTGAGAGCACGCTTGCGCTGCTTTCCGCGCTCGACGAAGTTGTGCGGGCGGCGGGCGGGCGGCTCTATCCGGCCAAGGACGGGCGCGTCAGCGCTTCCATGTTCGCTGCGGGCTATCCGAACCTGACGCAATTCTGCGAGCGCCTCGATCCGGGGATCAGCTCGTCGTTTTGGAGGCGCGTGCGCCCATGACTAGTCGCTTGCGCGTGATCATCCTCGGCGCAACCTCGGCCATCGCCGAGGCGACAGCGCGGCTTTATGCGCAAGAGAACGCCTGCTTGCTCTTGGCCGGGCGCAATGCGGATCGTCTGAACCAGATCTCGGCCGACTTGTTGGCGCGCGGCGCGAAGTCGGCGTTCGTCGAAACGCTCGACCTCAGCCGGACCGGCATAGCCGTCCAAACGCTCGACCGGATGATTGAGATTCTCGGCGGCGTCGACCATGTCCTGCTCTTCTATGGAATCCTGGGCGATCAAAAGCGCGCCGAGGCGGACGAGGCGCATGCCGCGGCGATCCTCGAGACCAATTTCAATTCGGCGGCGCAATGGTGCCTTGCCGCTGCGGCGAGGCTCGAGACGCAACGGCGAGGCAGTCTCGTCGTGATCGGCTCGGTGGCGGGCGATCGCGGCCGCCAGTCCAACTATGTCTATGGCGCCGCCAAGGCCGGATTGGGCGTGCTGGTGCAAGGCGTCGCCCATCGCTTAGCGCTTCGTCGGCCGAAGGGCGCGCGGGCGGCGCTCGTCAAGCCGGGCTTTGTCGACACGCCGATGACGGCGGACATGAAGAAGGGCGGGCCGCTTTGGGCCAAACCCGAAGCGATCGCCGCCATCGTCCGCAGAGCGGCGGACCGAGGCGGGCCGATCGTCTACGCGCCCTGGTTCTGGCGCCCAATTCTCTTGATCGTCCGGTTCGTCCCCGCGTCGATCTTTCAAAAATTCAGGCTATGAAGAAGATTGTCGTCACGGGCGCGGCGGGTCTCGTCGGGCAGAACTTGACGCCGCGCCTCGAGGACCGCGGCTATCATATCGTCGGCATCGACAAGCATAAGCGCAACCTCGCGATCCTGCGCGAACTCCATCCCGATATCGAAGCGATCGAGGCCGACCTCGCGAGCGAAGGCGCCTGGAGCGATGCGCTGGCCGGCGCGGACGCTCTGGTGCTCAGTCAGGCGCAAATCGGCGGGCTCAACCGCGACGAATTCGTCGCCAACAATGTGACCGCGACGCGGAACGTGATCGCGGCGGCTCGGCGCCACGACATTCCCTACGTGGTTCACATCTCGTCTTCCGTCGTTCGTTCCAGGGCGGTGGACTTCTATACCGAGACCAAGACCACGCAGGAGCGCCTCGTCGACGCCCTGGAAATCCCCCACATCGTGTTGCGGCCGACGCTGATGTTCGGTTGGTTCGATCGCAAACATCTGGGCTGGCTGCGGCGCTTTATGGATAGATCGCCGCTCTTTCCCATCCCTGGCGACGGCCGGTATCGGCGCCAGCCTCTCTACGCCGGCGATTTCGCCGCCATCGTCGCTTCGGCGATCGACAGCCGGATCGTCGGGGCCTTCGACATTTCGGGCCGCACGACGATCGACTATGTCGCGCTGATCCGCCTGATCAAGGACATCGCCAAGGCGCGGGCGCGCATCGTTTCCATTCCCTTCGGCGTGTTTTGGGCGTTGCTGCGTCTCTACGCCCTGGTCGATCGCAATCCGCCGTTTACAACCAAGCAACTCGAAGCGCTGGTGATCCCCGAGGTTTTCCCGATCATCGACTGGCCGAAAATATTCGGCGTGGCCGAGACGCCTTTGCGCGAGGCGTTGGCCGAGACGTTTCTCGACCCGCGTTACGCCGCCGTCACGCTCGACTTTTAGAAGGGCCGTCTCATGGTGAAGACCGTCATCGTCGGCGCCGGCGCTATGGGGCTCTCGGCGGCGCACTACGCGCTGCGGGCCGGGCACGAGGTCGACCTCGTCGAGGCCGATTCTCGTCCCGGCGGCATGGCCGCGCATTTCGATTTCGACGGCCTGTCGCTCGAGCGCTTCTATCACTTCGTCTGCAAGGCGGATGCGACGACCTTCGCCTTGATGAAAGAGCTCGGCGTCGCCGACAAGATGCGCTGGCGCGCCACGTCGATGGCCTACTGGGTCGACGGCCGAATCTATCGCTGGGGCGATCCGATTGCGCTGCTGCGCTTTCCCAAGCTCGACCCGGTGAGCAAGTTTCGCACCGGTCTGCAAATGTTTCTGACGACCCGGCGCACGAGCTTCGACGATCTGGAGAATGTTTCGACGCGCCAATGGATCGAAGCCGGCTCGGGCCGGCGCGTTTTCGATCTCTTATGGCGGCGTCTGCTGGCGTTGAAGTTCCATCAATACGCCGACGACGTTTCCGCGGCCTGGGTCGCGACGCGCATCAAGCGGGTCGGAACCTCGCGCCGTTCGATGTTTCAGGAGGAGCTCGGCTATATCGAGGGAGGCTCGGATACGCTCGTGGCGGCTCTGGTCGCTTCGATCGAACGGCAAGGGGGCCGAATCCATCTGGCGACGCCGGCGCAAAGGATCGCGAGCGAAGGCGGGCGCGTCGTCGGCGTGCAGGCGGGCGGGCGCTTCTTTCCCGCCGAGGCGGTGATCTCGACCGTGCCGACGCCTTACGTCAGTCGCCTCGCGCCCGATCTGCCCGAGACGGCCAAGGCGGCCTACGATTCCATTCGCAACATCGGCGTCGTGTGCGTCGTCCACAAGCTCAAGCGCTCGGTGACGCCGCATTTCTGGCTCAACATCGTCGACGAGACGATGCGAATTCCCGGGATCGTCGAATTTTCGAATCTCAGGCCGACGCCCGAGCCGATCGTCTACGTTCCTTATTACATGCCAACCGACCATGCGAAATTCGCCGCGTCGGACGAGAGCTTCGTCGCCGAAAGCTTCGGCTGCCTCCAGCGCATCAATCCCGCGCTCGCCGACGCCGACCGCCTCGCCTCCCACGTCGGCCGCCTGCGCCACGCGCAGCCGCTTTGCGAGCCCGGCTTCGCGGCGAAGATTCCACCCATCCGCACCGCGATCGCCGGCCTGCAGATCGCCGACACGTGCTTTTACTATCCCGAAGATCGCGGCGTTTCCGAAAGCGCGCGCCTGGCCAAGGAAATGGCGCGAGCGATCGGAACGGATTATCAGCCGCGGCGGCGGCCGGTGTTTGGGAGATGAGGGAATGGCGGCGCTGATTTCAAGCATCGGCGGGAGATTCGGCCGGCCCGCTCTCGCCTCACGGCGTCTGCTTGCTGTAACCATCGTCTGCGTCGTTGGCGCCGCTGCGATATGTGCTGATACGCTGCGCTTGATTGTCACGTATTTCCAACCGCTGTTCTTCTGGGATCAATGGGCGACTGTTGACAATTACAGCAGCCTAACCAATGGCGCTTATCGTTTATCGGACCTCCTTTCTCAGCACAACGAACATAGAATCGTTTTTCCGCGCCTCATATTTCTTGCGGATTTCGTATTCGGGCGTGGGCTGAATATAATCAATATTTCGGCGATATTTATCGTGCAATTATTGCATGCGATCCTTTTTGCACGTATCGAAAGCCGATTGAACCGCGGGCTAACGTCAATAATTTCCATCGCGATCGTATTTATCTTGTTGTTTTCATTTGGGCAAGCCGAAAATTTCATGTGGGGCTTCCAAGTTCAGTTTGTCGGCGTTTACGCCGCCGCCTCTTTGGCTCTTTGGTGGTTCGCCCGGGCGATCGAACAACAAGAGAAAGGATTGCCATTTCTTGGTTTCGCCATCGGAGCCGCCATTATGGCCGCTGTAGCGACATATACGATGTCAAACGGCGTGATTTGCTGCGTGGTCATGCTCTTCCTCGGGTTGGCTCTGCGGGCTCGCGCCATGACCGCGGGCGCAGCGCTCATCACGGCGATGTTGCTCTTTGCTTATTTCATGAATTTCCATCTTGTCGCGATTCACTCGCCTCCAGGATTTGTATTTCAGCATCCGCTCGCTTTCGCTGCATATATTATTGTATACATTGGAGGGATCGCCGGATGGTGCGGACACGTAACGGCAGGCGCGTTCGGCATCATCGGAATATTGCTTACACTACTTGCGGTGTTCCGTATGATTATTTACCATGAACGGAATCCTGCGCGCACGACCATGGTCGGCGTCATGATATTCATTGCACTGACCGCGGGCGCGGCGGCCTTCGGTCGCGCGTTTTTTGGCCTTGATCAGGCTCTGTCGGGGCGTTATTTTACGCCGGTTGCCATATTCTGGGCGGCGCAGGTCGTATACTGGGGTTCGTTTGCTTCGCCGGCTTCGAAAAATTGGCGTGCCTCGGCGCTCTTCGTTGCGGTTTCTCTGGCGACTGTGACCGGAGCGGTGCGGGATCAGTTCGCATTCGGTTCACGCGCAGGCGAACATTTCCGAAATCTCAATCTGGCCAGCGACGCTCTTCTCAGCGGCGTCGATGCGAACGACGCGATACGGCTGGTTTGCCCCGATCCGGGGGTGCCGAAGCGCCTCGCGCCGTTTCTGGATGAACGACGCCTGTCGATCTTTTCCTGGCCCGAGGCTCGGCTGCGCGGCATGCGCTTGTCCGAGGCGTTCTCCACGATCGACGATCGAGCCTGTTTGGGAGCTTTCGACAACGCTCAACAGCCGCCCGAAAGCGACGGCGTCGCGGCGGCGGGTTGGGCTTGGGACCGGGTTCGCGGAACTCCGGTGAGGCGCGTCGTCTTCGTGGATTCGCACGATATGATCGTCGGCTTCGCCTCCGGAGGATGGAGTCGTCCCGACGTTCGCCGCGTGCTGCCCGAGGTGCGGAGCCAAGCTGTCGGTTGGAGCGGTTTCGCGAAAGCTGCCGATCGTGAGCCCATTCGGGCGTACGCGGATTTGAACGACGGCGGCGCAGCCTGTCTCCTCGGCGCCGTCGCCGCGCCCGCGGACGATCGAATCGGCGCGCCGCCCATTTACGGCGACTTGTCGACTCTCGGCGCCGTCATCGAAGCGGCGCGCGCCTTGTCCGGCGGTTGGACATCGAACGGACAACATCCCTCCGTAGGCGCGCCGAGCGTGGCCGGCGCAGTTTACGGATCATGGTCGGGCGGCGACGCCAATCAGGGTGAGATCAATATCGGCCCGTTCACGGCTCCTGATGGAACGTTCGCGCTGCCCATCGTCACCGGCCCATCGACAGGCGGGCAGTCGATCACCGTAAAAGACGCGGACACCGACGAAATCTACATCCATTTCAGACCCCGCGTAAGGACCCAATGGGGCGCGTTGGTCTTGACGGTTCCCCCCGAAAAGGCTTCGCGCCGCCTGCTCCTGGTCGCCGCGGACCATAGCGGGGATTGGGGTCAGTGGATGGCGATCGGCGAACCGCATGCGGCGGGCAAATGAAGATTTGGCCGGCAATATGGAAATGAGAATGCCCGACCGAACCAAGCGTGCAGCGGCTCATCTCCTTGTATTTCACCGGCCAGCTCGGCAAGTTTCCCGTCGCGGGCTGCTTGGCCGCTTTGGCGACGAGACCGCAACAGAGCGCATCGTCGTCGTCGCCAAAGAACACCCGCCCGCCGCGGTTGCCGCGCTGCGTGACGTGACGGGGCAGGTCGGGAATGACGAAACGACCGACGCGCGGCACGGACGGTCTTCCGGAAAGCGCCACGCCAAACTTCGCGGGAATTAGGGAGTTATGCAGGCGTCGCCGCAGCCCCGGTCCGTAACCAACCTCACTCAGCCGCGTGACAGGAATGGGGCGCAGTCCACGGAAAATTTCTCTCCGCCCTTAGCAACCGCCCATCATCCGGGGCGTAAAAACACGCGCCGCTGATAGGGGTCTTTTGGACTGCAATCGAAGGTCTCGATCTTCCATTCCGGGAATTCGCGCGTCAGCCAGTCGATGGATACCGACGTATCGCCATAGGTGACGTCGCCATCGATCGGTTCACGCTGGCGGGGAACGAAGGCGAAGCCGTTGCGACGGTGTTCTTCGAGCAAGTCTTGCGGCGAACGCTTCGAGGACGGATCGAAGGCGCCATTCGTCAGCCAATATTCTTTCGGCCGGACGGTGATGACGAGCATGCCGTCGTCGGCTATATAGTTTCGCAAAAGCGTCAAGACGACTCTGGCCGTCCTCATCGAAAGATGCGTGAAGACGGAAAAACAATAAATCAGATCGAAATCGGAGTCGCGAAAAGGTAGCGATCGCGGGACATAGTCGGAAATGAAAAAATTTCCCGGCAGGCGGCTCTCGCGGCAGAGCCGGATCGATTCATCCCACGGATCAACGCAAAAAAGCTTCGCCGGCGAAGTAAAATAATACATCAATCGGGCGATTCGCCCATAGCCGCAGCCGAAATCGAGAACCTTTCCATTTTTCAAATTGCGCCCGGTCAACCGCTTGAAATTGTATTCGACCGCTTGCACAAATTCGATCGTCTGCTGAAGCAACGGCATGCCGCTCGTTCCGGTCCAGCTGCGCTGCGCGTCGGCGGAGGCCATCGCGGGAAGTCGCTTCGAAAGGTCGGGGAAGTTTTCATCCGGCATATCGAGCAGAACTTTGCCGAACTCCTCAAGGCGGAGTTTTCGAAGTTCGGCCAACACCGTTTCCAGGTCATGATGGGCGGCAAGGCGTTCGGCGGATGCCAGAATTTGTTGTTTACCGGCCATCGTTGAGCTCTTTCCGAGAAAGTAAAGTCGAATTGCGCCCGCTGGCGTCGCCGAGGACGGTCTTCCGGAAAACGCCAGGCCGAACTTCGCCGGAATTAGGGAATTTTGCAGGCGTCGTCGCAACCCCGGTCCGTAACCAACCTCAGCCAGCCGCGTCTCACAAATGGGGCGCAGTCCACGGAACATTTCTTTCCGCGTCTTGCTGCCCGACCGATCTGATTTCCAAGCCGACCGACTGCGCGCTGTAGGTGAACGCGCGCTCGACGGCGTGAGCCATCGTTCCATCGAGCTGGCACGCTTCTATTTCGAAGTCATCGCGCCCCAACGCGAGGTTTAGCATCGGTTGCAACGCTTCGCTACGCGCGACAAACATCGTGCCGGCGACGAACATATCACGCGGAAGGTCAACTTCCGTTCCTAGCCTAGCCGCTAATTGATTTATCCTCCTAAGATTGGAGCCATAATACGTCTGCATAGAAACAACGTGTTCACGAGGACCGACAAGGCCTACGCGCGAATCAGAACACATTTGGCGTATAATCCAATTAAGTTGTTGCGGCTTAGCAAGGCATAAATAAGCTTGCCGCCGCCACTTTTCACCATCGGAACGATGCGGTGACTTCTTTGTATGCAATTTCAGAACAAATGGATAGGAATTCAGATCGATTTGCTTGATCGCCGATAGAAACGGCAGGACGTCTCGTCCGCGATTTTCACAAACAAAAATCTCAAAATTGAACGCCGTGCTTTCCATGATCGACCGAATTTTCGCCTCTTTATCCGCGCACGTCGTAATGAATATTTTGTAGCGAACATCAACATCGCCTAGAAATTCGATTAACTCCTTAAATACGTCAAGATAATAGGCATGGATGACGATGGCCACCTTGGCGTTTGCGGGGTCAAGAACAGCGCGGTGCGACTTCAAATAAGCTCGCGTCAACGTCATTCGCGTCGCTTCGAGGTAGGCGTAACCGTAACGGGCGTCGGGCTCCAAGTAGGTGCCTTCGGCCCATTCGTTCCAAGCATTTACAAACACCAGGTGTTCGTCTTGGCTGAGGTGGCGCCGCCGGGTGTCGTCGATCGCGTTTTCCAGCCAACGTTGGTAAAGCGCCGGCGTGCAATTGATAAAGATCGTACCGTCATTTTTCCTCCGCGCGGTGTTATCCCAAGCAAGGCAGACGCCGCGGAACAGCTTATAATCGGGCTCACCATAGTTATCGCTTTGATACACTAACTTTCGCCAATCATAAACAGAATGCCTACTGTCGTTGCTTCGGGTGAGTAAATTCTCGGCGACCGTCGGAAAACCGGTATTGTTTGGCGGGAATTCGGTGGCGGCGTCGAAGTCGTATTCGGCCGGATCAACCTTATCGAAGGACTGCGTGTAAGCGAGATAGATTTCGCCGACGCCATTGCTGCGGCACCACGCGCGCCAGCGTTTTACCGTCTCCTTCGCCGAAGGCAGCAGCGCGGGACGATAGACAAGCAACATCGGCCTTCCGTTGACGCGGATATAACGAGGATCACGCATGTAAACGGCGACGGTCCGTATAAAATTGAGATCGTCATCGGGCGAATGGCGCTGGGCAATGAGAATTTGGTCATCGAGACCGTCCCAGCGGCGGGTCCAGTTCTCGTTCGCCCAGCATAGGCAAAATGGCAAATCGAGAGTCTTATCGTTGAGATAATTCTCAACCGGTTTTTCCAACAGGCGCTTGCCGCCGAACCAATAAATATAGAAGCAAAATCCCCCGACGCCATAAAGCTTGGCCAATTCGATTTGACGACGCTGCACGGCGGGATCGAGCAGGTTGTAGTATCCGAGTTCGCCCGGCACGCGCGGCTGATAATGGCCTTCTAATTTTGGTTGGGCGGGGCGAACATTCGTCCATTCCGTGAAACCTTCGCCCCACCAAGCGTTGTTTTCGGGAATGGCGTGGAATTGCGGCAAGTAGAAGCAGATGAGTTTTACCGGCGTTTTGTCGGCCGGTCTCCCCGTAAACAACGGAACGTACCCGCTGCCGGCCGCCTTGTCTTTTGAGACGAACAGCGCCCGCTCTTGCTGCTCTCTGCGAAAACGTTTCCGCTTGCTGGAATTGGTCGGATGACGACAGGCCGCGCGCAGTTTCAGCCAGAGCGTCGAGTCGCTCCAGCGCCGCCGCGACCCGGCAAACTCCGCGCTGGACGGCGCCCGCTCTTGCTCCTCTCGACGAAAACGTTTCCGCTTGCTGGAATTGGTCGGATGACGATAGGCCGCGCGCAGTTTCAGCCAGAGCGTCGAGTCGCTCCAGCGCCGCCGCGACCCGGCAAACTCGGCGCTGGACGGCGCCCGCTCTTGCTCCTCTCGACGAAAGCGTTTCCGCTTGCTGGAATTGGTCGGATGACGATAGGCGGCGCGCAGTTTCAGCCAGAGCGTCGAGTCGCTCCAGCGCCGCCACGGCGAGGCGTTGACGCTGTTCAGGCGGGCGATTTCGCCCTCCGCCCGGGCCAGTTCGTCCGCAAGCTGAACAAATTGCGCGTCTCGACCGGCGACGACCGCTTCGCGCTCCTGCGCCGCCTTCAGTTGTCGCTCGGTCTCCAGGAGCTGCGCCTCGGCGCGCGCGTTCGCCGCGCGCAATCGCTCTTGAGTCTCCAGGAGCTGCGCCTCGGCCTGTCGCAACCGCCCCATCTCCTTGACGTTGCGGCCCAAAGACGCGAAGGACAGACGCCATTCTTCCGCCGCTCCTTGATCCAGCGCGAAGAACGGTCTCAGCGCGTCGGGTATGTCCCTCGCCGCCAGCACGCCGAGGCCGCGCCCGTGCGTGAATTCGAAGGTCGCGTGATCGCGCTTCAACTCGTCGAACAGCTTCCAAACGCCGAAACCGAGTTCTCGGACGTTGGCGCCGTGGAAGAGGACGATGGCGTCGTCCGCGAGCTTGGCGCGCCAAGTCTCGAAATCGTGACGAACGTCGTCGTAAGAATGGCGCCCGTCGATATGCAGGAGGTCGACGCTCTTGTCGGGGAAATAACGACACGCATCGTCGAACGTCGTGCGCAGAAGGGTCGAAAAGCTGGAATAGCGATCGTTATGCCGAGCGACGGATTGAAACACCTCGTCGCTGTAGAAGCCGGCATGTTCGTCGCCCGTCCAGGTGTCCACGGCGTGGCAGGTCGCGCCAAGCCGAAGGCGCTGTACGGCCTGGCAGAAGCAAAAATAGGAATATCCGGACTGCGCGCCGAGTTCGACGAAGTTTCTCGGCCGCAGAACGTCCATGAGCCAGAAGGCGAACGGCGCGTGTTCGACCCACGCGGAATCGCCGACAAAGCGCTCAGGCGTCCACAAAGCCGGAGCGAGCAACCGTATGGGCGTGTTGCTCGCCGGAATTTCATTCGACAAGGCCAGTCTCCGTGCGGCCCTAATACCACGCCCGAGCGCCGCGCCAAGCGAAATCGCCCCCCTTCGAATTCCCCGTCACGGCGGTTTTTCCGACCTCGCGCGCGAGGCGCGCCTTCCCCTCGCGCGGGTCGCGGGTTTCCAGACGAGCATCGCATCACGCCACGGCTATGGCCGGAGAGGAAGCCCATTTCATTCCGCAAACGCCGGGGCGTCTTTCTATCGCGTCGCGAGGTCCGCCGCGTACGCGCCGAGGGCCAGCGACGCCGTAAGGCCGGGCGATTCGATGCCGAACAGGTTGACAAGGCCGGGGGCGCCGTGGTCCGCCGCGCCCTGTACGACGAAGTCTTGCCGGCCGATTTCCGGCGGGACGATTTTCGCCCGAATGCCTGCATAGGCCGGCGTCAGCGCGCCGTCCCGGATATCGGGCCAATAGCGGCGAATCGCCGCATAGAAGACGTTCGCGCGGGCGGGATCGACGGAATAGTCGATTTCGTCGACCCATTCGACGTCCGGGCCGAAACGCGCCTGGCCGGCGAGGTCGAGCGTCAGATGGGTGCCGAGGCCCCCGGGGACGGGCACGGGATAAATCAGCCGCGAAAACGGCGAGCGTCCGGTGAGCGCGAAGTAGTTTCCCTTCGCGTAATAGGCGCGTGGAACGAAGCGACTAGGCAGGCCCTCGATGCGCGAGGCGAGGTCCGGCGCATGCAGGCCGGCGGCGTTGACCAGCAGCTTGCAGCGGAGACGGCCCGGCGCCGCGCCGCCGAAACCGACTTCGAAGCCGTCGGCGAGAATCTTGGCGCCGATCACCGGCGTGCGCAGCGCGAGAACCGCGCCCTCGATTTCCGCGTCGGCGAGCAGCGCGAGCATGTAGGCGTGGCTGTCGATGATGCCGGTCGAGGGCGACAGCAGCGCGCGCTCGCACTTCAGGGCCGGTTCCAAGGCGCGCGCCGCGGCGGCTTCAAGAACAACGAGATCGGCGACGCCGTTGGCCTCCGCCCCCGCCTTGATCGCCTCGAGGCGCGCGCTTTCCTCGCCCGAGGTCGCCACGATCAACTTGCCGCAGCGCCGGTGCGGCACCGCGCGCTCGCGGCAATAGGCGTAAAGCGCGGCGCGCCCTTGCACGCAAAGGCGCGCCATCAGGCTGCCGCGGTCGTAATAGACGCCCGCATGAATCACTTCGCTGTTGCGCGACGAGGTCTCGGCGCCGATCGCCGCGCCCTGCTCGACGATCACGACCTCGCGTCCCGCTTGCGCCAAGGCGCGTGCGACCGCGAGTCCGACGACGCCGGCGCCGACCACGAGACAGTCGATTTGGTCCATGCTCAAAGACTCGGCGCGGCGCTCGGCGACGGAGCGATGCAGTCCCGTAAACGCTTGCACGAAGCGCGCCGGGGTTCCCGCCGCTTATGTCGCGGCGCGAATTGCGCTGTCAATGCGTCCCGTTGACGGAAACGAATCGGCCTCTGACCCGCCGACCCACGCGGCGCGGCGCGTTGGCCGCGGCGCGAACAGGACCGGAGACGCGTCAGGAAGTCGATTGGATCGCTTTCTCGACCCTCGACCTGCAATCCGCCAGCGCGGCTTCAATGGCCGCTCGCTCTCTGGCGGCCGACCGCTGGCGCCTCGCGCTCAAAGCGCCAGCAAGGCGCCGTCGATTTCGATCTCGCGCAGGCGTTGCTGCCACGCCACGAGTTCCTTGTACCAGTCGAGCGTGATGGTTTTTGTCGTACGATCGGTGCGCCCAGCTTGAAGCGCATCGCAGACTTCCGTCACTCCGTCTTCGGCCTCGCGTTGCGCCTCATATCCGAGCGCGTTGATTTTTCCGAAGCCGACCCGGTAGGAGCGATTATCGACCGGCCCGTACCATTCGATCTCCACCTTGCGCGGCACCGATCTTGCTATTTGCTCTGCGAGCGGGCCGAGCTGGTAGTTGTTCTTTTCTGATCCGACGTTGAAGATCTGGCCGTTCACTCTTTTCGCCGGCGCGGTCAACATAAAGATCTGCGCCCGCGCCGCATCCTTGACGTGAATCATCGGACGCCATTGCGTGCCGTCGCGCATGAGCGGCAGACGGCCCGTCTTCCATGCGCCGTAGGTCATGCCGTTGATCGCGAGATCGAAACGCATGCGCGGCGCGTAGCCGTAAACCGTGGCTTGGCGCAACACGACGACCACGAAATCCTCTGAAGCCAATGGCAGCACGCCCTGTTCGGCCAGTTCATTGGCTTTGGCGTAAGCAGTCAATGGCCTTGTTTTCGACGTCTCGTCGACGATAACTCCCGGCTCTTGAAAACCATAGATACTGCACGAAGACGGTAAGACGTAACGCTTGGCTCCTGTTTGCTTTGCGAGACGGGCTGTTTTGACGCGCGACTGAAAATTGATCGCGTAGGTTTCAGCCTCGAAGGCTTCACCTGAAGGGTCGTTCGATATGGCGACCAAGTCAATTACGTAATCTACTCCCGCAAAATGCTTGGGCGACAAACGTCGAGTATCTTCACGAACAATCTCGAGGTTCTCGCTTTCATGCAGGAGTTCTCGGCCGAAAAAGAAGCGATCGATGGCGCGGACGGCGTAACCGGCTTCCAACAAAGTCGGCACGAGGATTGTCCCGATATATCCTCCCGCTCCCGTGACAAGGACGCGCTCCATAAACTCCCCCGTTCATTTGCTTGCCTGGCTTCCCTTTATCGGCTAGCTCCTCTACAAGCAAGCCGGCTGGCGCGCCAAGCGGTGAGTCTGCCGAGCCTCGATAGATAAAATTGCGCGAATCATGAGCACGTTGAAAGTCGAACCGACAGAAATTCCCGACGTCAAGATTATCATTCCGCGAAAATTCGGCGACAACCGCGGCTTCTTTTCGGAAGTCTACACCAAGCGGGTATTTTTCGAGCAGGGCATTACCTTGGATTTCGTGCAGGACAACTGTGCGTTTTCCTCCGAAGCGGCGACCGTGCGCGGGCTTCACTTCCAGTCTCCGCCCTTCGCACAGGATAAACTCCTTCGCGTGACGCGCGGTCGTATTCTCGATGTGGCGGTCGACTTGCGCGGGTCGTCGCCGAGCTTCGGCCGGCATGTCGCCGTCGAGCTTTCCGCGGAAAATTGGCGTCAGCTGCTCGTGCCGATCGGCTTCGCCCATGGCTATGCGACGCTCGAGCCGAACACCGAAGTTCTCTATAAAGTGACCAATTACTATGCTCCGCGTCACGACCACGGCCTTGCCTGGGACGATCCGGCGCTCGGCATCGACTGGCGGATCACAGCGGATCAGGCGATCCTTTCCGACAAGGACCGCAAGCACCCGCGTCTTAGCGACCTCCCGAAATTCTTTGACTGACATGCGCATCGCCGTCACTGGGTCACAAGGCCAAGTCGTTCGCTCCCTGCTCGAGCGCGTGCGCGAGCCCGACGTCAAAATCGTCGCGCTCGGACGTCCACGTCTCGAACTCGCCGAGCCTGCGACAATCGTTTCCGCGATTGAATCCGCCGCTCCTGACGTCGTCGTCAACGCCGCGGCCTTCACGGCGGTCGACAAGGCTGAAACCGAGGAAGCGCTGGCGTGGAAAGTCAATGGCGCCGGGGCAGGCGCGGTGGCTCACGCCGCCAATCTCCTCGGCGTTCCCGTCATTCATCTCTCGACGGACTACGTGTTCGACGGCGGGCTCGATCGCCCCTACCGCGAGGACGATCCGACCGGACCAATCGGCGCCTACGGCCGCTCGAAGCTGGCGGGCGAGCAAGCCGTGCGGACGGCCAATCCTCGCCATGCGATCTTGCGCACGGCCTGGGTCTATTCGCCTTTCGGCGCCAATTTTGTCCGTACGATGCTGCATCTGGCTGAGACGCGCGCAGAAGTCGGCGTGGTCGCCGATCAGCGCGGCAATCCGACCAGCGCGCTCGATATCGCTGACGCGCTGCTGCGCGTCGCGCGTCGGCTGGTCGAAGACTCCTCCGCGGCGCCGACCGGCGTTTTCCATATGGCGGGATCGGGCGAAGCGAGCTGGGCCGACCTCGCCGAGGCGACCTTCGCCATCGCCGCGCGCCGTGGCCGGCCGCGCCCGAAGGTGCGCCGCATCGCGACGGCCGATTACCCGACGCCGGCGCGCCGACCCGCCAATTCGCGGCTCGACACGACAAAATTCGCTTCGGTCTATGGGGTTTCCCTGCCCGAATGGACACAGTCCCTGCCAGTTTGCGTCGAGCGATTGCTTGACGGCCTTTGAGTTCGGAGAACAGAAATGCGCGGCATTGTTTTGGCTGGCGGAAGCGGCACGCGCCTGCACCCGATGACCCTCGCCACGTCCAAGCAATTGCTGCCGATCTACGACAAACCGTTAATCTACTATCCCCTGAGCACGCTGATGCTGGCCGGGATTCGCGAGATTCTCGTCATTTCGACCCCGACCGATCTGCCCGCCTTCAAGCGCGTGCTGGGTTCGGGCGCGCAATGGGGCCTCAAGCTGAGCTACGCCGAACAGCCGCGCCCCGACGGGCTCGCGCAGGCCTACACGATCGGCGCCGAGTTCGTCGAGGGCTCTGGCTCGGCGCTCATTCTCGGCGACAACATTTTCTACGGCCACGGCCTGACCAAAATCCTCGCCGAGGCGGCCGCGGCGCGCGAAGGCGCGACCGTATTCGCCTATCGCGTTGGCGACCCCGAGCGCTACGGCGTCGTCGAATTCGACGCCTCCGGGCGCGTGATGTCCATGGAGGAAAAGCCGGCGAAGCCGAAGTCGCCTTGGGCGGTCACCGGGCTCTACTTCTATGATTCGCAAGCGCCGCGCCTCGCCGCCGGGTTGAAGAAATCGGCGCGCGGCGAATACGAGATCACCGACCTCAACAAAGCCTATTTCGAGCGTGGCGCGCTCAAAGTGCAGCGTCTCGGGCGCGGGTTCGCCTGGCTCGACACGGGGACGCCCGAGTCGCTGCTGCAAGCCGCGCAATACGTCCAAGCGGTCGAGCAGCGGCAGGGCCAGCATATCGCCTGCCTCGAAGAAATCGCGTTTCAGCAGGGATGGATCGGCGTCGAGGACCTTTGCCGCGCCGCCGTGCAATTATCCAAGAATGGTTACGGAGCCTATCTCGCCGCGCTCGCCGAGGAGCGCGCGTCCAGGTGATCGCTCCGGTGGCGGAGCTGCGCGCAACGTTTGAATTGTGTGCGTCAAGATCAGCAAACCGGTCTGGCTGGCGACGCCTACGACGGGTAAGCCCGGCTGTCCCAAGAATGACCATGAACGGGACCGTTGACCCCCCCTGTTAAAGCGACGCACGATCTTGCTCGGTCGCAGCAGAATGATCCGCTCCGCCGCGATTGCATGCGAGCATGCGGAATTGAAATGATAATGCTTGCATGGCGGCCGACCCCAGGCGCCACGCCCCCAACGCGCCCGGAGCGCCGCGCGGCGCCGCTCGACCAGGTCGATGGGGCTGTTGCAGTCGACGGCCTGTTCGAAGCGTCGCGCTATTTCCGTTTTTTCTCGCTTTGCTTTTTCCCGCTCTGCGCGCGCGCCGGGGCGCGCTCGCCCGCCGGAAAGCGCAGATGCGTCCATTCGGCTTGGACGGCGGTCGCGAGGCGCGCGTCGTAGACGCCTTCGGGCCACAGAAGCCTCAAGTTTCCCTCCTGGCCCTTCGCCTGCGCGTTGACCAAGCCAGCGGCGCGCGCGTCGCGGTCGGCGATATCCGGCCGCAGCAGGAAATCCAGCAACGCATAGGCCTCGTCCGGATGGGGCGCGTCGCGCGGAATCGCGAACGCGTCGATTGACATCGCGGCGCCCTCTCTGGGCAGAGCGAAGCGGATATCCAAGGGGGCGTCGCCTTCGCGGCTGCGCGCGCTGGCGGCTTCCGCCTCGCCGGCGTCGCCGACGGAAAGGCACGCGGCGCCGCTCGCCAGGGCGCCGACGACGTCGCGCGCCGGGAACGCGCGCGCGACGAGCCGCGCGCGGGCGAGAAAAACGCCGGCGTTCTTGACGTCGGCCGCGCTTGCTCGGGTCGGGATGACGCCGAGCGTCCGCCAGGCCGCGATGAACAGCGCGTCGCGCGCGTCGGGCAGGACGATGCCGCAACTGGCCATTTTGCGCGTGTCGCTGGGCCCGAACAGGCTCGCCCACGAAACCGGCGGCCCGCCGAGGCGTTTGGCGGCCTTCTCCGCGTCATAGAGAAGGCCGGTCGCGAACCAGCCGACGGGGACCGCGTAAGCGCCGCCGGGGTCATAGGCGGCGAGTTTTTGGGCGACGAGCGGCTGGATGGCGCCCGCCTCGGGAAGCCGCGCCTTATCGAGCTTGCCCAAGGCGCCCAGGCTGATCTGGCGGGCGAGCGCTGGCCCGGAGAGGACGACGAGATCGTAAGGCCCCTCGCGCCATTTGCCGTCGACGCCCGCCGATCCGTCATAGGCGTCGTAGGCGACTTGGTAGCCGCTCGCGCGTTCGAATTCCTCCAGCACCTGCGTGTCGAAATAGTCGGCGAGCGCGAGCAGCCGCACGATCTTCGGCTTGGGCGCCGCGGGAGGAATGAACGGGGAAACGTTCTGAGCGAGGGCGCCGTGAGCGAACGCCATCGCCGCCGCCAGGATCAGCGGCCGGATCGTGACGTGGGCGCCGGCACGGCGGCGGCGCTCGGATGATCGAGCGCGAGCCCCTGGAAGCGCCGGCTCGGCGGCCTTGGCGCGCACGTCCGGAAAGCCCGGGCCGAGACGGACCGCCTCGCGCTCGCGCGTCGGACGCGACATCGCCTCGAAAACGCTGGCGCTGAGTTCGGAAAAAATCGATATCGTCACGGCCCTTCGCCCATCGTGCGCCGCTTCGTTCTAAGGCGCGGACCAATACGCTCGCAACCAAATTCGGATCGATGCGTGCTTGATGAAGGCCCGATCTTCGGCCGCAGGTTTGTCACATCGGGCCGCGCCGCGCTCGAATTTGCGGCGGCGCACGCCGACGAAAGCTCGCGAACGCTCTGGCGACTCAAGGTCGGTCTGCGCTAACATTCCCGCTGTGCTGCGCCTGTTTGAACGCCAAACGCCGGCCGAACCCGTCGCGCTGATCGAAGTCGCGCACGCGGGGGAGGTGTTCTGCGTCGCTTTGAGGCGCCTGTCGACTTCGCGGCGGTTCACCCTGCGCGTGCGCGCCGCCACCCGCGACGTGCTGCTGACGATGCCCTCGCGCGGTTCGCTCCGCGCGGCGCGCGAATTCGCCGAGCGCCACGCGGCCTGGATCGGCGCGCGTCTGGCGCGCCTGCCGCGGCCCGTCGCCCTCGAGCCCTTGGCGACGATTCCGCTGCGCGGCGTCAATCACACCATCGTCCATCGTCCCAACGAGCGCGGCGTCGTGTGGACGGAAACGAGCGCGAGCGGGCCGCTGGTCTGCGCGACCGGCGAGAGGCCGCACATCGCGCGGCGCGTCGCCGATTTCCTCAAACGCGAGGCGCGCAAGGACATCGAGGCGGCGGTCGCGCGTCACGCCGAGCGGCTCGGCCTCGCCCCGCCTCGCATAACGTTGCGCGACACGGCGAGCCGCTGGGGCTCGTGCTCCTCGACCGGCCGGCTGAATTTCTCTTGGCGGTTGATTCTCGCACCGCCGGAAATTCTCGACTACCTGACCGCGCACGAAGTCGCGCACATTCTCCATATGAACCATTCGCCGGCGTTCTGGAAATTGACGCGTCGGCTCTTCCCCGAGACCGAACGCGCCGAGGCCTGGCTGAGAAGGCACGGGCCCGGTCTGCATCGCTTCGGCGCGAGCGCGGGCTGAGGCCGCCTTATCCCACGCCGTCGACCGCTTCGAGCATCAGGGCGAGGTCCTGCTGCCGCGACAGCCGATGGTCGCCGTCCTTGATCAAGGTCAGCGTCACCGGATCGGCCGCCATGTGCTCGACGAGCGTCAGCGCGTGGCGATAGGGAACGTCCTGGTCGCGCATGCCTTGCAGAATCCGCACGGGACAAAAGCTGCGCACGGTCTGCCCCAGCAGCAAGTGGCGGCGGCCGTCCTCGATGAGTTCGCGAGTGATGCGGTAGGGCTCATCGGAATAGGCCGAAGCGAGCTCGCAGAACCCCTTTTCGACGACCGCGCGGCGTTCGGCTGGGCTCGCGCGCGCCCACATCAGAGCCTCGGTGAAATCGACCGCCGGCGCCAGGAGGACCATGCCGGCCAGGCGCGCCGTCTCGCCAGCGGCCGCGAGCGCGCGCGCGACGAGAAGCGCGAGATAACCGCCCATCGACGATCCCGCCAGGATTTGCGGCCCGCTCGTCTCGGCGCGGATCGTCGCGAGGCTCTCTTCGAGCCAGCGCGAAATGGCGCCGTCCTCGAACCGGCCGCCCGACGCGCCATGGCCGGAATAGTCGAAACGCAGCAGCGCTTGGCCGCGTCCGGCGCAATGCTCGTCGAGCGCGGACGCCTTCGTGGAGGCCATGTCGGACTTGAACCCGGTGAGCCAGACGATTCCGGGCAGGCCGCTGCGCACTGGCGCGCGGCGGCGAAAGGCGATAGGGCGCCGGAGCGGCCCGGCGCCGACTTCGAGAAATTGCGGTTCGTCTTGGTTCACGCTTCAATCGTCCCGATGATTCGTTCGCGCTATTTCGCCGCAGCGGGGCGCTCGGCCGCGTCTTCGCGCGCCGGGGGCTTGGCCGAGCGCGCCCCGCTCGTCAATCCCCCCGCGTCGGCCCCCGCCGCGGCGGACCGACTCCGGCGACGGCGGAGGAGCGCGTGAGCGCGGAGGACCTCGCCCCGTTCGGTCGCGCCGAACGGGCCTCGCTCGCGGGCCGCACGATCCTGCAGATCATTCCGCGGCTCGACGCGGGCGGCGCCGAACGCACGACCATCGACGTCGCCGCCGCTCTGGCGCTGGCCGGCGCGCGCGCGCTGGTGGCCTCGGAAGGCGGCCGCCTGGCGAGCGAGTTGCAGGCGGTCGGCGGCGTGCTGACGCCGTTTCCGGCGGCGACCAAGAACCCGCTGGCGATGGCGCTGAACGTGCGCCGCTTGGCCCGACTCATCGTCGAAGAGCGAGTCGATCTCGTTCACGCCCGTTCGCGCGCGCCGGCCTGGGTCGCGCTCGGCGCCTGCCGCGCGACCGGTCGGCCCTTCTTCACCACCTATCACGGCGCCTATAGCGGACGCTCCGCGCTCAAGCTGCGCTACAATTCGGTGATGGCGCGCGGCGACGTCGTAATCGCCAATTCCCAGTTCACCGCCGACGAGATCGTGCGGCTCTATCCGATCGCGCGCGGCCGCTTGCGCGTCATTCCGCGCGGCACGGACTTGCGGCGTTTCGCGCCGGGCGCGGTCGAGCGGGCGCGGGTGGCGGGCTTGCGCGAAGCCTGGGGCGTCGCGCCGCACGAGCGCGTCGTGCTGGTCGCGGCGCGGCTCGCCGCGTGGAAGGGCCAGAAGGTTCTCATCGAGGCGGCGCGCCGGCTCAAGGCGCGCGGGCTCGAGGAGGTGCGCTATGTCCTAGCTGGCGACGCGCAAGGGCGGGAGGGCTACGCGCGCGAACTCGACGCGCTGATCGCCGACGCCGGGCTGACGGGGATCGTGTCGAGGGTCGGCCATTGCGCCGACATGCCCGCGGCGCTGGTCGCCGCGAGCGCAGTCGCCGTGCCCTCGACGGCGCCCGAAGCCTTCGGGCGCAGCGCGGTCGAAGCGCAGGCGATGGGCGCGATGGTCGTCGTTTCCGATTCCGGCGCGGCGCCGGAAACGGTGCTCGCCCCGCCGCAGACGCCGGATCACGCGCGCACCGGTTGGCGCGTCCCGCCCGGCGACGCGACGGCGCTCGCCGATGCGCTGATGAGCGCGCTGAGCCTCGGCGCCACCGCGCGCGAAGCCCTCGCCCAACGCGCGCGCGCCCATGTCGAGCGCCATTTCTCGCTGGAGAAAATGACCGGCGACACGCTGGCGGCGTATCTCGCCGCGCTCGCGCGATAGAGCGCCTGCGCTTCGCTCTTAAGCGATGAACGAGCCGTCGCGCAGGTCGGTCAGCGCCTGGCGGATTTCGGCCTGGGTGTTCATGACGATCGGGCCGTGCCAGGCGATCGGCTCACGCAGCGGGCGGCCGGAAACGAGGAGAAAGCGGATTCCCTCCTCGCCCGCCTGAACGCTCACTTCATCGCCCGAGCCGAATGCCACCAGCGAGCGATTGCCGACGCGATCGCGCACGATGACCTCTTCGCCGCCGACCAGGTTCTCGCGCAGTGCGCCGAAAGGCGCCGAGGCGCCGTCGAACACGCCCGAACCCTCGAAGATATAGGCGAAGGCCTGACGGTAGGTCTCCACCGGCAGGGTCTTGCGCTTGCCCGCGGGCACGAAGACGTCGAGATAGCGCGGATCGGCGGCGACCTCGTCGACCGGGCCTTTCTTGCCCCAGAACTCGCCGCAGATCACGCGCACGCGCGTCCCGTCGTCGTCGACGACTTCGGGGATGGCGAGGCCCGGCACGTCCTGATAGCGCGGCGCCGTCATTTTCAGGTTCGAGGGCAGGTTGGCCCACAGCTGGAATCCATGCATGCGGCCGAGATCGTCGCCCTTCGGCATCTCCTGATGCAAAATGCCGCGGCCCGCGGTCATCCATTGCACGTCGCCGGCGCCGAGCACGCCCGCGTTGCCGAGACTGTCGCCATGCGCGACGGAGCCGGCGAGCACGTAGGTGATCGTCTCGATGCCGCGATGGGGATGCCAGGGAAAGCCGGCGATGTAATCGCTGGGCTGGTCGCCGCGAAAATCGTCCATCAACAGGAACGGATCGAAATCGGACGTGTCGCCGAAGCCGAAAGCGCGCCGCAGCCGGACGCCAGCGCCTTCCAGAGTGGGCTTCGATTGGCTGACGCGCTTGACGGGGCGGATGGACATGGCGGCATCCTCAAGGAAAGAGGCCGTATCTGGGGGCGAAGGCGGCAAAGGTCCAGAGCCCGGGCTTGCAATTCCGCAATCTTGCCGGCGCATCCGCGCGGTCGGGCGCACGGGGAGGCGCGAGCCGTCGCCGTGCCGAAGAATTCCAAATTTCTTCAAGCCTTTTCCAAACCTTTCCAAGGAAATTCCAAGGAAATTCCTTGGATTTCCAAACTTTTCCAAATTTTTTCCTTGGCGGTTTCGTTTGATATCAAGGGGTTGCAGGCGAAACCCGCGGTTTTGCGCCTTTTTCCTGTTCGCTCCCCTGTTGGGCGGCTCGCCCCAGCGCGATCGACATATTTCGAATTTCCAGTCAGCAGTATAGCACGATTTCCGATTTTCTGGAAGACAGTGCTGCGCCGCCGTTTCGCCCAGCGCCCCGCCGGCGCGCTCAGCCCGGCAGGCGCGCCAGTTCGACCGCGACCTGCGCGGCGAGAACGGCGTTGTTCTCGAGCAGCGCGCTATTGGCCGCCAGACTCCGCCCGCCGGTCAATTCGACCATCCGAGCGAGCAGGAACGGGGTGACGTCCTTGTTGGCGATTGCTTGCGCCTTGGCTTCGCCGACCGCTTGGGCGATGTGCGCCTCGATCGCCTCTGCGTCGAGCGCCTTGTCCTCGGGGATCGGGTTGGCGATCACCAGTCCGCCGGGACCGATTTCCCGCTGCAAGCGGATCATGCGCGCGAGGTCGTGCAGGCCGTCGCAACGGTGATCGAGCTTGACGCCGCTCGAGCGGGCGTAAAAGGCGGGGAATTCGTCGCAGCCATAGCCGCAGACCGCCACGCCGTGCGATTCGAGATATTCGAGCGTCTTGTCGATATCGACGATCGATTTCGCGCCGGCGCAAACCACGGCGACCTTGGTGCGCGCGAGTTCGACCAGATCGGCCGAAACATCGAAAGTCTCCGCCGCGCCGCGATGCACGCCGCCGATGCCGCCGGTGGCGAAAATCTCGATGCCCGCGAGTTCGGCGATATACATCGTCGCCGCCACCGTGGTTCCCGCTGCGCCGTGGCGCGCCGCGACGGCGCTCAAGTCGCGCCGCGACGCCTTGACCACGCCTCCCGAGAGGCGGCTTAAGCTCTCCAGTTCGGCGCGGTCGAGCCCGACCTTGAAGCGGCCGTCGACGACGGCGATGGTCGCCGGCGTCGCCCCTTGCGCGCGCACCGCGTTCTCCAGCGTCGCCGCGGTATCGAGGTTCGCCGGATAGGGCATGCCGTGAGTGACGATCGTCGATTCCAGGGCGACGATCGGCCGCTTGCCGGCGAGCGCGTCGGCCGCCTCGGGCGACAAATCCAACAACGCTTTCGCGTCCATGCCCTTCGCCTTCGTCTCTGGCCGCGCCGAAGCGCGGCGACGCCCGTCCTGATTACCAGCATTCGCGGGCTGCGATCAAACCTTCCGAGCGCGCATGCGCCGCTCCGGCCGCCGGCGTCGGCCGGCCTCCCGCGCGAGACCCTTTACGCGCGGCCCGGTTGGGATATTTTGGGGCGGGAGGCGCCAGAGCCGAACCATGGACGAGCGTAAAACCGATCACCTCAAGCCGGTCCCGCCGAGCCTGCAGGCGGCGATCCGGCGCGCCCGCGTCGAGAGCGCCGAGCAGAGCCAGGCGGTCGCCGACTTGCGCGAGGCGGAAGTCGCGCGGCTCGAGTTGCTGCTCGAGGCGATTCGCCCGGTGCTCGATCAGACGCCGGAGGGCGTCGAGCTGTTCGATCCCGGCATCGCCTACGGCGAGCGGCCGAGGCTGTTCCTGGACATGATCGGTTTCGTCGACATGGGTCATGATCGGCGCACCTATCGCTTTTTCCAGGACACGCGCCATGGCCGCGTGCTGATTGCGGAAAGCGCGCTGGTCGAGCGGATCGTCGCGGCGATGACCAATTACATCGCGCGCCGGCTGGTCGAGCGCGAACAGGCGCTCGCCTCGGATTGGCGCAGCAAGGAGGAGGCCGTGCGCGGCGCCAAGCCGGGCGCCCGCGCGCTGCAGCCGGCGGGCGCGGCGCGCGCGAAGGACGGGGCGAACCCGCCCGCCGACGCCGCCGCGGCGGGCGTCGCCCCCCGCGGCCGCGGCTGGCTGGCGGCGATCGGCGACGTCTTCAGTTTTCTGCTGCTGACGCTGGGCTCGGTCGCGTTCCTCGCGCTGCTTTGCTTGGGCGCTTATGTCGCCTGGAACGCCTGGGGGCGCGCGCTGTGGACGGCCCGGTTCGGCGCGCCGCCGATTTAGACCATCGGCGCTTCGCGCTCGCCGATCTCGACGCTTCCCGGCAGCATGCCGCGCGCGCGAACGCCGACGCGCCAGAATGCGCCGGCGCGCTCGAGGCGGATCAGGTGATAGGCGGCGCGGCGGCGGGCGTCCGGCGACGCGGCGGCTGCGGAGGCGACGCCGATGATGGGGATGCGTCCGCCCTCGACCCGCGAGGCCGCAGACGGCAGATGATGGGCCATACGCTGGTGCGCGTGGCCATGCAGGATCGCTTCGGCGCCGAGGCGGCCGACGACGGCTTCGAACGCGCGCGCGTCGGTCAGGCCGCGCAGCCGCGAATAGCCGCGCGAAAGCGGGGGATGGTGGATCAAAATGACGCGCGCCAGCCCGCGCGCGCCGGTCTGACGAAGTAGGTCGCCGAGCGCGGCGATCTGCCGCGCGCCGAGGCGCCCGGTCGCCGTCAGCAGTCCGCTCGGCGCGCCCGAGTTGAGGCCGATCAGCGCGATTTCGCCGCGCACGCGCAGGAACGGAAACCGATCGCGCGCCGCGGCGCCCGGGTCGCTCGACGTCCACGGCGCGAAAGTCGCGGCGAGGCCCGCCATCGCGTCGCGCACGTAGGCGTCGTGGTTGCCCGGCGTGAAGCTGACGTCGGCCGGCTCGCCCAACGCCAGCAGCCACGCCGCGGCGCGGCGGAACTCGGCGGCGAGAGCGATGTTGACCACGTCGCCGGTCATCGCGACGTGGTCGGGCGACTGCGCGCGCAGGTCCGCCACCAGCCGCGCCAGCACGCCCATGTCGTGGAGGCGCGCGCGCCCGCGCCGCCAATTGAGGTAGCCCATGACGCGCTTGAGCCGCAGCTCGCCGACGCCCGGCCAGGGCGCGGGCCCGAGATGGGCGTCGGAGAGATGCGCGATGGTGAAACTCTGGGACAAGCCGGCTTCCGTTGGGCGTTGCGCTTCGCTCGGGCCGCCCCTCGCGCCCGAAGCGCGCCCGAATCGGGCACGGCTGGGCGAGGGACGACGGCCGATGCGACGAGACCCTTAGGGAGGCCGATCCGCCGACGCAAGGGCAAAGCCGACGCGCGCTCCGCGAGCGCTTCGGGCGCGCACGCTCTTCCGCGCCGGGCCGCGCTCATGCTAAAGCGCGCCTCGCCCCTCTCGATCTCTCGAGTCTCTCATGACCGAATTGCCGCTCGTGCTCGAACCGGAGACGCCCGCCGACGGCGAATCGATCCTGCGGCTCAACGAGCGGGTGTTCGGGCCAGGCCGCTTCGCGCGCACCGCCTACCGCGTTCGCGAGAGGACGCCGGCGGACCTGTCGCTGAGCTTCGTCGCGCGCGTCGGCACGCTGCTGGTCGGCGCCAACGCGATGACGCCGATCGTCATCGGCGCGACGCCGGCGCTGCTGCTGGGGCCGCTGATCGTCGAGCCGGTGTTTCGCAGCCAGGGCATCGGCGAGGCGCTCGTGACGCGCTCGCTCGAAGCGGCCAGGGACGCCGGCGCGAGGCTGGCGATCCTGGTCGGCGACGAACCCTATTACGCGCGCATGGGTTTCAAGCGCGTGCCCGCCGGCCGCGTTGCGCTGCCCGGCCCGGTCGACCCGGCGCGCCTGCTCTATTGCGAGCTGCAGCCGGGCGCGTTCGAGGGCGTGAGCGGGAAGGTCAGGGGGGCGTAAGGGGCCGGCGGCGGAAGGCCGAGGGGTTGGTTCGCGGCGCTCGTCCGGATCACACAGCCCGGATCCGCGAACCCTCCTCGAATCCTCCGCGCTCATGCGCGAAAGGAACCAGGCCTCCGCCAAAACCGCCAGAGCGTGTCGGGATTGGGAGGAATCGCCGGTGATGTCATCCCTGCGAAAGCGGGAATAACACAGGCAAAAGCGTCATCGGTTCCGTCTCAAGAACAACACGCTCTACGCCTTTCGCGGCGTGCGGTCGCTGAGCGCCATGTCGTCGCGGTGGATCATTTCCGCCCGGCCCGGCGTGCCGAGTATCGCCGCGATGTCGCGCGAGTTGCGGCCGCGGATGCGTTCGGCGCGCGCCGCGTCGTAGGCGATCAGGCCGCGGCCGATCTCGGCGCCGGTGTCGTCGCGGATGGCGACGCAGTCGCCGCGCGCGAACTCGCCCTCGACGCGCGTCACTCCGGCCGGCAGCAGGCTCTTGCCGCTCGCCAGCGCCCGC
>JBEKBD010000009.1:918-55019 GCA_050015575.1 Roseiarcus sp. | reverse complement strand
GGAATATCGCCGTCCATTCCGCAGGCGAGAAGATCAGCCCGTCGCTCCAACCCGCTCCGTTCGACACGCTCGAAGCCCACTCCGGTTGAACTGTGCGCCGCCCCGCCTCGCCGGCGGGCCATGTCGGGGCAACTATAGCGCGCGAGCCGCGCGGGCGGCAAACCGGCGCGCCCGAGCGCGCGTCGTGGCTGGCGCTGCGATCGCCGCCGGACTAACATGAAGCGGGGACCGCTCGCTGCCCGAGTCGGTCGGCGCCACGGGGAGGTCATCATGAACGTTGTCGAACGCGTCAAAGCCATTCTCGTCACTCCGAAGACCGAGTGGCAAGCAATCGAACCCGAGCCCGGCGATCCGGCTTATCTCTTCACCAACTATGTCGCGATCCTCGCCGCGATTCCCGCGGTCGCCGGCTTCATCGGCATGACGATCTTCGGCAGGAACATCTTCGGCAGCCTCGTCTACGCGATCGTCTCTTACCTACTGACGTTCGTCACCGTCTACGTGGTGGCGCTCATCGCCGACGCGCTGGCGCCGACGTTCGGCGCGCGCAAGGATCAGCCCAGCGCGCTCAAGCTGGTGGTCTATTCGATGACGCCGGCGTGGGTGGCGGGCGTGTTCTTGCTGATTCCGCCCCTGGCGATCCTGATCTTCCTCGGGGCGCTCTACAGCCTCTATCTCTTCTGGCTCGGCGTTCCCGCGCTGATGAAAGCGCCCGCTGAAAAGTCGGTGCCCTATACCGCCGTGGTCGTCGTCTGCGCGATCGTCGTCTCCGTTGTCCTCGGGTGGATCTTCGGGCAGATTTTCCACGTGGTCGCTTGAGCGCTGGCGCGCCAAGGACTCGTCGGCGCGCTCCCACGTCATTGACGATAGGCGCGTCGCGAGCCTCGATGAGACGATGGCGCTGAAGCGCGCCATCGCGGCGCGTGCGTTCGCCTGGCTGGAGAGGCGGGCGGATTGCGGCTAGGCGCCCGCCGTTCCCGTGAGGTGGAGCGTCACCACTTCCGGCGGCCGCAAGATCCGCACCGGCGCGAAAGACGTGCCGAGGCCTCCGGAGACGACGAGCTGACGCGTCCCCTCGGAATAAACGCCGTAGACGTAAGGCTTGTGGCCGGGCTCGGCGGGCACGAACGGCGAGCCGAGCAGCGGCAGATTGATCTGGCCGCCATGGGTGTGGCCGCAAAGCGTCAAGGCGATCCGCTCGGGCGCGCGAGCAAAAATATAGGGTTCGTGAGCGAGCAGGATCGCGGGCGCGCCGTCGTTGACCTCGCGCAGCGCGTGGGGAAGATCGTCGACCCCGTGAAGTCCAAAACGGCGACCGTTGTTGGCCAGTTGATCGCCGAGGCCGATCAACCAGAACGGCCGGCCGTTCTGGGCGAGCCGGATCGACTGGTTCTCGAGCACGGGAATGCGCGCCTCGGCGAGCGCGCGTCGGACGCTGCGCGATCCGTCGGGCGGATCGGTCGGAATGGCGGCGAACCACCAGTCGTGATTGCCGAGGACCGAATAAACGCCGAGCGGCGCCTCGAGGCGCGCGAACTCGGCGGCCCAGGCGCCGGGCGGGACGTAGCCGCTGACGAAGCGATGCGTGCAGACGAAATCGCCGAGCAGCACCGTCAAGTCCGGCCGCTGCGCGTTGGCGAGATCGACGATGGCGCCGACGCGCTCCTCCGACATCCAGGGATAGCAGGCGTGGATATCGGCGATGACGGCGATCTTCAGCTCGAGGCCGACGGGCCATCGCGGCGGGGTCAGCGCGTAGGAGGTCAGCGCGAGTTCCCAGCCCGCCTCGAAAGCGGTCGCGTAGCCGGCGAAGCCGGTCGTCGCCGCCAAGGCGCCGAGACCGGTCAAGAGGCGGCGACGCGCAATCCGCATGGTTGAAACGCCTGCATCTCGATGCGCCCCCGCGCCCCGCGCATTTACGGGCGCTGCGCCTTAAGAAGCAAGCGGGAGTTTCGGCGGAGCGAGGTAGCGCGCGCCGCGCTCGATAGCTTCCGCGAGTTCGGGTTCGAAAGGTTCGACGGGAAGCTTGAATTCCGCGGCGACGGCGGCCAGCCCGACCTCGTGGTAGAGCCGGGAGAGGAGCGGACTGCGGCCGGCTCTGACCTCGATGACGTCGGGAAGGGCGGCAACATTTTGGCGCATGGGGGCACTCGATGACGGAAGTTGCACGGGCGCCGCTCGCCTTGGCGTCGGGCCATGGCGACAAACTGGCGGAAATCGGTTAAGGCCGATTTAAGCGATGGATCGCGGCCGATCGACTCTCGCCGCGCCGCTCACGGCGCGGCGCGAACCGCGACGCGGAAAGTCGAGATCAGCCAAAGGCCGCCATGTCCGTTCAAGGAGTTCTCTTCGACAAAGACGGCACGCTGATCGATTTCGACGCCACCTGGGGGCCGGCGATGCACGCGATCATTCGGACGCTCGCCGCGGGCGATCCCGAGCGGATGCGCGCCCAGGCCGAGGTTCTGCATTTTTCGCTCGACGAGAAGCGGTTTCGCGCCACTTCGCCGGTGATCGCGGGTCTGTCGGCGAGCTATGGGCTGCAGTGGGCCGCCGCGTTGGGGAGGACGGATTTCATGGCGCTGAAGCGCGAGATCGATCGTCTGGCGGCGGTCGAATCGCTGAAGACGCTGACGCCGATCGGCGAGCCGGCGCGCGCGCTCGCCGCGCTGAAGACGATGGGCCTGCGACTGGGCGTCGCCACCAACGATTCGGAAGCCAACGCGCGGCGGCATATCGCCGCGCTTGGACTTGCAGAGACGATCGAATTCGTCGTCGGCCGCGATTCCGGCCATGGCGGCAAGCCCGATCCCGGCATGGCGCTGGCGTTCGCGCGCCATCTCGGCGTCGCGCCTCGGCGAATCGCCATGGTCGGCGATTCGCGCGGCGACCTCGAGGCGGCGCGCGCCGCCGGCGCGCTGGCGGTCGCGGTGCTGAGCGGGCCGGCCAACCGCGACGACCTCGCGCCGTACGCCGATTGCGTGGTCGACGACCTCGAATCGCTGCCGGCGCTGTTCGCGGGGCTGGCGCGAGCGGTTTGAGCCGGCGCGGCGAGGCCTCGGCCCGATCAGCGCCGGGTCGCCGCGAGCGTGTTCGCCAGGAACACGCCGAGGCAGCCGAACGCCAAAACGCCGCCCGCCAGCAGCGGCGCGCTCGGCGCCGACGCCGCGCAGACCCCGGCCAGCGCGACGACCGCCAGGATCGACAGCGCCAGCGCGCCGTCGTCGACGAACATTCCGACCAATTGCCGCAGCGCGGCGGCGAGCGCGCTCATCGGCTCGTCTCCACGTCCGCCCGCCGGGCGAGGGCGATCGCCGCGAGGCCGACCGCCAGGAACGCCGCGACAAAGCCGAGGATCGCCCAGTCCTCGCCTGGCCACGGAACGCCGAGGCCTTCTCCGGTCCAAAACAGGCCGAAACCCGACAGCAAGGCGCCGACCACGAATTTGAGCGCGTTCTCGGGGACGCGCGCGAGCGGTCGATAGACGACGAAGCCGGCCGCGGCGACGACCAGACAGGCGGCCAGCGCGCCGAGGCTCGCGGGAACGAGCAGGCCGCGGCCGGCGCCGAGCGCGATGACGATGAACGCGACCTCGAGCCCTTCGAGGAGGACGGCCTTGAAGCTCGCGACCGCGGCGAGCCAATCGGCGCCGGCGATCCGTCGGGCGCCTTGCTCATGGAGCGCGTCGAGCGCCGCCGCGAAGGCCTTCGCTTCGTCGTGCGGCGCGACGACGCCCGAAGCGCGCAGGATCGCTTTGCGCAGCCAGCGCATGCCAAACAGCAGCAGCAGGACCCCGATCGCCAGTTGCACGAGACGCAGAGGAATCAGTCCCAGCGCCGGGCCCAGCGCCGCCACGACGAGGGCCAGAACCGCCAGGCCGGCGAGCGCGCCGAACCCGGCGGGCCGCCAGCCGCGAACGGTCGCGACCGCGAGGACGATCGTCAGCGCCTCCACCGCCTCGACCGACGAGGCGAGGAATACGGCGGTCACGACCGAACCGATCTGCGCTGCGCCGCTCATCGCCGGACCGCTTTCTCAGGCCGCTGTCTGCGCGCGCCGCGCGCGCAGGTCGGGCAGGAAATACGTCAGCAGGCCGATCGCCGGCAGGAAGGCGCAGACCTGGTAGACGAAGGTCAGGCTGGTGCGGTCGGCGAGCGCGCCGAGCGCCGCCGCGCCGATGCCGCCCAGGCCGAACGAGAGGCCGAAGAACAACCCGGCGACCGCGCCGACCTTGCCCGGCGTCAGCTCCTGCGCATAGACGACGATCGCCGAGAACGCCGAGGAAAGCACGAGGCCGATGGCGACGCTGTCGAGGACCGTGCCGACGAGGCCGAGATGCGGCAGCAACAGGGCGAACGGCAACACGCCGAGGATCGACAGCCAGATGACGAACTTGCGTCCGTAACGGTCGCCGATCGGCCCGCCGGCGTAGGTTCCCGCCGCGACCGCGCCGAGGAAGACGAACAGCATCACCTGGGAGGCCTGCAGCGAAACGTGGAAGGTCTGGATCAGGTAGAAGGTGTAATAGCTCTGCAGGCTGGCGAGATAGAACACCTTCGAGAACACCAGCACGACGAGAATGGTCATGGTGCGGGTCACCTCGGCGCGCGGCAGCGCGGCGGCGCGCGGCGCGGCGGCCTTGGGCCGGGCGCGGTGGGCGGCGTGCCAATGGGCGATGCGGGTCAGGATGACGACGGCGGCGAAGGCGAGCACGGTGAACGCCAGCACCGAACGCTGGCCGAACGGCACGACGATGAAGGCCGCCATCAGCGGTCCGAGCGACTGGCCGAAATTGCCGCCGACCTGGAACAGGCTCTGCGCGAAGCCGTAGCGCCCGCCGGAGGCCGCTCGCGCCGTGCGCGACGCCTCGGGATGAAAGATCGCGCTGCCGACGCCGATCATCGCCACGGCGGTCAGCAACAGCGGATAGTTCCAGCCGAACGCCAGCGTCACCAGGCCGGCCAACGTGAACGCCATCGCCGCCGGCAGGGCGTAGGTCACCGGGCGCCGGTCGGTGTAGAGACCGATGAACGGCTGCAGCAGCGACGCGGTGAGCTGAAAGGTGAAGGTGATCAACCCGGTCTGGAAGAACGTCAGCGACAGCTCCTCGCGAAACACCGGATAGAGCGCCGGGGCGAGCGACTGCATCATGTCGTTGAGCATGTGCGAGCCGCTGGCGGCGAACAGCACGCCGTAGGCGGTCGCTCCCGCGGCGCGGACCGCCGGGCTCGCGGGCATTTCATCGACGCCCACGCGGGCGCGGTTTCGGGCAAGGGTCAACGGGGCCTCTCGCGGGCGAGGCGCGCTTCGAGGGCGAAACACGCGGTGAACGTCGCCTGGCACCGCCGGGCTCGCGGCGCCAAGGCGCGAATCGGGCCGCTCGGCGCATCGCGACGAGGGGCCTTGAGCGCGGCGCTATTTCGGCGCCAGCACCATCACCATCTGACGGCCTTCCATCAGCGGCTCGGCCTCGACCTTGGCGAGCGGCGCCGTTTCCGTCCTCACCCGCTGCAGAAGTTTGAAGCCGATGTCCTGATGCGCCATTTCGCGGCCGCGGAAGCGCAGGGTCACCTTGACCTTGTCGCCTTCCTCGAAGAAGCGGCGCACCGAGCGCATCTTCACTTCGTAATCGTGGTCGTCGATGCCGGGGCGCAGTTTGATCTCCTTGATCTCGACGATCTTCTGGCGCTTGCGCTGCTCGGCGGACTTCTTTTGCTCGAGGAAGCGGAACTTGCCGAAATCGAGAATCTTGCACACCGGCGGGCTGGCGTTGGGCACGATCTCGACCAGATCGAGCGCGGCGTCGTCGGCCAATTGCTGCGCTTCCTCGATATTGACGACGCCGCGATTGACCCCCTCGGCGTCGATGAGCTGCACTTGGACGGAGCGAATATCGCGATTGACGCGCGGCCCGCCTTTCTCCGGCGCCGCGGTCGACTTCATGGGACGACGAATGGCCACTCTCCTCTGGTTGTTGAAACGGCGGGTTGCTTAAAGACGACGCGCCCCCTCGCCCGGATGCTGCCGGCGAATGAATCGAGCCGCCGATGTTCCATGGAATGCCGGGACAAGTCAATCGCCCGGCCGAGCTCGAAAATCCCCGGAAATCTTGGCCCGGCGCCGATTTTCGCCGCCCCGCCGTCCCGCGGCTCAGGCCGCCAGATCCGCGACGATCGAATCGAGCAGCGGCATCCCGGCGTGGGTCACCCGGATCCGGCCACGGTTGTCCTCTTCGACGAAGCCCTCGGCGGCGAGATCGTCGATGTGGCGCTGCTGGAGCGGGCGCCCGCTCAAGGCCGCGAAGCGCGCGCGGTCGACGCCTTCGCGCAGGCGCAGGCCCATCAACAGGAATTCGTCGCCCTGCTCCTCGGCGGTGAGCGGCGCGTTCTCGACCAGCCCGTGGCCTTCGCTCTCGACCTGGGTGAGCCACATCTCGGGGTGCTTCTCGGTCGCCTGGGCGCGACGGCCCTCGGGCGTGACGAGACGGCCGTGGGCGCCGGGGCCGACCCCGGCGTATTCGCCGTAGCGCCAATAGACGAGATTGTGCCGGCTCTCCGCGCCGGGCCGCGCGTGGTTGGAGACTTCGTAGGCGGGAAGACCGGCGGCTTCGGCGATCTCCTGGGTCGCGTCGAACAGCGCGCGCGCGAGTTCCTCGTCGGGAATCGTCAGCTTGCCCGCCCGCCACAGCCCCTCGAAGATCGTCTCCGGTTCGATCGTCAACTGGTAGAGCGAGAGGTGTTCGCCGGCCAGCTTCAGCGCCCGGCTCAATTCGGCGCGCCAGGCCTTTTCGCTCTGGCCCGGCCGCGCGTAGATCAAATCGAAGGAGGTGCGCGGGAAGATCGACGCGGCGATTCGCACCGCCTCGACCGCTTCGGCGACGTCGTGGCGCCGACCGAGCGCCTTCAGGTCGGCGTCGTCGAGCGCCTGCACGCCCAGCGACAGGCGGTTGACCCCAGCGGCGCGATAGCCGCGGAAGCGCCCGGCCTCGACGCTGGTCGGATTGGCCTCCAGCGTGATCTCGGCGTCGGCCTCGACGCTCCAATTGGCGGCGACCGCGTCGATGACGCTCTGCACCGTCTGCGGCCGCATCAGCGAGGGCGTGCCGCCGCCGAAGAAGATCGAGCGCACCGTCCGCCCGGGCGTCGCCGCGGCGCGATGGGCGAGTTCGGCGCTCAGCGCGGCGACGAAGCGCTCTTCGTCGATCGGCGTCGCGCGCACGTGGGAATTGAAATCGCAGTAAGGGCACTTGGCCAGACAGAACGGCCAATGCACGTAAACGCCGAAGCCCGGATCGGCGTCGTCGGGGCGAAGCGGCGCCCCCGCCTCGGGCGGCGCGAAGGTTTCGATCGTCATCGCGGCTTTATGACAGCTTGCAGGGCGCCGCGCCAGATTCTTTGCCATGCCTCGCGCCCGCGCCGTCGGCGGCGGCGCTCGAGAGTCACAGCCCCTCGAACAGCGCCGTCGACAGGTAGCGTTCGGCGAAGTCCGGGATGATGACGACGATCGTCTTGCCGTCGTTTTCCGGCCGGCGAGCGACGTCGACCGCCGCCGCGACGGCGGCGCCGGCGGAGATGCCGACTGGAACGCCCTCGAGCCGCGCCACCAGCCTCGCGGTGTCGAACGCGGTCTGGTTGCCGATGGCGACGACTTCGTCGATCAGGCCGCGGTCGAGGATCGGCGGCGCAAAGCCGGCGCCGAGGCCCTGAATCTTGTGCGGGCGGGGCGCGCCGCCGGACAGGACCGCCGAATCCTCCGGCTCGACCGCGACCATCTTGACGCTCGGTTTGCGCGCCTTGAGGACCTGGCCGACGCCGGTGAAAGTGCCGCCGGTGCCGATGCCGGCGACGACGATGTCGACGGCGCCCTCGGTGTCGTTCCAGATTTCTTCGGCGGTGGTGCGGCGATGGATTTCGGGATTGGCGGGGTTCTCGAACTGCTGCGGCATGATCGCGCCGGGCGTCGAAGCGACGATTTCGTTGGCCTTGGCGATCGCGCCCTTCATGGCGAGCGCAGCGGGCGTCAACACCAGCTCGGCCCCGAGCAGAGCGAGCATCTTGCGCCGCTCGATCGACATCGATTCGGGCATCACCAAAATAAGTCGGTATCCGCGCGCCGCGGCGACGAACGCCAGCGCGATCCCGGTGTTTCCCGACGTCGGTTCGACCAGGACGCCGCGGCCCGGCGCGATCCGGCCCTGCGCTTCCAGCGCGTCGATCATCGCAACGCCGATGCGGTCCTTGACGCTTGCGATCGGATTGAAGAATTCGAGCTTGGCGAGCAGGTTGGCGCGCACGCCTTTTTCCTTGGCGAGGCGATCGAGGCGCACCAGCGGGGTGTCGCCGATCGTTTCGGTGATCGATGCGTAGACTCGCCCTCGGCCGCGCGGGCGCGAATCGCCGGGCTTCGAGTCCTTAACGGTTCCAACCATGAATCTCAGCCTCCGAGCCGCCGCCGCCAAATGCAGCGCGCTCCCTCCCTAGGTTACACCTTTTGACGGTTCTCTCAGATGAAATTCGACGATATACGAGCCTAAATCGCGAAATCGCCGTCGGCTTTCTCCTCCGCCAGGATGTGCGCCCTCTCGGCGTCCTCGCAAAGCTGCTCGACGGTGATGGCGTCCAGATTGGCCAGGAACGACTCGCCGGCCTTGCGCACGCTCGGCTCGACGACCTTCTCCAACAGCTTGGATCGCGATCCGATCTCGTCGGGATCGGCGGCGCTGAGGCCGATCGAGGTGCGCACGATTTCGCCGACGGAAATCCGACGCCGCTCGCGCGCCAGTTCGTAGCCGCCGCGCGGTCCGCGCACGCCCTTGAGGATCTTGGCGTGAACAAGGGCCTGCAACAGGGTCTCCAGGTGGCGAGGCGGCAGTTTGTGCCGCGAGGCGAGCGCCTTGGCCGCGACCGGCGAGGGCCGCGAATGCAGGGCGATGTCGACAACGGCGGCGATGGCGAGCAGGCTGCGTCGCGACAGCAGGTTCATTTCACTTCTCCTCGTCAGAGCGTTCGGTCGAACCAAAACCTCTCGGACCGCGTTCGCTCACTGTGAGCCGCTCGCTTTTAATGAAAGCGACGCGCTCGACGGAACAAACGACGAGCTGCGCGATTCGCGCGCCTCGCCGGACGGAAAAGGGACTTTGCCCAAAATTGACGAGTATGACGCCGATTTCGCCGCGGTAGTCCGCGTCGATCGTGCCGGGGCTGTTGAGAACGGTCACTCCCTCCTTCAACGCTAGCCCGGAACGAGGCCGAACCTGCGCTTCGTACCCCCTCGGCAATTCGATCGCCAAACCCGTCGGGATCAAAGCCCGCTCGCCGGGATTCAGGATCACGTCCCGCCCTTCGGGAAGGGCCGCCACGAGATCCATCCCCGCCGCATCATCGCTCTGATAGCGGGGTAATTGCAAGTCTTGCGCATGTGGAAATCGCCGAAAGGAAACACTTATCATTTCTGTCCTTTCAGCGTCCGGGCGACGAGTTCGATCAACCCGCGCGCGACTTGCGGCTTGCTCATGCGCGGCCAGGGTTCGGCGCCCGCGGCGCTGACGATCGTGACCTGATTGTCGGGGCCGCCGAAAGTCCCCTCGCTCGCGGCGACGCTGTTGGCGACGATCAGATCGCAGCCCTTGCGCTTCAGCTTGTCGCGCGCATTCTCGACGACGCGCTCGGTTTCCGCGGCGAATCCAATCACCAGCGCCGGGCGCCCGTTCCGCCGCGTCGCCACGTCCGTGAGGATGTCCGGGTTTTCGACCAGCGACAGGACCGGCGCGCCGGCGGCGCCTTTTTTCAGCTTTTGGGCGCCGAGGGCCTCGACGCGCCAATCGCCGACCGCCGCGGCGGCGATGAAGACGTCGGCGGGCAACGCGGCTGACACGGCGGCGTGCATCTGCCGCGCCGTCTCGACGTGGACGACCTCGACGCCGGCGGGATCGGCCAGGCCGACCGGGCCGCTGATCAACGCGACCCTCGCGCCGGCGACGGCGGCGGCCTCGGCGATCGCGTGGCCCTGCCGCCCCGAAGAGCGATTGCCGAGGAAGCGAACCGGATCGATCGGCTCGTAGGTGGGGCCGGAGGTCACGACGACGCGCAGCCCCGCGAGCGCGCCCCCGGGGCGCGCGCCGACGCCGGGGGGCAGGGGGATCGCGGTCGGCGCTTCGAGCGCGCGCTCGATCGCCGCGACGATCGCCAGCGGTTCGGCCATGCGGCCCGGCCCGAATTCGCCGCACGCCATCTCGCCCTCGTCCGGGCCGACGAACGCCACGCCGTCGGCGCGCAGCGTCGCGACGTTGCGCCGGGTCGCCGGATGCAGCCACATGCGCAGGTTCATCGCCGGCGCGGCGAGCACGCGCTTGTCGGTGGCCAGTAGCGTGGTCGAGGCGAGATCGTTGGCGAGGCCGTGCGCCATCCGCGCCAGCAGGTCCGCGGTCGCCGGCGCGACCACGACGAGGTCGGCCTCGCGCGACAATTCTATGTGGCCCATCTCGGCTTCGTCGATCAGACTGAAGGGATCGGAGCGAACCGCGTGGCCGCTGAGCGCGGCGAACGACAGCGGCGCGACGAACTGCTTGGCCGCCTCGGTCATGACGACGCGCGTGACGACGCCGCGCTCGCGCAGCCGGCGGATCAGTTCGAGCGACTTGTAGGCGGCGACGCCGCCGCCCACGATCAGCAGAATGCGGGCGTTCGACAGAGGTCTCGCGGTCATGATCGCTCACCTTGCGACGGCGTCGAGCGCCGACTCCTCCCTTGGCTTCGCTCGCGCCGAAAGCGCAACCATAGGGTCGAAACCGCCGGTTCCGCAACGCCCGAGCGGCCGGTCAGGGCGCGAATCGGCGCCCGCTTCGTTTCACGCCGTCGGTTCATCGCCAATGAAACGCGATCCAGGCCAGCGCCGCCGCGATGATCCATAGCGCCGGCCGGACCATCGTGGGCCATCGCCCGCGGCCGGGATCGCTCGGCGTTTTGGCGGGCGCCGCCTCGGCTTCGCGCTCGATGAGGCGGAAGAGGCGCTCCAGGCTGGGCGGCGCGTCGGCGGCGAGCCTGACGAGTTGCGAAACGCTGCGGCTGAGGTCCTCGATCCGGCCGCGCGGGCCGAGGTTCTCGGCGATCCAGCCGCCGACGACCGGCTCCGCCGTCGCCCAGATGTCGAGATGCGGGTCGAGCTTGCGCGCGACGCCCTCGACCACCACCATCGTCTTTTGCAGCAGGACGAGTTCGATGCGCGTCTTCATCTCGAACAGCGCGGTGATCTCGAACAGCAGCGTCAGCACTTTGGCCATCGAGATCTGGTCGGCGGTGCGCGCATGGATGGGCTCGCCGACCGCGCGGATCGCCTGCGCGAAGTCCTCGACGCGGTAGGTCGACGGCACGTAGCCCGCCTCGAAATGCACCTCGGCGACGCGAAGATAGTCGCGGCGGATGAAGCCGTAGAGAATCTCCGCCAGGAACCGACGTTCCCTGCGGCCGAGGCGGCCCATGATGCCGAAATCGACGGCGACGATGCGCCCGCTCTCGTCGACGAAGAAATTGCCCTGGTGCATGTCGGCGTGAAAGAAGCCGTCGTGCAGCGCGTGGCGCAGAAAGGACTGGATCAGCGTTCGCGCCAATTTGGTCGCGTCGTAGCCGAGCTCCGCCAGACGCGTGGGGTCGCTGAGCGGCGTCCCGTCGATCCATTCCATGGTCAGCACTTCGCGCGTCGTGCGGTCCCAATCGACTTTCGGCGCGCGCAATTCGGGATCGCGGACCAGGTTCTCCGCGAATTCGGACGCCGCCGCCGCTTCGAGGCGAAAGTCCATCTCCATGCGCACGCTGCGCGCCAGTTCGTCGACGACCTCCACCGGGCGCAGCCGCCGCAGGCTCGGCTCGAGGCGCTCGACCATGCGGGCGGCGAAGAACATGTCGGAGAGATCGCGCGCGAAGCGCCGCTCGACGCCGGGCCGCAACAGTTTGACCGCGACGTCGCGCTCGCCCTCGCGCGTTCGCACGCGCGCGCGATGCACCTGCGCGATCGAAGCGGCGGCGTCCGCCTCGCCGAATTCGACGAACACGGTCTCGAGTTTGGCCCCGAAGGACGCCTCGATGCTCGCGACCGCGACGTCGCGCGCGGCCGGCGCCATACGATCCTGCAGCTTTTGCAGCTCCATCGCCGCCGTTGGGCCGACGATGTCGGGGCGGGTGGCGAGAAACTGGCCGAGCTTGACGTAGGAAGGGCCGAGCCGATCGATCGCGGCGGCGAGACCGCCGAGGCCGCCGGCGCCGCGCCGCGCCATGAGATTGGCGAGGGCCAGCAGCGCTCTGGCGAGCGGCGGCGCCGCCGCCGGATCAACGCCGAGGAAGGCGCCTTCGCGCGCCAGCACGAAGCCGGCGCGCGCCAGCCGCGAAACGTGTCCGATGGCGGCGAGAATCGACACGTTCAGAGCTTCCAGCCCGAATGGATGGCGACGACCCCGGCGGTCAGCCGGGTGAAAGCGACGCGCGCAAACCCGGCTTCGCCGATCATTTCGGCGAAGCGGTCGGGCGGCGGGAATTTGCGGATCGATTCGACGAGATAGCGGTACGCCGGGCCGTCGCCGGTCACGATCTTGCCGATCGCCGGGATCGCGGCGTCGGCATAGGCCGCGTAGATCGAATCGACGACGGCCACGTCGACGCGCGAGAATTCGAGGCACAAGAAGCGTCCGCCGCGCTCGAGGACGCGATAGGCCTCGGCGAGCGCGCGCTCGATGCGCGGGACGTTGCGGATGCCGAAGGCGATGGTGTAGGCGTCGAACGCCGCGTCGGCGAGCGGCAGCGCTTCGGCGTTGCCCTCGACGAAGCGAATCCGCGCGCCTTCCCTTCGCCGCTTCGCCCGCTCGGCGCCGACGCGCAGCATGTCCGGATTGACGTCGACCACGGTCACGTCGGCAGCGTCGCCGCCCGCCGCCGCGACGCGGAACGCGACGTCGCCGGTGCCGCCGGCGACGTCGAGATGCCGGAACGGGCGATGGCGCGGCGGGCGCAGCTTGGCGACGAGAGCGTCCTTCCACAGGCGATGCAGGCCGAACGACATCAGGTCGTTCATCAGATCATAGCGGTCGGCGACCTTGTGAAACACGTCGTCGACGAGGCCCTGCTTCTCGTCGAGGCGAACCGTTCGTTCGCCGAAATGCGTGTCGGGGCCGGCGGTCGACATCGTGCGTCTCCGAAAAACGCGAGCACCATATCCCGGCCGAGCGCGGCGCGCCAAATGGGGCGGCGCGGCGGGGCGGGAGATCGGGCTTCGCGCGCCGCGCCGCTCGGTCGCCGCGTCGCCGCGCCCGCCCTTCAAGCCGCCAATTGCCGCAACACATACGGCAAGATGCCGCCGGCGCGGAAGTATTCCAGTTCGTCGAGCGTATCGATGCGGCAGATCAGCGGCGCGCGCGCGATCGCGCCGTCGGCGAACGCGATTTCCGCCTCCAGCTTCTGGCGCGGCTTCAAGTCGGCGCTCAAGCCCCGGATCGACACCGTCTCGTCGCCCTTGAGGCCGAGCGAGACCCAGCTCGTCCCCTCCTCGAAGACCAGCGGCAGCACGCCCATGCCGACCAGATTGGAGCGGTGGATGCGCTCGAAGCTCTGGGCGATCACTGCGCGCACGCCGAGCAGCTTGGTTCCCTTGGCCGCCCAATCGCGCGACGAGCCCGTGCCGTATTCGCGTCCGGCGAAGACGACCAGCGGCGCCGCCTCGCTCTGGTAGCGCATCGCCGCGTCGTAGATCGCCATTCGTTCGCCCGAGGGGTAATGGAGCGTGGCGCCGCCCTCGACAACGGCGCCCGCCGCGTCCTTCACCATCTGGTTCTTGATGCGGATGTTGGCGAAGGCGCCGCGCATCATCACTTCGTGATTGCCGCGGCGCGTGCCGTACTGGTTGAAATCGGCCGGGCGCACCTGATGCTCGAGGAGATATTGACCGGCCGGGCTGGCGGCGCGGATCGAGCCCGCCGGCGAGATGTGGTCGGTGGTGATCGAATCGAGAAACAGAGCGAGGATGCGGGCGTCGACGATGTCCTCGACCGGCTTCGGCGTCATCGTCAGCCCCTCGAAATAGGGCGGGTTCTGCACATAGGTCGAGCCCATGTCCCAGGCGTAGGTGAGCCCGGCGGGCGCCTTGACCTTGCGCCAATTGACGTCGCCGTCGAACACCACGGCGTATGCGCTCTTGAACATCTTCGCCGTGATCGCGCGCTCGACGAGATCGGCGATCTCCCGGGTCGACGGCCAGATGTCGGCGAGGTACACCGGCGCGCCCTTCTTGTCGCGGCCGAGCGGCTCGCGGGTCAGATCGACCTGCATCGAACCGGCGAGCGCGTAGGCGACGACCAGCGGCGGCGAGGCGAGATAATTGGCGCGCACGTCGGGATTGACGCGGCCCTCGAAGTTGCGGTTGCCCGACAGCGCCGCCGCGGCGACGAGATCGTGCTTGGCGATGGTCGCCGAAATTGCCGGCGCCAGCGGGCCGGAATTGCCGATGCAGGTGGTGCAGCCGAAGCCGACGATATTAAAGCCGAGTTTGTCGAGCGGCTTCTGCAACTCGGCGGCCTGGAGATAGTCGGCGACGACCTCGCTGCCCGGGGCGAGCGAAGTCTTCACCCACGGCTTGACGGCAAGCCCGCGGGCGACGGCGTTGCGCGCCAGCAGCCCGGCCGCGATCATCACGCTGGGATTGGAGGTGTTGGTGCAGGAGGTGATCGCGGCGATGACCACGTCGCCATGGCCGAGGTCGAAATTCGCCCCTTCCACGGCGTAACGCTCACCGATCGCGGCGCCCTGCTTGAACTCCGAGGCCATCGCGGCGGCGAAGCCCGCCTTGGCCTCGCCGAGGGCGACGCGGTCCTGCGGGCGTTTGGGGCCGGCGAGCGAGGGCGTGACTTCGCCGAGTTCCAGCGCCAGCGTGTCGGTGAACACGGGATCGGGCGTCAGGCGGCCGCGATAGAATCCTTGCGCCTTGGCGTAGGCCTCGACCAGCGCGACGCGCGCTTTTCTGCGCCCGGAGGCCTGGAGATAGGCGATCGTCTGCGCGTCGATCGGAAACAGGCCGCAGGTCGCGCCGTATTCGGGCGCCATGTTGGCGAGCGTCGCGCGATCGGCGACCGACATCGCATCGAGGCCGGGGCCATAGAACTCGACGAACTTGCCGACGACGCCCTTTTTGCGCAGCATCTGGGTGACGGTCAGCACGAGGTCGGTCGCGGTGACCCCTTCGCGCAATGCGCCGGTCAGCTTGAACCCGATCACTTCGGGCAACAGCATCGACAGGGGTTGGCCGAGCATCGCCGCCTCCGCCTCGATGCCCCCGACCCCCCAGCCGAGCACGCCGAGGCCGTTGACCATCGTCGTGTGGCTGTCGGTGCCGACCAGCGTGTCGGGATAGGCGGATTCGACCGTCTTGCCGTCGCGCTTCTCCTTCGAGGTCCACACCGTCTGGGCGAGGTATTCGAGGTTGACCTGATGGCAGATGCCGGCGCCGGGCGGCACCACCGAGAAATTGGCGAACGCCTGTTGGCCCCACTTGAGAAAGCGATAGCGCTCCTGGTTCTGCTCGTATTCGCGTTTGACGTTCTGGGCGAGCGCCTTGCCCGTGCCGAAATAGTCGACCACGACGGAATGGTCGATGACGAGATCGACCGGAATGAGCGGATTGATCTTGTCGGGGTCGCCGCCGAGCTTGGCCATCGCGTCGCGCATCGCGGCGAGGTCGACGACCGCCGGCACGCCGGTGAAGTCCTGCATCAGCACGCGCGCCGGACGAAAGGCGATTTCGTGCTCGCGCTTGCCGCGGTTGACCAGCCAGGCGGCGACCGCCTCGATGTCCTCTTTCTTGACGGAGGCGCCGTCCTCGTTGCGCAGCAGGTTCTCCAGCACCACCTTCAGCGAGAACGGCAATTGCGCGACGCCGGCGAGGCCGTGCTTCTCGGCCGCTTTGAGCGAAACATAGCGGTAGGTCTTGTCCCCGACCGTGAGCGTCTTGCGACATTTGAAGCTGTCAAGGCTGGCCATCGCGGCGTCTCCGAGAACATGTGGGGGCAGGGGGAAGGGGCGCGCCGGCTTATAGATAAATTCGCGTCGGCGGGCTAGACAAACTATCGTCAGATGACGCTGAAATGACGCGCCGACGAGGAGAAGCCATGCGGCTCAGCGCCCACGACATCGCCATCGAACGCGGCGGGCGCTCGATTCTCGCCGGTCTCTCCTTCGAGGCGCGCGGCGGCGCGGCGCTGATCGTCACCGGGCCGAACGGCGCCGGCAAGTCGAGCCTGTTGCGCGCCATCGCCGGCCTTCTGCCGCTCGCCGCCGGCGCCTTCGCGCTGGAGGGCGGGGCGAGCGAGGCGAGCATCGGCGAGCAGGCGCATTGCGTCGGCCATGCCGACGCGCTGAAGGGCGCGCTGACGGCGGGCGAAAACCTGGCGTTCTGGGCCGGCGCGTTGGGCGGCGACGCCTCGAGCGGCGCCGCGCGCGGCGCGCTGGCGCGCCTCGGCCTCGCCCACGTCGCGGATTTTCCGGTGCGCGCGCTTTCGGCGGGACAGCAGCGCCGCGTCGCGTTGGCGCGGCTGCTCGTCGCGCCGCGCCCGCTGTGGCTGCTCGACGAGCCGATGAGCGCGCTCGACGCGGCGGCGCAAAGCCTGTTCCTCGCCATCATGCGCGAGCATCTGGCCGCCGGCGGCCTCATCGTCGCGGCGACCCACGCGCCGCTCGGCCTCGACGGCGCGACGACGCTGGCGCTCGGCGACGGCGCGAGGATCGCGGCGTGAGCGGGGCGGCGCGCGCGCTCTTCGCCAGGGAATGGCGCATCGCCCGGCGCGTCGGCGGCGGCGCGTCGATCGGCGTGGCGTTCTTTCTCATTCTGGTGACGATCATGCCCTTCGCGCTGGGGCCGGATCTCGCCCTGCTGGCGCGCCTCGGCCCGGCGATTCTGTGGATCGCGGCGCTGCTGGCGACGCTGCTCGGCCTCGACCGGCTGTTCCAGGCCGACGCCGACGACGGCTCGCTCGACGTGCTGGTCAACGCCAAGTTGCCGCTGGAGCTGGTCGTGCTGGTCAAGTGCGCGGCCCATTGGACCGCGAGCGCACTGCCGCTCATCGTCGTCAGCCCGCTGTTCGGCCTGATGCTGGCGATGGAGGCGAAGCCGCTGGCGCTGGTGGCGCTCAGCCTCGTCGCCGGCACGCCGGCGCTGACCATGATCGGGGCGATCGGCGCCGCGCTGACGGTTTCGCTGCGGCGCGGCGGCCTGTTGATGGCGGTGCTGGTCTTGCCGCTGGCGATCCCGGTGCTGATCTTCGGCGTCGCGGCGGCTTCCGCCGCCAGCGGCGGCGCCGCGCCGTTCGCCATGCCGTTCCTGATGCTGTGCGCATTTTCGCTCGGCGCGATCGCGCTGGCGCCCTTCGCCGCGGCGGCGGCGCTGCGGCATGTCAGGGAGTAGCGGCGCGGCGCGGGGGCTCGCGGCAAATGCTTTCCGATAATCAGAATTCGTGCTAAGCTCCGTCTTGGTCAATTCTGCACGCGCGCAAACGCGCGCGCCAGCGCCAAGGAGCCGTTCCGTCGATGGACGCCCCGTCCCATCCCCGACTTCCCCGCGCGGGCGCCGCAAGGCGGGGCGCGGCAATCGGCGCCACGGCGATTCCGCCCTTGACGCGCCGTAACCCCTTGATATCGCCCGATTCGCCCAAGAGAATCCTTGACAATCCTTGACATGGCTTGACGCGGCTTGACGAAGCTCGACGCGCCTTGACGCCATTCTTGACGCGCGCCTTGACGCGTGGGCGGGCGAAAGAACGCTCGTCTCTCGACCGGTTCGGCTCTGGCGAAGAGTGGGACTTGCCGCGGCGCGAGCGCAGCGCCGGCGCCGATCTCAGCCCAGCAACCGCTCGAACTCAGCGATGTCGACGGGCGCGCTGAACAGAAAGCCCTGGTAGGTCGGGCACCCCTGGCTGGCGAGGAACCGCCGCTGCGCCTCGGTTTCCACCCCCTCGGCGATGACGGCCAGCCCCAGGCTCTTGGCGAGGGTGATGATGGTCTGCGCCACCGCCGCGTCGCTGGCGCTGTCGGGCAGGTTGCTCACGAACGACCGGTCGATCTTGAGCTGGTCCAGCGGCAGGCGGGTGAGATACGACAACGACGAATAGCCGGTGCCGAAGTCGTCGATGGAAAAGCCTACGCCGAGCTGCTTGAGCGCCCGCATTTTCTCGATCGTGCCCTCGACGTCGTCGATGATCAAGCTCTCCGTCAGTTCGAGTTTCAGCTTGGCGGCGGGAGCGCCGGTGCGTTCCAGCGTCTGGCGCACCTGGCCGACGAAATCGAGCTGCCGGAACTGGCGGGCGCTGACGTTGATCGACAGCGGCAGCGCGCGCGCGCGCGGATCGCCCGCCCAGTCCGCGAGCTGCGAACAGGCGGCCTCCAGCACCCACCGGCCGATCGGCAGGATCAAGCCGGTTTCCTCGGCCAGGGAGATGAACTCGCCTGGCGCCACTAGGCCGCGCTCGGGATGGCGCCATCGCACCAGCGCCTCGGCGCCGAGCAAGACGCCGGCGCTGTCGACCTGCGGCTGATAATGCAGGACGAGCTGGCGGTCGCGAATGGCGAGCCGCAGCGCGGCTTCCAGAGCCGTCCGGGCGGAGAGCGCGCCCTGCATCCCGGGGTCGAAGAAGCGCAGCGCATTGCGTCCGGCCGATTTGGCCTGGTACATCGCGATGTCCGCCTGCTTGAGCAATTCGTCGAGCGAATCGACGGCGTCGATGAACAGCGTCGCGCCGATGCTCGCGGTGCTGTGGTGCGGGCGCCCGGCGATCGTGTAGGGCGAACCGAGCGTCGATAAAGCCCTTTCGGCGATCTCTTCGGTCTGCGCGGCGGCTTCCCCAAGATTCTCGCTCAGCTCCTCGAGCAAGACGACGAACTCGTCGCCGCCGAGGCGGGCGACGGTGTCGCCGTTGCGCACGCAGGCGGCGAGCCGCCGGGCGACTTCGATCAGCAATTGCTCGCCAACCTCGTAGCCGCTGGTCTCGTTGAGAATCTTGAAGTTGTCGAGATCGATGAACAGCAGCGCGCCTTTGCGCCCGCTGCGGCCGCAGCCGGCCAACGCCTGCTGAAGGCGGTCGAGGAACAGGCGACGGTTGGGCAGTTGGGTCAGCGGATCATAGAAGGCCAGGCGCTCGATCTGCTTTTCGGCCGCCTTGCGCTCGGTGAGGTCGGTTAGCGTGGCGACGTAGTGGGTGATCTCGCCATTTTCGCGCTTGACCGCTGCGGCGTTGAACCACGATGGAAAGAGCTCGCCGCATTTGCGCCGATACCAGATTTCTCCTTTCCAGCTTCCTTCGCCGGCGATGCGATCCCATATCGCCTGGTAGAAGGCGTCATCTTGCTCGCCCGATCGCAGCTGGTCCGGCGTCTTGCCCATGATGTCTTCGGTGGTGTAGCCGGTGATCTCGGTGAAGGCGCGATTGACCCGCAGGATTCTCTTGTCGACGCCGACGATCACGATGCCTTCCTGCGCCTCGAAGGCGGCGGCGGCGATGCGCAGTTGCTCTTCGGCCTTCTTGCGTTCGGTGATGTCCCGGGCGATGCCGAGAAGGCCGCTCGGCTTGCCCGCTTGATCGCGCATCGGAGTCTTGATCACCTCGAACAGGCCGCGGTAACGGTCCGCGGCGAAGGACATCCACACTTCGCTGGCGACGGGTTTGACGGCCGCCATGGCATGGCGATCGTTCTCACGGAAGAGTTCAGCGAGAGGTTTCGCGACGAGGTCGTCGTCCGTCTTGCCGATGATATCCCGCTCTCGGACGCCGACGAGGCGCTCGAATTGCGGATTGCAGCGTAGGTAGACGCCGTTGGCGTCCTTCAGCCAGACGAGATCGGGAATGGTCTGCACCAAGGTGTGCAACTGCCCTTCGCGGTCGCGAAGGTCGCGAAACGCGTGCAGACTGCTCAGCCCGTCCGCGAGCCGCCGGCCGATCTCCTGCAGCAGCGTCTTCTCGTCCTCGGTCCAAATCCTGGGGCGGGAGCACTGATGCAGCCCGAACATATAGGCCTTGCCGGTCCTCGGGTGGACCGCCATGCAAAGCATCGACTGAATGTCGAATCCCGGCGCTTTCAGCCCTTCGGGCACGCTTCGCTCGGACCCTGGATCGAAAGACACCGGGCCGCGCGCGCCCAGAACGGCGGTCATGACGCCGACGACTTCCGAGTTCATCGGCATCTCGAGCCCGTGGGCTCCGTTGCCGGGATATTCGGGGCGGGTGCGCTCCATCATCACTCGCCGGGCGGTGGCGTTGGGATCGCAGGGATAGACGAGCCAGGCCCGGTCGCCTTCGAAGTTCGAAAGCGTCACGCCGAGAACCTGGCCCATCATCTGTTCGAGATCATTTGTCTCCTGGATCGCCAGATTGATCCGATCCATGCATTCGAAGAAATGCAGATTGGCCTGAAGCCGTCGGTGGGCGTCTTTGCGCTCGGCGCGGGCGCGCAGCACCATGACGCCGAACGCCAGATCGCCGGCCAATTCCTCGAGGAGCCGGATTTCCTCGGCGGTGAAAGCGTTGAGCTCCGACGAATAGACATTGAGGGTTCCGAAGGTGGTGGCGCTTTCGTTTTTGAGCGGCAGGGCGATCACGGAGCGATAGCCTCGCAGCAGCGCTTCGGCGCGCCAGGGGGCGATTGAGCGTGTGGTGGCGCAATCCTGGAAGCAGACGGTTTCCCCGCTGCGAAGGGCGGTTCCAACCGCGCCGCGTCCGTGTTCCGTTTCAGCCCAGGTGATCCTCGCGCTATCGAGATAGCCGTCCACGAATCCCGCCGAGGCGACAGGGCGCACCGTCTTGGCGGGGTCGTTTTCGGCGAATCCGACCCACACCATCAGGTAGCCGGCTTCCTCGCAGACGATGCGGCAGACGTCGTTGAGCAGCGTCTGCTCGTCCGCGGCCCGCATGATCGTCTGGTGACAGCTGCTGACCGCTCGCAGCTCGCGATTGAGGCGGGCAAGCGCCTCTTCTGACTGCCCAGGCGCGCAAATCTCTCCGCCAACGTCCAACATGACCTGAGGCATTACGTTCGAACCGCCGTCAGCGGCGTCGCCTCTCGGACTGGTCTCCGACGCGAACGCCCGCATGCCAACTTCGTAGACTGTCGGGTGATTCCGGGTTGGCGCCGGGATGAACGTACGGCGTCATGCCCTTGATCCGCCGCTTGGCCCGGACGGGATCAACACGTCATCGCGATGTAATCGCACGGAAGTGTAAATTTTGTGTAAGACTGATACTATTACGTCACGATGGGCGCGTTGCGCGATCGACGGAACATTCAAGAAATTGAATTTCGACGACGCGGCGCTAAACTCTGGGGAAAGAAAGCGTCGAGCGACGGGCCATGAATAGGGCGTCGCCGTCTCGTCCGCTCTTTTCGCTGCATTGCCCCGCTCCGCCCCAGGCGCTAGAACGCGCGCGATGGGAAACCTCGCCAACCCCTCGGTCTTTCTCGCCCTGACCCGCCGTATTCTGCCTTGGATCGCGTTGGCGACGGCGGCGCTGTTCGCGGTCGGCCTCACTCTGTCGTTTGCCGCGCCGCCCGACGCCGTGCAGGGCGAGACCGTCAAGATCATGTACGTCCACGTTCCCGCCGCCTGGCTGTCGACCTTCATCTACGTCGTCATGGCGGCGGCGAGCCTCGGCACGCTGGTGTGGCGCCATCCGCTCGCCGACGCCGTGCAGAAAGCCGCCGCGCCCCTCGGCGCCGGCTTCACCTTCATCTGCCTGGTCACCGGCTCGCTATGGGGCAAGCCGATGTGGGGGACCTATTGGGTCTGGGACGCGCGGCTCACCTCGGTGCTGGCGCTGTTCATCCTCTATCTCGGCCTGATCGCGCTGTGGCGCGCGATCGAGGACACCGGCCGGGCGGCGCGCGCGGCGGCGATCCTGACGCTGGTCGGCTGCGTCGACCTGCCGATCATCAAATTCTCGGTCGACTGGTGGAACACGCTGCACCAGCCTGCTTCGGTGTTCCGCCTCGGCGGGCCGACCATTGCGCCGCAACTGCTGTGGCCGCTGCTGGTCATGGCGCTCGCCTTCACCTTGCTGTTCCTGACGCTGCAGCTGATGGCGGTCCGCAACGAGATCCTGCGCCGGCGCCTCGCTCGGCTGACGATGATCGCCGCCGCCGAGGGCGACACGCTGGCGCCGCACGTCGCGACGGGGGCCTCGAGCGCATGACGGCGATCCCGCATATCGGCTTCATCGTCGCCGCCTATGGGCTGGCGGCGCTGGTGGTTCTCGTCATGATCGCGTCGATCCTCTGGGATTATCGCGCGCTGAGCGCGGCGCTCGCCCGGTTGGAAGCCGCGCGGGACGAAATCGAACCGCCATGAGCGACCGCGCGCCGAAGTCCGCGCGCCGGCGCGGCGCCCTCGCGGCGCTGCCGCTGGTCGCGTTCGCCGCCCTGGCGGCGCTGCTGTTGGCGCGGCTCTACGCCGGCGACGCCTCGCGCATCCCCTCCGCGCTGATCGGCCAGAGCGCGCCGGCGCTCGACCTTCCCGGGCTCGACGGCGCGCCGGGCCTCGCCGACGCCGATCTGCGCCAGGGTCACGTCACCCTGGTCAACGTCTTCGCTTCGTGGTGCGCGCCGTGCCATGCGGAGCACGAATTCCTGATGGCGCTCGCCGCCGACCCCGTCTTGAGGGCCAAGGGCGTCGAGATCGTCGGCGTCGCGCAGAAGGACGCGCCCGAAAACGTCAAGCGCTTCCTCGGCTTCAAGGGCGACCCCTACGCCAAGCTCGGCCTCGACCGCGACGGCCGCGCCGGCATCGATTGGGGCGTCTACGGCGTTCCCGAGACCTTCATCGTCAAGGGCGACGGCGCCATCGCCTTCAAGCTGGTCGGGCCGATCGGCGCCGAGGCGCTGGAACGCGTCGTCAAGCCGGAAATTCTCAAGGCGATGAACTGAAAAGGCGGCTCAGTTCAACACCCGCCGGGCCTCGGGGCTATCGAGCGAGAAGGCGGGAATGGCGACGTCGAACGCCTCGCCGTCTTCGGCGACCATGCGGTAGCTGCCGACCATGAGGCCGCTCGGGGTGCGCAACGGGCAGCCCGAGGCGTAGTGAAACGACTCGCCCGGCGCCAGCGTCGGCTGCTCGCCGACGACGCCGGGACCGCGCACTTCTTCGCGATGGCCGGCGGCGTCGGTGATGCGCCAGTGGCGATGGGTCAATTGCACGGTCCGATCGCTCAAGTTGGCGATCTCGATCGCGTAGGTCCAGAAATAGAGCGGCTCGTCGGGGTCCGATCGCTCCGGCGAATAGGCCGGCTCGACGGTGACCTTGATGTTTCGCGTGACGGCGGCGTACATTGCGGCAGTCTATCGGGCGGGCGCGCCATCGCCAAGGCCGGCCCGCTCATCGACGCCGAGCGAATTGGGCCGCGCGCTGTTTCCCCAGGGTTAGCGGGGCCAAAATCGTCGAATTGACCGCGCTTCCCGATCCTCGAAAAGATGAGGGGCGGGCCGATCACCGGCGCGAGGCCCAGGCCTCACGCCGCGCCGATCCGGCGCGCCGCGCGCCGCGCCCGCCATCCTCGCCGGACCGGCCAGGCGCAAACATGGGTCGCGCCCCATCCGAAGATCAGCGCGAGACCGCCCACGATGGCGGACTCGGAGGTTACGGGGACCGCGGGCTCGAAGCTGCGCAGCGTCTCGCCGGCGATCGCCGGGTCGAAATCGCCCGCCATCACCACGAGGCGATCGAGCGGTCCCGCGTCCTTCATCTCCGCGAGGTCCCGCTCCAGGCGCCCTTCACGGGCGATGTCGCTCTCGATGTCCGCGCCGCGCTCGCGCGCCAGCGTGTCCGCGTTGTCCTTCAGCCGGGCTATGCCCTCGGCGGGGGTCAGCGAACGGCTCGCCGCCTCGGCGTCGAACGCCTCGACGATCCGCCTGAGTTCGTCGAGCGCGCCGCCGAGGCGTTGACGGTACTGTTGCGAGAATTCCGGCCCCTGCGTGCCGATGAGGCCGAACAGGAGACCGATCGCCAGAGCCAGTCGTCGCGTGAACATCGTCAAGGCCCGCCATGCCGCGCGCACGATATCGCGTGGATCGCGAAATGTCACACGCCGCATTGACGCCGCGGCGCGAATTGGCCTGAATGCGCGATCCTCGTGTTCCACGCGCCAGGGAACAGGCCTCGATGAGCGAAAAATCCGCCGCGGCGACGCGCCGCTCCTGGCCGGTCTTCCAATCGTTCGCCGGCTGGCGCCTCAGCGATCTCGGCGCAGACGCCGTCGCCGGCCTAACCCTAGCCGCGATCGCCGCGCCAGAGCAGATGGCGACGGCCCGACTGGCCGGCCTCGAACCTCAGATCGGCTTTCTCGCGCTCTTCGCCGGGGCGGTCGGTTTCGCTGTCTTCGGCGCGAGCCGCCTGTTGTCAGTAGGCGCGGATTCGACCATCGCGCCGATTTTCGCGGGAACGTTGGCGCTGCTGGCGGCGGGCGGTTCGCCGCACTACGCCGCCGACGCGGCGTTTCTTGCGCTCGGCGTCGGTCTGATCCTGGCGTTGGGCGGCGTGTTTCGCTTCGGCTTCGTCGCCGACCTCCTTTCGATCCCGGTCATGACGGGATTCCTCGCCGGCATCGCCGGTCACATTCTCGTCAGCCAGGCGCCGGCGCTGCTCGGCCTCGCGGCCCCGCGAGGGGGTCTGATCGCGCAGACCGCCGCGCTCGCCGCGGAGCTCAGCGCGACGAATTTCGCCACCCTCGGCATCGGCCTCAGCGTGCTCGCGATCATGCTGGCGGGCGAGCGCGTCAACCCGCGCTTTCCCGCCGCGCTGATCGCCCTGGGGCTCGCCACGGCGCTTGTCGTCGGACTGGGGCTGGAGTCGCGCGGCGTCTCGACGCTCGGCGCGATGGCGGGAGCGACGCCGAAATTGGCGATTTCCGGCGCTTGGCTCGACGATCTGCCGCAAATCGCGCCGCTGGCGCTGATCGTCGCCGTCGTGGTCATGGTGCAGACGGCGACGACGACGCGCAGCTTCGTCTCCGATCCGGCCCGCGGCCCCGACGTCGATCGCGATTTCGTCGGCCTGGGCGCTGCCAATCTGCTGGCCGGCCTCATCGGCGCCTTTCCCGTCAACGCCAGCCCGCCGCGCACCGCGATCGCCGCCGAGGCCGGCGGCGTTTCGCAGCTCGGCGCGCTCGTCTGCGCCGCCCTCGCCCTCGCCCTGTCGGCGTTCGGCGCCGGCCTCATCGCGCACGTGCCGCACGCGGCGCTCGCCGGCGTGCTGCTGTTCGTCGCCCTGCGCCTCGTGCGGGCGTCGACGATCCTCGACGTCTGGCGACGCAGCGGCGCCGAATTCGCGCTGGTCGTCGCCACGACGCTGGCGATCCTTGTCCTGCCGATCGAGCAGGGCGTCGCCATCGGCATCATATTGTCGCTGACGCACGGCGTTTGGACGACCACGCGAGCCCGCGTCGTCGAGTTTGAGCGCATTCCTGGCACGTCGATCTGGTGGCCGGCGAGCGCCCTGCAGCGCGGCGAGGCCGTGGCGGGCGTGCGCGTCGTCGGGCTGCAGGCGCCGCTGTCGTTCCTCAACGCCTACGCGTTGCAACAGGCGGTCCAGGCGCTGCCGGAGGCGGGCGTGCGGCTCGTCGTCATCGAGGCGGACGCGATCGTCGAAATCGACTACACCGGCGCCAAGGTTCTGGCCGAAGTGGTCCAACGCTTGCGCGGCGAGGGAACCGACGTCGCTTTCGCGCGCCTCGAATCGGTGCGCGCGCAACGGAGCTTCGCCCGCCAGGGGCTGGAGGCTCTGATCGGCCGCGACCATCTCTTTCACAGCGTGGAGGAGGCGGTGCGCGCCCTGGCGTCGGGCGGTCCGCCATGACCGCGCCGGGCCCTTGCGCCATCATCGTCCGCGGTCGCCAGTTTGACCCCGGGCGATCGCAACGAAGGAATCCCCAGTGAGCGAAGTTCCGATCGGCGTCGTCACGGTTTCCGACCGCGCTTCGGCGGGAATTTACGAGGACGAGGGCGGACCGGGCATCGAGGCGGCGCTGGCGGCGCTGCTGGCGACGCCGTGGCGCGCCGTGCGCCGGCTGGTGCCGGACGAGCGCGGGCAAATCGAAGCGGCGTTGCGCGAACTCGCCGACGTCGAACGGTGCACGCTGATCCTCACCACTGGGGGCACCGGCCCCGGTTCGCGCGACGTGACCCCGGAGGCGACCGAGGAGGTATGCGACCGTATCATGCCTGGGTTCGGCGAGGCGATGCGCTTGCGCAGCCTCTCGGAGGTTCCGACGGCGATTCTGTCGCGCCAGACGGCAGGGCTGCGCGGCCGCAGCCTGATCGTCAATTTGCCCGGAAAACCGTCGGCGATTCGCGTCTGCCTGGATGCCGTGTTCGCGGCCGTGCCCTATTGCCTCGATCTGATCGGCGGCGACCGGCTGGAAACAAACCCGGAAGTCTGCGCGGCGTTTCGGCCCAAGGCATGAAACGCCGGACGCCGGTTTGATTCGTATCAGTTTGGCGGGCCGGGTTGACCGGTAGGGTGCTCGCGCCGAATCGTTGAATCGTTAGAGAGAAGTCGAGCATGACGTCCGCAAACCCGGTCGCCGCCGCCGCAAAAAGAGGCTGTGGCGCTCCGACCTGCCTCGCGCCGGAGGCCGCAGCGGCGGGCGGCGCGAATCGCCGACGCCGGAGTCGGTCGTCGTCGACGGCTATTGAGCGGGATTCCAATGGGCGCTGCGGGTCCGTTGACAGGCCGTCGCCCACGGCGCGATGGTCGGCAAGGCGCAATCGGACTGGCGGCGCGCGCCCAAGCGCTGCCGAAGGAAATTGAGCAATGCAGAACCTTTCTTCGCAGGCGTCGCCAGAGACCAATAAGGACTTTATTGATCGAGTGATTTCTCGTCAGCATGGGCGGGCCGGCGAACTGTTGGGCATTTTGCAAAAGGCCCAGGAAAACAACCCTCGGAAATTTCTTCCGCGCGAAACTCTCGAATACATTGCTGAAAAGACGCATGTGCCGTTATCGCGAATTTTTAGCGTCGTCACGTTTTACGCTTTATTCAATCTTACGCCGCAGGGCCGCAACACGGTTAGCGTCTGTCGTGGCACCGCCTGCCACACCAGGGGGTCGCGTCCTCTGCTCGAGCAAGCGATGGTGAGTCTGGGATTGCACGCTGCGGAAGAGGGGGACGCGGATAAGCTGTCGCTGACGACTGCCGACGGCGACACGACCCTGCGCACCGTCGCCTGCTTCGGCCAGTGCGCGCTCGCGCCGGTCGTCGAGGTCAATCACACGATTTTCGGTCATATGAACGAGCGGTCCCTGCAGCGTGAACTGGATGCGCTAGATAAGCGAGAGCCACGAACATGACCCGGATTCGGGACTTGAGCACATACAACACGGTGCGCAGCGCCGGTTTGGCCAAACTCCGGCCTTCGCGCCCGCGCGTGGCTGTCGGCATGGGCACTTGCGGGTCAGGCAATGGAGCCGAGGGCGTCTACGCCGCGCTCGCCGACGCCATCGCCGAGCGCGGCCTGGACGTGGATCTCGTGCGGACGGGGTGCTTCGGCTTTTGCGCCGAGGAGCCGCTGGTCAATGTCTGGATTCCCGGCCAACCGCTGGTCATCCTGCATCGTGTCCAGACCGACCACGTCAATCAGATTCTCGATGGATTGGCGGCGAAGACCGTTCCCGCCAACCTTGCTCTGTGCAAAATTGAAGAGTGGGATCATATTACTTCCCATGTGAACTATGGAAGCGGCTATGCAACCGTTCCTTCTTGGAGCGAGATTCCTTTCTTCAAGGGGCAAAAGAAAATTGTCTTGCGTAACTGTGGTCTGATCAACCCAGACGATATCGAAGAGTATATTGCGATCGGCGGATACCAGTCCTTGTACAAAGTGCTGGTTGAAAGCACCCCGGAACTTGCGAACGAGCAGCTCAAGTCCTCCCGTTTGGGCGGCCGCGGCGGCGCCGGCTTTTCGACGGGATTGAAATGGGAATTCCTGCGAAAAGCGGCGGACAGCCAAAAATACCTGATTTGCAACGCCGATGAGGGCGACCCAGGCGCCTATATGAATCGCAATGAAATCGAGAGCGATCCCCATTCGCTGCTTGAGGGCATGGCGATCGGCGGTTACATCACCGGCGCCGCCCAAGGGCTGATCTATGTTCGCGCCGAATATCCCCTGGCCATCCATCGCCTGGAACTGGCCATCGCGCAGGCCAGGGAATATGGCCTGCTGGGCGACGATATCCTGGGGCGCGGCTTTCACTTCGACATCGACTTGGTCGAGGGAGCCGGCGCTTTCGTCTGCGGCGAAGAAACGGCCCTCATCAGTTCGTTGGAAGGCCGGTCAGGCCGCTCGCGACCGCGCCCTCCCTACCCTGCCGAAAAGGGCCTGTGGGGCCATCCGACCACCATCAACAACGTCGAAACTTGGTTCAACATCGCTCCCATCGTCGCCAAGGGGCCGGCATGGTTCACCGAGACGGGCACCGATGCGCGCGCCGGGACCAAGGTTTTCTCCCTGGTCGGAAAAGTGAGGAACACCGGCTTGGTGGAGATGCCGCTCGGCACCCCCCTCAGCAAATTCATTTATGACGCCGGAGGCGGCAGCGACGTCGGCCACGCCGTCAAGGCGGTGCAGACCGGCGGCCCCTCTGGCGGTTGCATCCCCCGCAGCATGTTTGACACGCCCGTTGATTATGAAGCGCTCGGCAAAATCGGCTCGATCATGGGTTCGGGCGGCATGGTGGTGATGGACGACGACAACTGCATGGTCGACGTCGCGCGCTATTTCGTCGAGTTCACCCGGTCCGAATCCTGCGGCAAATGCACGCCTTGCCGGGTGGGCCTGGACAAGGCGCTGCGCACCCTCACGCGCATCACCAAAGGGGAGGGCCGGGAGGAGGACCTGGCCGAACTGGACGAACTGGGCCGGATGATCCGCGACACGTCGCTCTGCGGGCTCGGCCAAACCGCGCCGAACCCGCTCCTCACCGGGCTTCGCCATTTTCGCCATGAATTCGAGGACCACATTCGCGCGAAACGCTGCCGCGCCGGCATTTGTGAGGACCTCGCCCTCTCGCCTTGCGAGAACAGCTGTCCGCTGCACATGAACATCCCTCGATTCTTGCAGCTCTACAAGGAAGACCGTCTGGCGGACGCTTTCGAATCGGTCATCATGGACAATCCTCTGCCCGCCTCCACGGGCCGCGTTTGCCAGCACCCTTGCGAAAGCCGATGCCGTCGCAAGACCGTCGACGAGTCGATCAACATGCGCGAGGTGCATCGGTTCATCGCCGATTCCGTGCTGCTGTCCGATCGGTTCGACGAGATGGCGGGCAAAGTTGTCGCCAGGCGGTTGTCCCCAACCGGAAAGAAGGTCGCCGTGGTCGGCGCCGGCCCGGCCGGGCTGACCGCCGCCTTCTACCTGGCCCTGCTGGGGCACGAGGTCGTCGTCTACGAATCCCACCCGGAGGCTGGCGGCATGTTGCGCTTCGCGCTGCCGGAATATCGGGCGCCCAAGGCCATCCTCGACCGCGAGATCGAGATCATTCGCCGGCTGGGCGTCCGGTTCGTCTTTAACTCTCGCGTCGGGTCCGATGTTTCATTGGACGAGTTGGAAAAGAAGTTCGATGCGGTGTTCCTCTCTCTCGGCACGTGGAAGGAAACGCAGGCCCGCATTGCGGGCGACGATGCGGCGGGAGTCTTCGGAGCCCTTCATTTCCTCGAGGGCGAGGCCAGCAACAAGCAAGCGAAACTCGGCGAGCGCGTCGTCATCATCGGGGGCGGCAATTCCGCCATCGATTGCGCCCGCACCGTGATCCGCAAGGGTTCGTCTGCGACCGTCATCTATCGGCGCGAACGCAAGGACATGCCGGCCATCGCAGAGGAAGTCGAGGCTGCTGAAGAAGAGGGCGTGCGTTTCCTTTTTCTGGCTTCTCCCCACCGCATCATTGGCGAACGCGGCGCTGTCAAGGCGATCGAGGTCACCAAGACGCGTCTCGGCGCATTCGACTCATCCGGTCGCCGGCGTCCGATCGACACTGGCGAGATCCAAGTCGTCAGTTGCAACAGCGTCATTCTCGCGGTTGGGGAAAGCGTGGACGACGATTTCAGCCGCGCGTCCGGTCTGACCGTCAAGAAAGACGGGATGCTCGAAGTCGATCGTTACGACCTGACGACCAGCCGCGAGACCGTCTACGCGGGCGGCGATTTCCTGACGGGGGCGTCCAACGTCACCGGCGCGATGGGCATAGCGAAGAAAGCGGCGAGGAATATCGACCGCCATCTGACTGGCGAACATCGGTTCGACAGCATCTTGCCCGTGTTCCAGTACGACCAGACGCCGCCGCAACCCAGCGCATGCTCTCGCCACAACGCGCGCTTTCTTCCGGCGGCGATCCGCGTCAAGACCTTCGAGGAAGCCATATCGGCCTTGCCGCCTGAGGCGGCGCGCGAAGAGGCCGGCCGCTGTCTGCGCTGCGATATCCGTGAAACGGCGCTTGCCGCCTCCCGTCGGTAAGGAGCAACTACGTGCCTCAGCAAATCTCGGTTCGCATCGACGGTGAACTGTGCACCGCCACGGAAGGCCAGACCATATTCGAGGCGGCCCACGCGAATGGACGATACATCCCTTCGCTCTGCCATATGGAAGGGTTGAGTTCCCCCGGATCGTGCAGACTGTGCCTGGTCGAGGTGTCCGGCGTCGGCCGGCTGCTGCCAGCCTGCACGACGCCCGTCAAAAGCGGAATGTCCATCATCACGAACTCGGACAGGCTCGCCCATGACCGACTGATGGCGCTGGAGCTGCTGTTCGTCGAGCGGAATCATATTTGCGCCGTCTGCGTCTCGAACGGCCATTGCGAATTGCAGTCGCTGGCGCAGAAGCTCGGCCTCACCCATGTCGACATGCCCTACAATTTTCCGCGGCTGCCGGTGGACGTCTCTCATCCCCGCTTCGTCCTGGACCATAATCGCTGCATTCTCTGCACTCGGTGCGTTCGCGTTTGTGACGAGATCGAGGGCGCGCACGTCTGGGACGTGTCGGCGCGCGGCATCAACTCGATGCTGGTCGCCGAACTCGACCGCCCCTGGGGCGAGTCTCAATCCTGCACCAACTGCGGCAAATGCGTACAGGTCTGCCCGACTGGCGCGCTGGTCGAAAAGGGCTATGCGGTCGAGGAAATGATCAAGCGGAATGGCTTTGTCGAGCAACTCGCTGAAAAGAGAGGGACGAGTACATGAAGAAGGCGAGACTGGCCACGATGTGGCTCGACGGCTGTTCCGGATGCCACATGTCTCTGCTTGACGTGGACGAAGCGCTCCTGGCCATCGCCGAGCGGGCCGATTTGGTTTATGGCCCATTGGTCGACGCTCAGGAGTTTCCCCGCGACGTCGACGTCACCATCGTCGAGGGCGCCGTCAGCAGCGAGGACGACCTCGAGAAGATTCGGCGCGTCCGGGAACGCACGCGTATTCTGGTGGCTCTCGGCGATTGCGCTGTCACCGCCAATGTTCCATCAATGCGCAATCAGTATTCGGTGAAGACGATCCTCGAGCGAGCCTACGTCGAAGGCGCCGACGTGCAGAAGGGGATCCCGACTGATGGCGTGCCGGCGTTGCTGAGGCACGCGATACCGCTTCACGAAGCGGTCAAGATCGACCTGCATGTGCCTGGTTGCCCGCCGTCGGCTCCCTCGATTCTGTTTGTCGTCAACGAACTGTTGGATGGCCGCATCCCCGATCTGAAGACCAAAGTGCGGTTTGGCTGAGGAGGCCATCATGCGGACCATTGTCATTGACCCGATCACCCGCATCGAAGGTCACGCGAAAGTCACGATCCACCTCGACCCGGACGGCAAGGTCGTCGACACGGCGTTCCATGTCACGCAATTTCGCGGGTTCGAGAAATTCACCGAAGGCCGGCCCTTCTATGAGATGCCGGCCATCACGGCGCGCATCTGCGGGATTTGCCCGATCAGCCACCTATTGGCCTCGGTCAAGGCCTGCGACGCCATCATGCGCGTGCGGATTCCGCCGACGGCGGCAAAGCTCAGGGAATTGTTGCATTGCGGCCAAATCGTGCAGTCCCATGCGCTGAGTTTCTTTCATCTCTCCTCGCCCGATCTGCTTCTCGGCTTTGATTCCGATCCGGTCCGGCGCAACGTCATTGGCGTGATCGAAGACCATCCGGCCCTGGCCAAGCAGGGCATCGCGCTGCGCAAATTCGGTCAGCAGGTGATCGAAAGCTTGGCCAAAGAGCGCATCCATCCGTCCTGGACCGTTCCCGGCGGCGTCAACGCTCCGCTCGATCCCGCCGTGCGCGACCGCATTCTGGCCGGCCTGCCGGAGGCGAAGGGGATCGCCCTGGGGACGCTGAGTTTCTTCAAAGGCGTCGTCGACACGTTCGCGGATGAGATCGCGCACTTCGGCAACGCCCCCACCATGTACGCGGGGCTGGTCGACGACGGCGGCAATTTGCAGCTTTACGACGGCGGGCTGCGCTTCGTCGACGCGTCGGGGAAGATCGTCGTCAACCATATGGCGGCGGAAGATTATCAGCAGTTCATCGGCGAGGCGACGTTGCCGACCTCGTACTTGAAGGCGCCGTACTTCAAGCCGCTCGGCTTCCCGGACGGGATCTACCGCGTCGGTCCGCTCGCCAGACTGAACGTCGCCGCGCGCTGCGGCACGCCGCAAGCCGACGTCGAGTTTGCCGAATTTCACCAGAGGTTCGGCAACCCGGCGCAGAGTTCGTTCCATTTCCACTACGCCCGCCTGATCGAGATCATCTACGCTCTCGAACGGATGGAAGGCTTGTTGAACGATCCGGCGATCCTCGACCGGAATGTCCGCGCCCGAGCGGGGGTGAACGCGTTGGAAGGCGTCGGAATGGCCGAAGCGCCGCGTGGCGTCCTGATCCATCACTACAAGGTCAACGAGCAAGGGGCGATCACCTGGGCCAATCTCATCATCGCCACCGGACACAACAATCTCGCCATCAGCCGCAGCATCGACCAGGTCAGCCGCCACTACATCGATGGACAGAAGATGAAGGAGGGCATGCTCAATCGCGTGTCGGCAGTGGTTCGCGCCTACGATCCGTGTCTGAGCTGCTCGTCGCACGCGGCGGACCAGTATCCGCTGGAGATCCAGTTGGTGAACGCCGACGGGATGGTGGTCGACTCCATGCGCAGTTGAGCGGGCGCAGCGCCGCGCTCTGTCGCCAGCGGCTCAGTCGCTCGGCGACGGCGCTAGCGCCAGCCGGCGCACGGTCGCGACAACCTCCGGCAGCGCCGCCGCCACGGGCGCCGAAAGCCCTTCGCCGAGCGCCAGCGAGCTTGCCCCCACCGTGACGAGGAACGCCTCCGGCGATCGGCCGTAGAGCTTGCCCGCCATGTGGAGCAATTCCCGGGGATCGACATGGTGGCCGAAGGCCGGCGACAGCGCCGCCGCGGCTTGCAACCGGGTTATGCGGACGCCGCCGGGCGCAAGACCCGCTGCGGCGTCGACCAAAACGACCCGATCCGCCGCGGCGAAACGTTCGGCGAATTCGGGCGTCAGCTGGCGGCAACTGACCGCCTCGACGCCGTCGACGGCGGCCTCGGCGGCGAAGGCGCGGACGACCGCCTGACCGACCCCGTCGTCGCTGCGCAGCGGATTGCCATAGCCGATGATGAGCGCAGCCCTGGTCATATCCGGCCTTCGCGCCCTACCGCCACATCGCGCGCATGCGCGCGGCGAGGTCCGCCTTCGGCCCTTCGCTTGCGCACGGCGCCGGCTCGCTGGCCGCGAGCGGCCAGCTCTGGCGATCGAAGCGTTCGAGCAGCGGCGCCGGGATGAAGCGGGTGCGGCTGGCGAAGACGTGGCGGTCGCCGTTCTTCGGTTGGCCATGGAGGTAGAAGCGCTGCGGCGCGATCAAGGTCAGATCGTCGCGCGCGCGCGTCATCGCGACATAGAGCAGGCGGCGCTCTTCCTCGATCTCCTCCGACGAGCCGGTCGCGAGGTCCGAGGGGATGCAGCCGTCGACGCAATTGAGCACGAACACCGACTTCCACTCTTGCCCCTTGGCGGAGTGGATCGTGGAGAGGACGAGATAATCCTCGTCGCGGAGCGGAGGCCCCGCTTCGTCGCTGGTCGCGTCGGGCGGATCGAGCGTCAGCTCGCTCAGGAAACGCTCGCGCGAGGGAAACGAAAGCGCGATGCGCTCCAGCGCGTCGAGATCGGCCGCGCGCGAGACGGCGTCGTCGTAGGCCTCCTCCAGGGCGGCTTGCCGCCAGGCGATCGCCTCGCCGAGGTCGCTCGGCCACGGCGCGCCGCGCGCGAGCCGCGCCAGCAGGGCGGCGAATTCCGCGAACGCCTCGCGCGCCTTCGCCGGCGGCGCCAGCGAAGCGAGCGTCGCGAAGCTGTCGTCCGCCGCCGCCGCGTCGACGATCCTCTCCGCGGTCGCCGGGCCGACGCCCGGCAGCAGTTGCGCGACGCGGAAGCCGGCGACGCGGTCGCGCGGATTGGCGGCGAAGCGCAGCAACGCGAGCACGTCCTTGATGTGCGCCGCGTCGAGAAATTTGAGGCCGCCGAACTTGACGAACGGAATATTGCGCCGCGTCAATTCGAGCTCGAGGGCGGCGCTGTGATGGGCGGCGCGGAACAGCACAGCCTGGTTCTTCAGGCTCGCGCCCGTCTCGCGATTTTCCAATACGCGCGTCGCCACGAAGCGCGCCTGATCGGCCTCCTCGCCGACCGCGACCAGCGCCGGTAGAGCGCCCGCCGCGCGCTCGCTCCATAGATTCTTGGCGTAGCGCTCGGGAGCGAGCGCGATGACGGCGTTGGCCGCCGCCAGGATCGCGCGCGTCGAGCGGTAGTTGCGCTCCAGCGTGACGACGCGGGCGGGCGGGTTGAAGTTTTGCGGAAAATCGAGGATGTTGCGCACCGTCGCGGCGCGGAACGAATAGATCGATTGCGCGTCGTCGCCGACGACCGTCAGCCCGCGGCCCCGGGGGCGCAGCGTCAGCACGATTTGCCCCTGCAGGCGGTTGGTGTCCTGGTACTCGTCGACCAACAGATGGTCGAAGCGGGAGGCGACGTCAGCCGCGATTTCCGGCTCGTTGAGCATCTGGGCGAAATAGAGCAGCAGGTCGTCGTAATCGAGCACGCCGTGGCGCTGCTTCATCTCGACGTAAGACGCGAACAGGCCGCGCAGCGCCTGTTCGTGCGCGACGGCCCAGGGAAAATGCCGCTCGAGCGTTTCGGCGAGCGCGGCCTGCGAATTGACGACGCGCGAATAGATCGCGAGGCACGTCGCCTTGGTCGGGAAGCGCTCCTCGGTTTGCGACAGCCCCGCCTCGTGGCGCGCCAGCGCCATCAGGTCGGCCGAGTCCTCGCGGTCGTGGATGGTGAATTGTGGATCGAGGCCGAGCCGCGGCGCGTATTCGCGGATCAGCCGCGCGCCGATCGAGTGGAAAGTGCCGGCGTAGGCGGGCGTCGACCGCGCCGCCGCCTCGGCCGCGAGTTTTTTCTGCAGCAGCCGCTGCACCCGCCGGTTCAGCTCCGCCGCCGCGCGGCGCGAAAAGGTCGCCAGCATGATGCGCTGCGGATCGGCGCCGCCAAGAATGAGATGCGCGACGCGATGCGCGAGCATCGCTGTCTTGCCGGTCCCTGCGCCGGCGATCACCAGCAGCGGTCCGTCGCCGTGCTCGACCGCAACGCGCTGGGCGTCGTTGAGGTCGTCGAGGGGGGCGGCGCGAATCAGGGCGGGGGGCATGGGGGGAGGGAACAGGGTTTCGGGTTTGTTCGCAAGCGGCGATGAGGCTTCGGTTCCCTGCGAACCGGGAAGCCGTCATGACTGGGCTTGTCCCGGTCAACCCAAGGCGATTTGCGCGACAATCGCCCGCATGCCGTCAAGCGGCAGCGAGCTGTAACGCCGCTCCTTCGCCGCGCTACAGCTCGCTGCGGCCCAATACTTCGCCTTCATCGCGCCTCGACCGCGAGCTCGGCAACGGCGGAGGCGGGCGAAATTGCAGGCGCGATCGCTGACCGCGCCGGGTTCCGCCGCCGCGATCGTGCGGGCAAGAAGCGCTTCACGCCGGCCGCGGTCGGCGAGCGCAGCTACAGGACGCCGCCGTGAAGGCGGTCGGCGCATTCGCCCCGGCCTAGCGAATCGCGCTCAACGGCCGGTCAGGCTGTGGTACGCCGTCACCGGCCATTCCAGGGCGTTGGGCAGCGCCTGCACGAGGCTCGCGCCGAGTTCCGCAGCGGGGACGCTGTTCCACTTGTCGCGAACCGTGGGCGAAAGCACGACGCCGACGCCGACGAGATAGACGATCACGATCAGAGCAATAAGCATGCGCATGGTCGGGTCTCCGGATGACGAGGGCGGCTGCCCACAGCGAAGTTTGCCGCATTTCGCCGGCAAATCCAACAGGCGGTTCGCGACCGATCGCGGGGCGGGGGCCGACGCCTCGATCGATTCGGCGGTGGGGATCGGCAGGATCCCCGGCTGGCTCGGCATTGCGGTCGAGCGGAGAATATCGCCGCCGAGCGTCGCCCCCGAAGTCGCCGACCGCCTGATCGCGGAGGCCCACAAGGTCTGCCCTTATTCGAACGCTGCGCGCGGCAATATCGAGGCTCGCTTGATCCGCGCTCGAGGCCCGAGACCGCGTCGCCGCCCACGATGTCGCTACGAGTCCGAATTGCGGACCGCCGGGCGCCGCGCCGCGCTCCGCTCCGCCGAGCAAACAAGGGAAGAATTCGCATCCGTCCTCGAGTCTCATCGGTCATGTGCCATGACAGCGCCTGTCCGGGCTCAGACACATGTGGGACGATCGCTTGAGTAAGAGCGAGGGGTCTCCGAAGCTGGGAGTTGCGAAGCAACCAACCTCGGGAGACCCCTCATGCAGGTCTTTGGCCTGCCTGCCCATATTATCCGCAATGGGCGGGCGGCGTCGCGTCTTCTCGACGCGAAGCGCCACGACGAAGCGGCGAGAAGGCGCGACGCCGTGGCGCGCTGGCGGACGGCCCAGAGGGACGGGCTGACGGCGGGGCAGGCCGCCGCAGCGGCCGGCGTTGCGCGCTCGACGCTCTACCGCTGGGAGAAAGACGCCGAGCCGAAGAGCCGCCGGCCGCACCGTGTCCGGGGACCGCAATGGTCGGCCGAATTGGCCTACGCGGTCGAGGCGGCGCGCGCCGACAACCCGATGTGGGGCAAACGCAAAATCGCCGTCGTGCTGCGCCGGGAGGGCTTGCGGGCCAGCGTCTCCACCGTCGGACGCATTCTGGCGGCGCTGGTCAGACGCGGCGCCGTGACGCCCGCGCCTCTCCTGCGTCGCCGGCCCGCCGCGCGGCGCTTTCGTTTCGCGACCAAAGAGCGCTACGCCCGCCGCCTGCCCAAGGGACGCAAGGCCCAAAGCCCCGGCGAACTCGTCCAGATCGACACGCTGTTCGTCAACATCCGCCCCGACAAGCCGATCAAGCACTTCACCGCCTACGATCCGGTGGCCAAGTGGACCATCGGCCGCGTCGCCGGATCAGCCAGCGCCGCCGCCGCCAAGGCTTTGCTCGACAAGTTGATCGCCGAAGCGCCGTTCCCGGTGCGCGGAATCCAGGTCGACGGCGGAAGCGAGTTCATGGCCGAGTTCGAAGCCGAATGCCGAGCGCGCAATCTCGAACTCTGCGTCCTGCCCCCCAAACGCCCGGACCTCAACGGTTGCGTCGAACGCGCCCAATCATCCTGGCGATACGAGTTCTACGGCTGCTACGACCTGCCCCACCGCATCCACCAACTCCAGCCCTTCGTCGACGCCTTCGCCCACAGGTTCAACCACTACAGACCCCACGACGCCCTTGGCGGCAAAACCCCAGCCGAGTATCTCAAAACCCTCAGCACCGGCGACGCCCCGCCGTCTCATATGTGCTGAACCCGGACAGCGCCTTGCTAGCCTAAGCGCATCATGCTAAGCGGCGCGCCGACCTCGCGCTTCAGGCCTAGCGGCCTGGCTTTCGCGGCCCCGGAGAGGTGGCAGAGTGGTCGATCGCGCCGCACTCGAAATGCGGAGTACGTGCAAGCGTACCGGGGGTTCGAATCCCTCCCTCTCCGCCAATCACGGCCGCTCGGCCGCGCTGGCCGAGCGTCGCGCTGTCGCCACATAATCGCCGCATGAGTTTGGGCAAACACCAGAACCCGCAGCCGGCCCGCCGCCACTCTGATCTTGCCTTGCACGCCCTCGAACCGGATCTTCCACTATGGCGATCGTGATCGCGAGCAGCGACGACGACTGGATCAATTCGCTGACCGACGCCGATATCACGGCCGACGTCGAAAGCGCGGCCGCCGGCGGCGCCTTGACCTACGCTGACGCCGTCGGGATCTTGACGCAGGTCGCCAGTGACGTCGGCAGCCAAGGGACGGTCACCACCGCGGAATTCGAGGACTTGCAGACGATCGCGGCCAACTTGAACGTGGGCCTCGCCGTCTCCGACTATGTCGCGGATGAATTCATCCAGTTGGTCGACGGCAACCCATGGAACGCGACCTGGACCGGTGGATCGACGAAATCGACGCCGCTCGGTAATCTGCAGGTCGGGACGACCAAGGCTCAACTGACCGAGCTGGTCGGCAAATGGTTCTTGGGCGCCGATCTGCCCGACCCGAACCCTCCTCCGCCCCCGAGGGAGAACGCCTCTTACGAGACCTTCACAACGCCGCTCTACGGCTCAACGGGCGCGCCAGTGCTCAACGACATCGCGCAAGGCGATGACGGCGATTGCGAACTGATGGCGAGCCTGGAGGAGATGGTCGTCAACAGCCCCCGTTCGATCGAATCGATGATCGTCAACGACGGCGGCGGCGATTACGGCGTGCGCTTCTACGTCGGCGGCGACGAGATGTGGGTGACGGTCAACAGCGCGTTGCCCGTCTATGACGGGTCGCTGGTCTACAATAACGCCTATAATTCCAACAATCCGGCGCTGTGGGCCGATCTGGTCGAGAAAGCCTACGCCCAACTGAGCGCAACGGGGCTGATCGGGCATCCCGCGGGAGTGGTCGGGCAAACCCCGGCCGATTCCTACGCCAATATCAATGGCAACGACGCCGACGATGTCTTGCCTGACCTGACCAACTGCGCGAGCGTCAATTACTATAATTATAACGACGCCAATTGGACGACTTGCGACAAGCAAGTGATCATTGAAGCGATCGCCGCCGGCGACGACGTGCTGCTGGAAACCGGGACGAACTTCACATACACCTACGACAGTAGCCACAAGATAGAGCTGGTCGACGACCATGCTTTCGCGATGATCGGCTACGATTCGACGAGAGGCGACTTCATCGTCCGCAATCCCTGGGGAAACCAGGGCCCAGGCCAAACCTACGACATCACATTCGACGTTTCGATGAACGACATCGCCGGCGTGGAGGGCGACGTCGCCATCGCCAATTCCGCCGGTTCGGACGTCGAAATCCTGACCGCGCCGGAGGGATGGCAGAGCAGCAGCGTCTACGCCAATCCGGAAGAGGCGGTCGCCGGCGATCCCGTCTCCGTCGCCTCCCTGTTCTCGGTGATCGATACCGCGGGATTGCCGATCACCCAATATCTGGTCCAGGTCCTCGGCTCGGGGACGATCGAGCTAAACGGCGCGACCGATCTGGCGACCTCCGCTCAGACGGCGCTCGGCGAAATCGTCGTTTCGGCCGGCGACCTGTCGAAGCTCGCCTATGTCGCCGGCTCCTCCGCGGGCGCGGCGACGAACCTGGAGGTCGCGGCGTATGACGGCGCGACCTGGAGCCCGTTGACCGACATTTCGTTGACGATCGCCGGCAATCCCGTCGCGGTCACGCCCCGCATCGACGCGGTCGTCGCCGCGTCGGGCACGATTTCCGTCGCCAGCCTGTTCACGACGATCGGATCGATGGGTTCGAGCTCGGGGGACTATCAGATCAGCGCAACCGGCGCCGGCGTCATCAATCTGAACGGCGCCTATAACTGGGGGACGACCAGCGACGTCGATGTCGCGAGCTCCGAACTGCCGCTGCTGACTTACACGGCGCCGTCGACGCCGGGCGCCGTCACGCTGCAGGTGTGGGCCTATAATGGCTCCGCGCGGAGCGACCCCCAAGACGTCCAGCTCCTGGTGGGCGCGAGCGCCGCCCAGGCGATCCAGAACTACGACGACGGCGAGCTTTCGGGCGCCGTCGCGGTGGCGGACAGCGCCGCCAACGTCTTCGCCAATCTCGACGGTCTGCAGACGATGCTTTCCGCCGGCGTGCTGCAGGCGGTCACGTTGACGGACGCGACCCCGCAGACGGAGACGATTTCGCAGGCCCAATACAATGACGACGCCGGCGTTCTCTCGATTTTGTCGGGAGAGGCAGTCAGCTACACGATCGCCGCGTCGCTGACGATCGCCAGCGCGGGCGGTCTGACCAGCCAACCCGCTCAGACGATCAGCGGCGCGATCAATTCGGCGGACGCCGGCCTGACGGTGTCGATCTACGACGGCGCGACGCTTCTGGGAACGGCGACGCCGGCCAGCAACGGGGACTGGAGCGCGTCGGTCACGCTGCTCCCGACGCAAGGGCCGCAAGCGATCACGGCGCAAGCGACCGACGCGGCGGACAATGTCGTAACGAGCAACACCGTCACTTACACGCTAGTCGGACCGGTCATCGCGGTGGCCGAGTTGCAGACCTATGCGAGTCAAATCAACGCCAGCGCCGGCTTTCAAGTGGCGGTCAGCGACTCGGCCAGCAATGTCCAGGCTGGGCTGGCGTTGTTGACCGCGGAGGTCGGCCACATCACGTCGATCACGCTGACCGACGGCGGGACGCCGACCCTGACGCTGACGACGACACAGGCGCTGAACGACACGACGGCGCTCGGTGAAATCACAAGCGCGTACGTCCTCGACGTTTCCGACGCGGCGACGGCTATCGAGGCTCTGACGCCAACCCAGATCGCCAGCCTCGAGACGAATGGGGTCGCGGCGATCGCGGCGACCGGCGGGCCCGTCGCGCTGAGCGTCGCTCAAGCCGCGGCGCTGGAGACGGCCGGCCTCGCGGTGACCGCGTCCTCCGTCACGCTGTCGGACACGGCCGCGAATATCGAGAAGCTGACGACGCCCGAGATCAATGGGCTCGACGGGATCGACGTCACGGCGATCACGGCGACCGGGGCCTCCGTTATTTTGAGCGTCGCCCAAGCCGCGGCGCTGGAGACGGCGAAACTCGTCGTCAGCGCGCCCGCGGGCAAGACGGTGACGCTATCGGACACGGCGGCCAATATTGAGAACAATTTGTCGGCGGGCGACATCGCCGGGCTCAAGGCGATTGGCGTCACGGCGATCTCGGCCACCGCCTCGGTTACGTTGAGCGTCGCGCAAGCCGCGGCGTTGGAGGCGGCCGGCCTGAAGGCGAGCGCGCCCGCGGGCAAGACGGTGACGCTGTCGGACACGGCGACGGACGTCGAGACCGAACTGTCGGCGAGCGACATCGCCGGTCTCGTGGCGATCGGCGTCACGGCGCTCGCGGCGAGCGACCTCTCCGTCACGCTGACCGTCGCTCAAGCCGCGGCGCTGGAGGCGGCGAAGCTGAAAGTGACCGCTCCCTCGCGCGACACGGTAACGCTGTCGGATACCGCGGCGGATATCGAGACCGAACTGACGGCGAGCGACATCGCCGGGCTCAAGGCGATCGGCGTCACGGCGCTCACGTCGAACGCGTCGACGACGTTGACGATCGCTCAGGCCGTTGCATTGCAGGGCGCGGGCCTGACGCTTTCGGTTTCCACCGGCACGGCGACGCTGGCGGACACCGCGGCCGACGTCGGCGCGCTGACCGCAACTCAGATCGCCGCGCTGAAGGCGATGAAATTCGTGGCGATCACGGCGACGGACGCCTCCGTTACGTTGACTGTCGCTCAGGCGATTGCGCTGGAGGCCGCGGGCATCAAAGTTTCCGCGACCACCGGCACGGTGACGCTGTCGGACACGGCGGCCGCTATCGAGAAGCTGACGACGAGCGAGATCGCAGGGCTCAAGGCGATCGGGGTCACGGGAATCACGGCGGGCGCCTCCGTCACGTTGACCGTCGCTCAGGCGATCGCGCTGGAGAATGCGAGCCTCGCCGTGAGCGCTACGGCCGGCGCGGCGACGCTGTCGGACACGGCGGCGGACATCGAAAAGCTGACGGCGGGTCAAATCGCCGGACTCGTGGGCGTCGGCGTCATGGCGATCGCCGCGACAGACACGTCGGTCTTGTTGAGCGTCGCTCAAGCGGCGGCGCTGGAGGCGGCCACCCTAAAAGTGAGCGTTCTCGCGGGCAAGACCGTGACGCTGTCCGAGACCGCGGCGGCTATCGAGGCGCTGACGTCGTCTCGGATCTCCGCTCTGGCGGCGATCGGCGTCACGGCGGTCGCGGCGACGGATGCTTCGGTTTTATTGAGCGTCGCCGAGGCGGCGGAGCTGGAGGGGGCGGGCATTAGAGTCGGCGCGCCCTCCGGCAAAACGGTGACGTTGTCGGATGCCGCGTCCAATATCGAGAGCCTTCTGACGACGGGCGAGATCGCCGACCTCAAGGCGATCGGGGTCAGCGGCGTCGCGGCGAGCGACGCCTCCGTCACGTTGAGCGTCGCTCAGGCGCAAGCTCTGGAGACGGCGGGTTTGAAGGTGAGCGCTCCCACGGGCAAGACGGTGACGCTGGCGGACGCGGCGGCCAATATCGAGGCCAATCTGACGGCGAGCGAAATCGCCGGCCTCAAGGCGATCGGGGTCAGCGGCGTCGCGGCGAACGACGCGTCCGTCGCGTTGAGCCTCGCTCAAGCCGCCGCCCTCGAGACGGCGGGTCTGAAGGCGAGCGCTCCCTCGGGCGAGACGGTGACGCTGTCGGATACGGCGGCGAACATCGAGAAGCTGACCACAACGGAGATCGCCGGGCTCAAGGCGATCGGCGTCACGGCAATCACGACCACGGACGCCGCCGTGTTGCTGACGGTCGCCCAGGCGCTGGCGCTGGAAGCGGCGGCGCTGAAAGTGAGCGCTTTTTCCGGTGACGCCGTGACGCTGTCCGACACAGCGGCGCATATCGAGGCGCTGACGGCAGGGCAAATCGCCCTCCTGCCCGCGATCGACGTCACGGCGATCGCGGCCAGGGACGCTTCGGTTTCGTTGAGCGTCGCGCAAGTCGCGGCGCTGGAGACGGCGGGTCTGCAGGTGAGCGTTCCCACTGGGGATAGCGTGACGCTGTCCGATACGACGGCGAATTTCAAGACGCTGACGGGAACCGAGATCGAAGGGCTCGCGGGCGTCGGCGTCACGGCGATCAAGTCCCCCGCGGTGAACGTCGCGCAGACCACGGCCCTGGAGGCGACGGCCTTCAAGGTGAGCGCCCCCTCGGGAAATGCGGTGACGTTGTCGGATACGGCGGCGCAAATCGATGGTCTGTCGGCCCCGGCAATCGCCGGGCTCAAGGCGATCGGCGTCACGGCGATCGCGGCGACAGATGCGTCGGTCGCGTTGAGCGTCGCCGAAGCAGCGGAGCTGGAGGGGGCGGCGCTGAAAGTGAGCGCGCCCTCGTCGGGGTCACAGGAATCGCGGCGACGGACGCGTCCTTGGTGTTGAGCGCGGCGGACGCCGCGGCTTGTCGGACTGCGGGGCTCACGGTCTCGGCCCCGAGCGGCGACACGGTCGGCGTTTACGATAGCGCAGCGAACATCTTGGCCAACAATACGACGCTGGCCGCGCTCGCCAAGACCGGCGAGATCGCCTCGATCGAGCAAGTCAACCTCGACGGCTCGACGAGCGCGCAGTTCTATACGGCCGGGACGCCGGCCTATACGGAAGACGTCGCCGTCGGCGGCGGGTCGATTGCCTTCACCGCGGACAAGAGCGGGGTGACGATCGCGGCGACGAGCGCGGGCGGCGAGACGTTCACCGCCGGCCACGGCGACACCTTCGCGTTCGATGCCGGCTTCGGCGCCGACACCGTGACCCACTTCCTCGCCACGGGGCAGACCCACGACGTCCTGGAGTTCGGCCTCTCGTGCTTCAGTTATATGAACTCGACGATGTCGCAAGCGCAGGATTGGAACGCGTTGCTGTCGAACAGCGGGCTGACTTCGACCGCGGGCGGCGCCATGATCACCGACACCCACGGCGACACGCTGACGCTGGATGGCGTCGCCAAGACGACCCTCGCCCTGGCGGATTTCAGGTTCGTGGCGTAGGCGAAGGCGAAGGGCGCGCCCTTGTGGTTTGACCGCCGCGCGGCTCTAGCCGAACAGGTCCCCATGTCGAAGGGCGCTGACGACAGGCGCGACGGGCTGTTCGCGGCGCGCGGCGCCGCCGTCGAAATGTCGTCGGCCCGATCAAAGCGTGTTTCCCTGCGGCCGTCCCGCGTCGGACTGTGGCGCCCCCGAGTTTCGCTCGCCTCCTCTAGCCGTCGGACGGATGGGGCGGCAGGAAATCGCTCGCGGCGAGACGCTCGGTCGGTCCCGCGGCGACGCCCAAGCCGCCGAGGCCGCGCAGGTCGACGCCGCCATTCGCCTTGACGATCGTCGCGCGATCTTTGTCGCCGATCCGCTGGTCGAGCGCGGCGAGGGGCGCGGCGAGCGCCGCGAAGGCGTCGTCGTCGCGCCGGCCCGCCGCGCGCCGCTCAATGCTTGGCCGAAAAGGCGATCAGCGTGCCGGCCCCGCTCGTCCCGCTATCGGCGGAGATCGTGAAGCCGTAACCCGTCGTGCCGGCGAAGGCGAGCGAGACCGAGTCGAGACCGTCGGTCACCGTCAGGATCGTGTCTTTGCCCGAGGTCTTGGTGGTGAAGCTGGAGTCTCCGGTTTGGAAAAGCAGTCCGGCGAGGTCGATCTCGTCCGTGCTCTTGGCGAAGCCCGAGATCACGCCGTCGTAGAGCGAACTCGCCGCCGCCGTCGCTGCCTGGTCGAACCTCAGGATGGATGCGCCGCTGCCGGCGAATGTCACGTTCTCCCCGATTGCGCCGTCGGACGCGCCGAACTCGATCGTGCCGCCGCCTTCGATCGTCGCGTCGCCGGCGCCGGTCAGCGCGCCGTCGATCGTCAGCGTGCCGTGCGCGCCCGCCTCCAACGCGCCGGAATTCGCGATCGCCGTGTCGCCGACGCCGATCACGAGGTCGCCGGCGGCGATCAACGTTCCCGAGGAAACCGCCGTCGCGCCGAAGCTCGAATCGCCGCCGAGCGTCCAGGCGCCGCTCGCCGCGACGTCGAGCGTGTTGAAATCGAGGAAGACATTGCTCGCCGCGCCCGAGCCTTGCAGCGCCAGCTCGTTGGTCGCGCCGCCCGCCGTGCTGCCGATGGCTTCGCCCGTCAGCGCGGAGCCGGTCTCCAGCGTCAGAATATTGGCGCCCGAACCGGCGAACACGACCGAGTCTGTCTCCCCGCTGATGGTGCCGGCGTTGGTCACCGCGCCCGCGCCGCCCGTGACGTAAACGCCGTCCGCAGCGCCGCTGATCGTCCCTCCCTTCTCGTTGATCACCGAGCCGCCGGCGGCAAGCGACACGCCGTCGCCGAGCACGAACGACAAGCTGTTCTTTGTCACCGAGGCGGCGGTCGTCCCGGTGATCTTGCCGGCGTTGGTCACCGTGGCCGTCGCGCCGTAGACGGCGACCCCGCTCTCGCCGCTGATCGTCCCGCCCGTCTTGTTGGTCACCGTGCCGCCGCCGCCCGTCGTCTGGCCGGGAGCGCCCAACAGCGCGCCGATATAGCCGCCGGTCAGCGTTCCGCCGGTCTGGTTGGTCACCGAGCCGCCGGCGACGAGGTCGACGCCGACGTATTTGCCGCTGATCTTGCTGGAGTTGACGATCGCGCCGCCGGCGTCGAGACCCACGCCGTAGCCGCTGGAGCCGTTGTTGACGATCGTCCCGCCGGCCTGGTTGGTCGCCGTGCCGCCGGTCTGCAGCCACACCCCGCCCGTGACGGCGCCCGCGTTGGTCACCGTCCCCGAGCCGCCTGTGATGTAGACGTCGCCGCCGATCGTCCCGCTGGCCTGGTTGGTCACTGTCCCGCCGGCGTCGAATCGGATCGCGCTCCAACTCGGCGCGCCATTCGCGATCGCGCCCGCGTTGGTCACCGCCCCCGCGGCGCCTTGGACGTCGACGCCGTGACCGACGCCGCTGATCGTCCCTCCCTTCGCGTTGGTGACCGTGCCGCCGTCCGACAGCTCCACCCCATCGCTGGAAGTCGCCGTCGCGACGATTGTCCCGCCGGCCTGATTGGTCACTGCGCCGCCGGCGTTCAGCTCGACGCCTTCATCGGCGCCGCTGATCGCGCCCGCGTTGGTCGCCGTGCCCTTGCCGCCCGTGACGTAAACGCCTTCGTCGGCGCCGCTGATTGCGCCGCCCGCTTGGTTGGTCAGGGCGCCGCCGGCGTTCAGCGCGACGCCGTAATCGTCGCTGCTGATTGCGCCCGCGTTGGTCACCGTCCCGGAACCGCCCGTGACGTAAACGCCGTCCAAGCCGCCGCTGATCGTCCCTTTCTTCTGGTTGGTCACCGTGCCGCCGGCGGCTTCTACAAAAACGCCGTCGCCGGCGGATGATTCGATTGTCCCGCCGGTCTGGTTGGTCACCGTGCCGCCGGCGTTGAGGTGGATCGCGCTTTGCGTCCCATAACTCGCGATGACGCCCGCATTGGTCACGGCGCCCGCGCCACCCAAGACCAAGACCCCGAAGCCACCGCCAGCGTCGCCGCTGATCTTCCCGCTGGCGCCGTTGGTCACCGTGCCGCCGTTCTCCAGCAGCACGCCAACGCCGTCGCTCGCTGTAGCGGCGATGGCGCCCGCGTTGGTCACGCTGTCCTTGCCGCCGCCGCCGCTCAGGTAGACGCCTTGGGCGGAACCGCTGATGGTAGCCTTGGCCTGGTTGATCACCGTGCCCAGACCGCCCTGGATAAAAACGCCGTTGTGACCGGGGGCGTGTGATTCGATCGTCCCACCGGTGTCGTTGGTCACGCTGCCGCCGGCGTTGAGGTGGATGGCGCTAGACGTCCCGGCGCTCTCGACGGTGATGGCGCCCGTGTTGGTCACCGTGCCCTTGCCGCCGGTGACGTAAACGCCGTAGTTGACGCCGCTGATGGTTCCGCCGCTCTGGTTCGTCACCGTGCCGCCGGCGTCCAGGAACACGCCTTCGCCCAAAACAAAGCCATGTGATGTGACGGCGGTCGTTCCGGCGATGGCGCCCGCGTTGGTCAATGTGATAGCGCTGCCGAAAGCGCCGACGCCAACGTCGCCGCTGATCGTCCCACTCGCCGCGTTGGTCACGCTGCCGCCGCCGGCATCGAACATAACGCCTACTAAGCCGCCGCTGATCGACCCCTGGTTAGTCACGCTGCCGCCGTTTTCCAGCTCGACGCCGCTGACGACCCCCGTGCCCCGGATGATCCCGGCGTTGGTCACCGTGCCCCCGCCACAGATGTTGACGCCGCCGATCGTTCCGCCGGCCTCGTTGGCAACGGTGCCGCCAGCTTGCATGCCAACAGCCGACCCCGTGGATGTGGCGAAGCCATCTTTGGTCTCTGTGCCGACGACGCCTTGAATCCAAACACCATTGCCGTAGATGCCGCCCGCGTTGGTCACCGTGCAGAACGTCTCGCAGTAGACGCCGAAAGAAGCGCCGTTGATTGTCCCACCCTTCTGGTTGGTCACAACGCCGGCGCCGCCGGAGATGACGGCGCCGAAGTAACCGCTGATCGTCCCGCCGGTCTTGTTGGTCACCGTGCCGCCGTTCTTCAGCAGCACGCCGTCGCCGTGCGCCCCTGTGGCGGCAATCGTCCCGGTGTTGGTCACTGTGCCCTTGCCGCCATAAATTTCGACGCCGTAGGCGTCGCCGTTGATCGTTCCGCTGTTGGTTTCCGCGCCGCCCGGATGCAGCTTGATTCCGAGCGGTTTGAGCGCGATCGTGCTGGCGATGACGTTGGACGAACTCGCCCCGTCGGTCACCGTCCATCTGACCGTCCGGCTGAGGTCGGCGCCCGATGTCGTGGGATCGCTGCTACTCGAGCTGAAGGTGATCGAGTCGAGCGCCGCCTGGTAGTCGGCGAGGGTGTCGGTCCCGCTCAGGGTCAGCACGCCGGTGGCCGCATTGTAACTTCCGGTAATGTTGTTCTGATTGGTGAAGTTCAGCGCGTCGCCGGCGAGGAAGCCGGCCGTTATCGTCACCGTCGCGCCCACCAGCGTGGCGCTGGTCGCGTCGCTGATGGCGAGCCCGGCGTCGATCGTCGGCGCGCCGCCGACGGCGTAGTCGACGATGTTTCCGCCGCCCGAAAGGACGGGCCCCGACGTGAACTGGACATCCGTGTCGCCGTTGGCGTCCGCCGCGAGCGTCAACTCGCCCTGCGTCAGAGAAGACGCTTGCGTGAGGTGCAGTGTCGCAGAGGCGGTCCCCTCGTCGACGGTCACGATGTACTCGTTTGCTCCGTTTCCGCTGGCGACGGAGCAGCTCGATTTGGACGCGACGAACTTCAAGCCGGTCAGGTCGACCGTGTCGCCGACCCCGAAGCCGGCGATCGCGCCGCCATAGGTCTTGGCCAGCGACAGCGTGTCGGCGCCCTCGAACGTGACGTTTCCCGAGAAGGCGCCCGCGAATTGCACAGCGGCGCCGCCGCCCGCGAGGGTCGCCGCGCCGATCGTCGAGGCGGCGCCGAGCGCCCAGTCGGCGCCCGCGTCGACGGTAAGCGTGGCGAAATTGTCGAATACGGTGTTCGCCGTTCCCGTCCCTTGCAGGACGAGCGCGTTGGTCGCGCCGCTCGCCGTGCTGCCGACGACCGCGCCGGTCAGCGTCGAGCCGGTCTCTAGCGTCAGCGTGTTGGCGCCGGCGCCGGAAAAGACGATCGAATCCGTCGCGCCACTGATCGCGCCGGCATTGGTCACCGTGCCGGCGCCGCCCGTGATGTAGACGCCGTCCTTGACGCCGGTGATGGTTCCGCCGGTGTAGTTGGTCACTGCGCCGCCGGCGGCCAAGGCCACCGCTTCGCCCGTCGACAAAGTGACGCCATTCTTTGTGAAGGAGATGGTCTTCGTCCCACTGATTGCGCCCGAGTTGGTCACCGTGGCGGCGGCGCCGCGTGCGACGACCCCGACGTAGCCGCTGATCGAGCCGCCCTTGTCGTTGGTCACGCTGCCGCCGTGCGTGAGCGAGACCGCGGTCAGGTTTCCCGTCAAGCTGTAGAGGCCTGGGTGTGCGCCGGCGAGGCCATTGATTCGCCCGGCGTTGGTCACGGTTCCCGTCCCGCCGCCGATGTAGACGGAGGTGGTCGTCGCGCCGGCTTCGTTGTTCACGCTGCCGCCGTCATGGAGAAAAACGCCTGGCGCGCCTGCAAGTGTATTGGCGATCGTCCCCGTGTTGGTCACCGTGCCGCCGTCCGTGAGCTCGACACCTTCGTTGACGCCGCTGATCTTGCCCGCGTTGGTCACCGTGGCGGCGCCGCCTGTGATGTAGACGCCGCGTCTGGCGCCGGTGATCGTTCCGCCGGCCTGGTTGGTCACCGCGCCGCCGGCCTCCATAATCACGCCGTCGCCCAGCGTTACGCTGGCACCATCTATCGTGACCGTGGCGGCGGTCGTTCCGGTGATCGAACCCGCGTTGGTCACCGTGGCGGCGGTGCCGCCAGTGATCACGCCGAGGGCGCCCTCGATCGTCCCGCCCGCATCGTTGATCAAGGCGCCGCCGTTGCCCGGGACGCCGAGGTCTACGCCGCCATAGCCGCCGCTGATCTCGCCCGCGTTGGTGACGCTGCCGCCGGCACGAAGATAGACGCTGCTGTCGATCGTCCCGCTGGCCTGGTTCGTCACTGTGCCATACCCCCACAGCTGAACGTTGCCGGTGATGGCGCCAGCGTTGGTCACCGTGCCCGCGCCGCCACCGATGTAGACGGAACCGCTCGTCGCACCGAAATAGTTGGTGACCGCGCCACCGTCGCCGAGGCGGATTGCGCTGTGCTTCCCGGAATTCTCGATCGTGCCCGCGTTGGTGACCCTGCCCGCGCCGCCGTCGATGTAGACGCCATGGTAGCCGTAGCCGCCGCGGATCGTTGCGTTGGCTTGGTTGTCCACCGTGCCGCCGTTCTCCAGCAGCACGCCATTGCCGTCCGTTGCCGTGCTCGCGATGGTCCCCGCGTTGGTCACGCTCCAGGCGGCGGCGGGGCCGCCGTAGACCGCGTCGCCGGACGACACGTCGATGTCGGTCGCGCTCCCAAACGTGATCGGGTTATTGGAGGTGGTGAGGGCGTACGTGAAGTTCTGTACGGGATCGACGGTGCCCATTTTGCTCTCCCCCTTGACGTCGGCGGACCGCTTCGAGCCCGCTCGCGAGACGCCGATCGCCGCTTTGCGGCGCGCGTCCGCGCTTCCCTATCTCGGCGCAAAACCCGTGCGCCGCGAAGGAAAGATTCACGCGGCAAAGATCAAGCCGCAATATTTAAGCGTACAACGACGGCAGACTGAAAACCGCCGACAATCCGCCCTGCGTCAACATGACGCGGCGCGCGTCGTTCGAGGCCGACGGGCGCGCGCCCTTTGCCACGACGACGCGATGGGTTATCGCTGGCGACGATGGCTTCGCCGAAACAGGATAAAGCGCGCTCGGCTTGCGCCTGCGGCAGCGGGCTGAAGGCCGATCGCTGCTGCGCGCTCGATTGGGCGGCGTCGTGGCCGGCGCCGGAGAACGCGCCGGAGCGCGAGCGCGCGCGCGCCGCCGTCGCGGCGGGAGACGGAGGCGAAGCCGAGCGTCTGTTGGTCGAATGGTTGGAGCGTTCGCCGCTCGACGTCGGCGCCCTGTCGCTGCTCTACGAGCTTCGCGCCGCGCAAGGGCGCAACGCAGCGGCCGAGACACTGCTGGCGCGGATCGTGCGCCTCGATCCCAACAATCTGGCCGCCACCCAGGCGCTGGCGCTGCGGCTATTCGGCAAGGGCGCGCTCGCCGAGGCCGAACGCCACGCCCGCAATGCGGTGCGCATCGCCCCCCTCGACGCCCAATCGCACAATCTGATGGGCATGATCATGACCGAGGCGCAGCGGCCCCAGGTCGGCGAGCACCACTATCGCCGCGCCCTGGCGCTGCTGCCCCAACCGAGCGCCATCCTGCTGGCTAATCTCGCCTGGAACTTGAAGAACCAAGGGCGGATGGCGGAGTCGCGGGCGTTGTACGAACAGTCGGTCGCGCTCGACCCGGGCGTCTTCCAGACCCTCTACGGCTGGGCGCGGATGGAGGAGACCGACCGCAACTTCGTCCGCGCCGGCGAGCTGCTCGACGCGGCCGAGAAGCTGTCGCCGAGCAATCCGAACGTGCTGCTGCAACGCGCGGTTCTGCACGGCCGCGCCAGGGACACCGACAAGGCGGTCGCGGCGCTCGATGAAATCGAACGGCGGAGCGGCGGCGGCCTCGGACCGCTGGCGTGGAGCGAGAAGGGATTCTTGCTCGACAAGATGGGGCGATACCCGGAAGCGTTCGCCGCCTTCGCCGAAGCCAAGCGGACTTTGCGCGCGCTCACCGGCCAAAGCTATCTCGCCGAGGAGGCGGCGGCGCTGGCGCGGCGACTGACCGCGTTCTTCACCGCCGCCCGGATGAAAATCCTGCCGCGCGCCGGCGTTCGCGCCGACGTCGCCCAGCCGGTCTTCATCGCCGGCTTTCCCCGCTCCGGCACCACCATGATCGAGCAGAGCTTGAGCGCCCATCCGCTGATCGCCGCCGGCGACGAACTGCCTGTCGTCAACGAGCTGACCGGATTGATCCCGCGGATGCTCGCCAGCCCGCTCGCCTACCCCGAGGCGCTCTGCGAGCTCTGGCTCGGCGATCAGCTCGAAGGGCTCGACAACCTGCGCGACTACTATCTTCAGCGGGCGCGTCAGCTCGGCGCGTTGCGCCAGGGCGCTCGCTGGTTCACCGACAAGATGCCGCTCAACGAGACCCACCTCGGCCTCATCGGCCTGATCTTCCCGCAAGCGCCGATCATCCACATCCTGCGCCACCCGCTGGACGTCGTGCTTTCCGTCTACTCCAACCACCTGACGCACGGCTTCTACTGCGCCTACGATCTCATGAGCGTCGCCCGCCATTACGCGCTCGTCGCGGAGCTGGTCGAGCACTACCGCCGCGAAATGACGCTGCGCTACTTGGCCGTCCGATACGAGGACGTGATCGACGGCCAAGAGGAGAAAGTGCGCGAAATGCTGGAATTCATCGGCGCGCCCTACGATCGGCGCTGCCTGGATTTTCACGAAAATCGGCGCTACGCCCGCACCGCCAGCTACGCCCAGGTGACCGAAAAACTCTACGATCGCTCGCGCTATCGCTACCGCGCCTACCGCAACGAGCTTAAGCCGGTCATCCCCATCCTGGAACCGATCATCGCGCGGCTGGGATATGCGATCGACTAGCAAACGCGTCGGGCCGATGCTTTGCAGCGAGTGGACTGCGATGAGCGCCACGCGCCTTGATCGCGATCTTCCGCGTGCATGGCGCTCGAACTCAAAATGGGCTCGCTCAGAGCGGATCTGGGCGGCAACGGGATCGGCCCGGCGTCTATTGCACAATTTCGAGTCTGACTCGCGCGACGCCCGCTTGGCGCATGCCGAGCGCGTCGGCGGCGACGGTTGAGACGTCTATGATTAGGCCTCTGGCGTACGGTCCTCGATCGACGATCGTTACGACTACGTTGCGGCCATTGTCGAGATTGTAGACTCGCACATGCGTTCCAAACGGCAGCGTGAGATGCGCAGCGATCAAGCCGCCATGATTAGGATTGTGATAATAGGCCGCAACGCCGAATTGATCCGCCAGGGCGCTCGAAAAGGTGAGGCTGGCGCCGAAAGCCGCAAGAAGGAATAGCTTCAATTGCGTCTCCTCGCGCGAGACCTCCCAAAGAAGGGAGCCGTTTTCAGCCTCGGGGCGGGCATCATCGCGAGGTGGATTGAGACGCCATAAGTCGGTTTGGACAAGGATCGGAATCTACTCAGCAGCGGCCCTGGCTGACCGAAGCCGCGCTCGGGCTGTCCGCTTCGCTTGTCGCGCTTCTCGGCCTTCGCAGCAGAAAGGCGCAGCCGTGGCGATCCGATCGGCTGGCCAAATCTTCACGGCGCGCGGGCCGATTGATCCAGACGGGCCTTGATCTGATCCGCCGGCAAAATCAAATGGCCGTCGCCATCGACAATCCAGACGAAGGCGGCTCCGCCGCTCAACTCAAATGCAGCCTCTCTGAGCGCTTCGTCGATTGTCGCGCGGGACGCCTTCACCACCGGAACGCCCACGTCAGTCGCCGCATGGACAAAATAGATCTTCGACATTTCGGCTCTCCATCCTCGAGCGGTCGGCACGGACTGGCACAATCGCGAGAGCAGCCTTCCAACATCGTTGCGCGGTCTTTCGACAGCCTCCTCGTTTCAATCTGCTCGCGGCGTTCGCTGACTTCGTATGACTATCGATCCGGAACCGCGAGCAGCCTCTTGCGCCGTCAACCAAGGCGGGATTTGAGCTAGACGAGCGTCATCAATTGCGGGCAAATATCAGCAGTTGGTCTTGGTGTGGGTTTCGCTGTCGCCATTCCCATCTGTTCTTGTGACAGTCTTCGTCGAGCAACCGTCAACGGCTTGGGGATCAGGAGTATCGATAACGCGATGCTCAACCACAACGGGCGGATTGTCGTCGTGGCCGATAATGCAGGCTCCCAGCGGGCCGATATGCGCGCCGATCGCGCAATCGACATGTTGAACGTAGGGCGTCGCATAGCGCGATACCGGGAGCATCGTGGCTTGGGTGGCGCCTACCGAGGCCAACGTAGCTCCCGCGCCGACGAGGGCAGCCGCGAAGCAGCCGATGAAATGACGTGAGGACATAATCATACCTTCCGTGTGCGCATCAACGATGGAGGGGAGAAGTGTGAATGATGCGCACGGACTCGGGGCTAAGAGAGGTCGGAAGTGAAGCGTCGGAAATTACCTACGAGCAATTGCGACATAACTTGGGTAAGGATGCACAATGAGAAGAGCGTGCAGAAGTCAAGACCGCTAATCGGAGCGATGCGGCGAACGGCCGCCGTCCGCCCACAGCAGCCGAGCGGGCCCGTCGCCTCGACATCCGCTTCAGAGGGTGTGAGGCGGCGT
>JBEKBD010000009.1:0-902 GCA_050015575.1 Roseiarcus sp. | reverse complement strand
GCGCGATTTGTTGTTGAAACGATTGCGCTGAGTGGGATGAATTCGCATTGCCGATACGTAGTCGGGTCAAGGCGGCGCGGTCTTGTTCGCCTTCACCGGCAAATGCGGCCAACCGTCGTCATCGTCGTCGGGGACGTCGAGATGACCGTCGTCGGCGTTCTTATCCCAGTTTGGATTCCCGAGTGTCGAATCGAACGGCATGTCGCTGCGACCTCTCGCTTCGGCAATCTTCGCCTTCAATTTCGCCGACGCCTTTCGAAGGGTCTCCGTCGACGCCTCTTCTTCGATAGGCGGTCCCTTTTTGGCGGGCTCGTTGTGATCGTTCGGCATATCGCTCGCTCCTCGGAGGATGATAGTCGTCGCTCTCAAGCTCCCGCATCGCAAAGCCTGAGGTTGATCGTAGCCCGGCACCCGCTGAGGCCCTGCCACGGGCTCCAAGCCGCGGTCCGTTCGGCTATTTCTTCTCGATAGAAATCCCGTTTTTCCGGACGTCGATTACGATGCGTTCGGTCTTTTGCCGTTCGTTGTACAATTGATGACCCATGGCCACCCCGGCCACGATGAGGATACCGATGATGAGGTAGAGAGCGTTGCGGTTCATATCTTCATCGCCCTTGTTACACGTTCCGCTCCGCCGATCAGCGCCGTCGCCGCTCTTCCTCGCGCTGCTATTTCATTCTGCGACCGCGGAAGAAGCCCTTGTTCGTCGTGTTCTGCCTGATGTTGGCGGTGTCGCCCTGTTCCGACGTGTTCAGGTCGTCGAGGCGGTTCTCATGCGTCGTGTCGCTGCCGACCTCGTGATGGTCCCCGGGGCCCTTCTTGCTGCGGTTGGCGACCGGCGCCTCTGGAATGTGCTTGGTCATGGAGAGCCTCCCATTGAGTCGGCGTTCTCAAACCTGCGG
>JBEKBD010000008.1:0-44504 GCA_050015575.1 Roseiarcus sp. | reverse complement strand
CTTTCCAACATGGACATGGTGCTGGCCAAATCGAGCCTCGCCATCGCCTCGCGCTACGCCCAGTTGGTCGCCGACGTGAAGCTGCGCGAGGCGATCTTCTCGCGCATCTCGCGCGAATGGCGCGATTCGGTCGACGCGCTCAACGCCATCATGGAGCAAGCGCATCTGCTCGAGAGCAACCCGCTGCTGGAACGCTCGATCCGCAACCGCTTCCCCTATCTCGACCCGCTCAACCACGTGCAGGTCGAGCTCTTGAAGCTGCACCGCGCGCATACCGCAAGCGACAAGGTGCTGACGGGCATCCAACTGACGATCAACGGCATTTCGGCCGGCTTGCGCAACAGCGGGTGAGGACGCGGGCGGCGACTCGCGCTCTCGATCGCCAATCGCCTGCGCTGCCCTCACCTCTCGCTCAGCGCCATGTCGTCACGGTGAATCATCTCCGTCCGTCCCGGCGTGCCGAGGATTTGCGCAATGTCGCGCGAGTTGCGGCCGCGGATGCGTTCGGCGCGCGCCGCGTCGTAGGCGATGAGGCCGCGGCCGATCTCGGCGCCGGCCTCGTCGCGGATGGCGACGCAATCGCCGCGCGCGAACGCGCCCTCGATGCGCGTCACCCCGGCCGGCAGCAGGCTCTTGCCGCTCGCCAGCGCCCGCGCCGCGCCGGCGTCGATGGCGACGGCGCCCTTGAGCTCCAGCGTGCCGCCGATCCACACCTTTCGCGCGGCGATCGGGTTGGACGGCGTCAGGAACCAGGTGCACGGGCCGCCCGCGGCGACGCGCACGATCGGGTGGGCGATTCTGCCGTCGGCGATCACCATGTGGGCGCCGCCGGCGGCGGCGATGCGCGCCGCCTCGATCTTGGTGCGCATGCCGCCGCGCGAGGCGAGCGAAGCCGCGCCCCCCGCCATCGCCTCGATCCGCGGCGTGACCCGCTCGACCAGCGCGATCAGCTTGGCCTCGGGGTTGTCGTTGGGCGGCGCCTCGTAGAGGCCGGCGACGTCGGAGAGCAAGATCAACAGGTCGGCGCTCGCCATCGTCGCCACCCGCGCGGCGAGCCGGTCGTTGTCGCCGTAGCGGATTTCGCTGGTGGCGACAGTGTCGTTCTCGTTGATGACGGGAACCGCGCGCATCGCGGAGAGCCGCGCCAGCGTCTCGCGGGCGTTGAGGTAGCGCCGCCGCTCCTCGGTGTCCTGCAAGGTCAGCAGCACCTGGCCGGCGACGATGCCGCGCTGATGGAGCGCCTGCGACCAGGCGCGCGCCAGCTCGATCTGGCCGATCGCCGCTGCCGCCTGGCTGTCCTCCAGCTTCAGCGCCCCCTCGCGCAGGCCCGCGGCGCGGCGCCCGAGTGCGATCGCTCCCGAAGACACCACCAGCACGTCGGCGCCGCGCTGGTGCAGGCCCGCGATGTCGGCGACGAGCGCGTCGAGCCAGTCCTGCTTCAAGGAGCCGCGCGCGTCGTCGACCAACAGCGACGAGCCGACCTTGACGACGACGCGCGAGAATTGGTCGAGGGTGGGAAGCTTCGTCACGGCGGGCGCAATTTCGGCAAGGACGGCGGGATCGCCCCCGCCGTAGAGCAGCCTCGGCGCCAAAGCAAGCCCGGCGGTTGACCGCGCGCGGCGAGTTACTAGAATGGCGCGAAGTGGCCGAATTCGCGCCGGCGCGTCACGCGTCGGCGCTTCGTTTGCGGACGCGGCGCGTCGCCGGCCGGCCGGTCGCGCGTCGGTCGATTTCTTCAGGAGCCCCGGCGATGCGCAATTTCGACGACCTTTCCGAGCGCGAGATCATCGCGCTGGCGATCGCCAACGAGGAGGAGGACGGGCGCATCTACGCCGACTTCGCCGACGGCCTCAGCGAAGACTATCCGGCCAGCGCGCATGTGATCACCGACATGGCGGCCGAGGAGAACGTGCATCGCCGGCGGCTGATCGACCTCTACGTGTCGAAATTCGGCGACCACATTCCGCTCGTTCGCCGCCAGGACATTCGCGGCTACATCCAGCGCAAGCCGATCTGGCAGTTGCGCCCGCTCGGCGTCGAGGCGGTGCGCGCGCGCGTGCGCGAAATGGAGCAGGACGCGGCGCGCTTCTATCGCCTGGCCGCCGCGCGCGCCAGCGACGCGGCGATCCGCAAATTGCTCGGCGACCTCGCGGAAGCCGAGGACAAGCACGACCACCTGGCGGCCGATCTCGAGACCAAGCTGCTGACCCCCGACGCCCGCCACGCCGAAGACGAGCACGCGCGCCGTCGCTTCATCTTGCAGATCATCCAGCCCGGCCTGGTCGGGCTGATGGACGGCTCGGTGTCGACGCTGGCGCCGGTGTTCGCCGCGGCCTTCGCCACCCACAATCCATGGAACGCGTTCCTGGTCGGCATGGCGGCATCGATCGGCGCCGGCATTTCCATGGGCTTCGCCGAGGCGCTCGCCGACGACGGCAAATTGTCGGGACGCGGCACGCCGCTGCTGCGCGGAATCGTCTGCGGCCTGATGACGATCGCCGGCGGCATCGGCCACACCCTGCCCTATCTCATACCCGATTTCTTCACTGCGACGGCGATCGCCGGCGTCGTCGTCGTCATCGAACTGGCGACCATCGCCTGGATCCAGTGGCGCTTCATGGATACGCCGCCGCTTTCGGCCGCGGCCAAGGTCATGCTCGGCGGCGGGCTGGTGCTCGCGGCCGGCATCGCCATCGGCAGCGCCTGAGCGGGCGGCGCGTTCAGCCGCGCGATTTCACGAACGCGGCGAAAGCGCGCAGCGTCGTCTGCGAGACGTAATGCTCGAGGCCCTCGGCGTCGGCCTCGGCCGCCTCCAGCGGCACGCCGACCGCGAGCAAGAAGTCGACGACCAGACGATGGCGCTGGCGCGAGCGCTCCGCCATCTCCTTGCCGGCTTCGGTGAGAAAGACGCCGCGGTAGGGCCGCGCCACCGCCAGCCCTTCGCGCTTCAGTCTGGCGATCGCCTTGCTCGCGGTGGGATGGGCGACGCCGAGTCGTTCGGCGATGTCGGTGGTGCGCGCCTCGCCGTCGCAGGCGATCAGGTCGGCGATGAGTTCGGTGTAGTCTTCGAGCATCGAGGCGGCGCGCCGCTTGCGCGCTGCGCCGAAGCGCTTGGCCTGGACCGGCGCGGTCGCGAGGTCGATTCTGCGCGCTTTGGCGCCGGCGTTCGTCACGATCGCAACCACTCGCCCAATCCTCGGCTTACGCGCCCTCGCCGACGCCGTTCCCGGCGCGCCGCGCGAAGCGCGCGCTTCATACGCCCGATTGCGCGCCGGTTTCAACTCCTCTGCGTCAATTGCGCGCACGGGCGGTGTCTATCCCTGGCCTTTCCCTTTTGCCCGCAACCGCCGCGGCTTTCGCCTCGTCAGGGAGCGGATCGCCAATCGGAGCAGGCTGCGGCCCTTGAACAGGCGCACGCGGGTCTTGGTGAAGGGAATGCGGGGACGATCGCCGCGCCGTTCCGCGCTCGGCGACGGCGAATGGCGCCGAAGCCGCCGCCGCATATAGCGCTTCGACCACCGCGGGAAATAATGTTCGAACTCCTTGTTGATCAGTCGGATCGGCACGCCGGCGAGGCGAAAGCCCTCGGCGACGGCGAATTGCTCGAGATCGTGTCGATGGAGTCCGGCGGCCCACAGTCTGTCGAGCAGAATGACCGCGTCGTCGAGCAGAGGAACGTGTTCGGGACGCGCCGCGACCAGGCCGGAATTGAGCATCAGCGCCTTGGCCGGATCGAAACGGTAATGTCCGAGATGCGGCAGGTCGGTCTCGTAGGAGCCGAAGAACGGATAGGGGTCGCTGCGCACGAAGCTGTTCATCGCCGCGCCCGCCGCAAGCGCCCGCGCGACCGCGTCGTCGAACCCCGGCCGGATGAAGCTGTCGGTGTCGAGCAGGACGCAGCATCGTCCGTGCAGCCGCAGCGCCTCGGCTAGAACGACCGGCTTGGCGCGAAACCGATACGTCCATCCCCAGGTCATTTCGGCCAAGCGCGGACCGACGTCGACGATTCGCTCGCGGCGGCCGCAAAAGTCCTGGGGGCGATCGGTGAAAATCGTGATCCGCGACGCGTCGCCGCCGATTTCCGGCAGCAGCGTTTCGATGCTGTAGTCGAGTTCCCGCCTGACGCTCGGGGATTTGCCGTAGCACAAGTAGATGTACTGGTGATCGGTCATCGCGAAATTTCGAACCCGCCGCTTGGCGTCCGGCCGGCGGCGGCTAGCTCCCGCTCCTCTCTAGCACCTCGCGCACCCGCGCGACGAGTTCCGCTTCGGGCGCGGCGAATTGCGCGCGCTGGCGCAACTCGAGGTAATCGGCGCGGTCCCGGCTCGCCTTGGCGAGTTCGGCGCCGAGCCGGAGATCGCGGATGACGACCTGCGGCCCGCCCTTGGCGTCGCGTTCGTTGGAGCCCTGGATGACCGCGCAGAGGCTGCCGCGCTTGTCGGCGTATTTGAGCTGGGCGTTCATTTTGCCGTCGCCCAGGTAGAGTTCGGCCGCCATCCCCGCGCCGCGCAGGCACGTCACCAGGCGCTGGTAGTCCGCCATATGGTCGCGATCGAGCACGGCGACGACCACCGGGCCCGGTTTGGCCGCTGACGCGACAATCGGACTATCGATCGCGCGCAACGCCGCCAGCAGGCGCGATATGCCGATGGAAAAGCCGGTCGCCGGAACCGCCTCGCCGCGAAAGCGCGCCACCAGCCCGTCGTAGCGCCCGCCCCCGCCGACCGAGCCGAAGCGAACCGGCTTGCCGTCCTCGCCCGGCGTCTCGAAGGTCAGCTCGGCCTCGAACACCGGGCCGGTGTAGTACTCGAGGCCGCGCACGACGGTAGCGTCAATCTTGACCCGCCCATCAGCGTAGCCAGCAGCCAAGATCAATTCCCAAATCTCATTTAGCTCAGCGACGCCAGCCCTCCCCACCGCTGAATCCTGGACAAGATCCTCGAACGCCGACAGTACTGCGCCAGCCTCAAAGTCTTGTTCCCGCTTTGTGTCATCGGGAAGCCCGAACAAAAACACCTCTTCTTTCTGCTTTTGCTTCCATTCCTCGATCCCGAAAAGGCTTATGACTTTGTGACTTTGCTCCGGGCCCAGCCCGGCCCCCTTCGTAAAATCGCCGCTCTCGTCCTTCCGCCCCGGCCCGAGGAGCGCGCGCACGCCCTCGGGCCCCAGCCGATCAAGCTTGTCAATCGCGCGCAACACCGTGAGCCGCCGCCCGGCGTTCTCCGAGCCGCCAAGCCCGATCGCCTCCGTCACGCCGTCGAGCACCTTGCGGTTGTTGACCTTGATCACATAATCGCCGCGCTTGATCCCCAGCGCCTCCAGGCAATCGGCCGCCATCATGCACATTTCCGCGTCGGCGGCCGGCGTCGCCGCGCCGACGGTGTCGGCGTCGAACTGCATGAACTGGCGGAACCGCCCCGGGCCCGGCTTTTCGTTGCGGAACACCCAGCCGGCGCGATAGCTGCGGTAGGGCTTCGGCAGCCGCTCGTAGTTCTCGGCGACGTAGCGGGCGAGCGGCGCGGTCAGGTCGTAGCGCAGGCTCAGCCATTGCTCGTCGTCGTCCTGAAAAGAGAACACGCCTTCGTTCGGCCGGTCCTGGTCGGGCAGGAACTTGCCGAGCGCGTCGGTGAATTCAATGAACGGCGTCTCGACCGCCTCGAAGCCGTAGCGTTCGTAGACGGCGCGAATCTTCGCCGTCATCGCTTCGGCCGCGGCGATGTCGGCGCCGTCGCGGTCGACCAGCCCGCGCGGCAGGGCGGCGCGGACGCGAGGCGTTTCTTTTGTGTCGGTCATGGAAGGCGAGCGCCGGGTTTGCAACCGCGCCTGCCATGCCCGACGCGCCGCCGAGGGTCAAGCGGAACCGGCGGCAGGGCTCCAAACTCGAGTTGACGCGACCGCTTCAGCGAGGCGACGATCCTCGCTGTCGACCTCTTGGAAGCAAAAATTCCGACCGTGAGGGCCTGTCAAGGACTTCAGCCGCTGCGCGGCGGCGCGAAGCGCCGTCCTTGACAGGCCCTCACGGTCGGAAAAAGAGGCTTTCCAAGAGGTCGACGGCGCGCTGAGTCAACGTCTCCGGTCCTGAGGCAACGCGAGTACGCGGTCCGGAGGCCCCTCCGACGCCGCAATTGACAGCTCCCCCGGTTGGCGTCACGGCTCGGTCGTCCTTTCGATCGGGACGGGGGAGGCCGAGACGCGATGGGGGAGCCGGACGACGACCAGGAACTGCGCGCCAAGCTCGACGCGCTCAAGGCGGCGCTGGAGCGGCGGCATGCCGAAAAGCGCGACGGCGAGGCGGGCGGGCCCTCCGAATCCGAGCGCGCCGCCGAGACCTCGGCGATTTCGCGGGGCTACGCCGCGGCGGGCGAATTCGCCGGCGCGGTCGTCGCCGGCGGCGCGATCGGCTGGCTGATCGACCGCGGCCTCGGGACCAAGCCGGCGTTCCTGATCGTGTTTTTCCTGCTCGGCGTCGTCGCCGGAGCCGTCAACCTCATCCGGGCGGCTTCGGCCAAAACGCCGGCGACCGGTCGTAATTCGCGCTTGTCTGGCGTCCAAGCGCCGGATAAAGACGGGCGGCGCCCGGCCTCCGCGGCGGGCGAGACCGCCCAGGGCGGGGCGGACGACGACGAGGACTAGACGTGGCGAGCGAAGCCGGAGCGGCGATCAACCCGATCGAACAATTCTCTCTTTCGCCGATCGTGCCGATCCACATTGCCGGCTATGATTTCTCGCTGACCAATTCGGCGCTGTATATGCTGATCGCGGTCGCGCTCGCCTGCGCGTTGATGGCGATCGGGGCGGGCGGCGGCAAGGCGATCCCCACCCGGCTGCAGGCGCTCGCCGAGATGATTTACGAATTCGTCGCCGGCATGGTGCGCTCGGCGACCGGCGAATCGGGCATGCGCTTCTTCCCGCTGGTGTTCAGTCTGTTCATCTTCATTCTGATCTGCAATCTCGTCGGGCTGATCCCCTATTCCTTCACCGTCACCAGCCACGTCATTGTCACCGCCGCGCTGGCGCTGCTGGTGTTCTTCACCGTCGTGATCGTCGGCGTGGCGGAGCACGGCCTGCGTTGGTTCAAGCTTTTCGTGCCGGCCGGCGTGCCGATCTACATCCTGCCGCTGGTCGTGGCGATCGAAGTCATCTCGTTCCTGACCCGCCCCTTGAGCCATGCCGTGCGTCTTTTCGCCAACATGCTCGCCGGCCACATCACGCTCAACGTGTTCGGCGGCTTCGTCGTCATGCTGCTCGGCGCCGGCGTGGGGGTCAAGGCGCTCGCGGTGCTGCCCTTCGCGATGACGATCGCCATCTATGCGCTCGAATTGCTGGTCGCGGTCCTGCAGGCTTACGTTTTCGCCATGCTGACCTGCATGTATCTCAACGACGCGCTGCATCCGGGCGGTCATTGACCCCGCTTACCCCAACGCCAACCGTTGAAAAATCAGGAGACGACGAAATGGAACCCCACGAATTAGCCCAGGCGGCGAAATATATCGGCGCGGGCCTCGCCGCGATCGGCACCGGGGCCGCCGGCATCGGCGTCGGCTCGCTGTTCGGGCAGTTTCTCAACGGCGCCTTGCGCAATCCCAGCGCGGTCGACGGCCAGTTCGGCCGGCTGATCTTCGGCTTCGCGGTGACCGAAGCGCTCGGCATTTTCGCGCTGCTGATCGCGTTCCTGCTGCTGTTCGCCGTCTGAGGCGCTCTCCCGCCACAGGACATTGGAAGCGATGGCTCAACCCGCGCAGACGCCGTCCCCTCAAGCGACCCAGACGGCAGTCGGCCACGAGGCCGGCGGCCACGTGAATTTTCCGCCCTTCGCCAGCGAGACGTTTCCCTCGCAGCTGCTGTGGCTGGCGATCAGCTTCGGCGCGCTCTACGCTTTCATGGCGACGGTGTTTCTGCCCAAGGTCGGCGCGGCGATCCGGGAGCGCAAGGAACGCCTCGGCAAGGACCTCGACGACGCCACCGCGATGCAGCAGCGCGCGGACGCCGCCGCCGCCGCGCACCTGAAGGCGCTGGCCGAGGCGCGCGCCGGGGCGCAAGCGCTGGCCCAGGCGGCGCGCGATCGATCGGCGGCCGAATCCGAGGCCAAGCGCAGGGCCCTCAACGATGAGCTCGCCGCGAAATTCGCCGCTGCGGAGAGCCAGATCGCGGCCAGGCGCGCCCAGGCGATGTCCGGCGTCAGCGACATCGCTCGCGACGCGGCCGGCGCGATCGTCGAGCGGCTGATCGGGCGCCCGGTCAAAGCCGAAGCGATCGCCGACGCCGTCGACTCTCTCCGAGCGAAGTGAGCGGGAGCCCGTGATGGCATTCGGCGCTGAATTTTACGTTCTCGTCGCCTTCATCGTCTTCGTGTGCCTGCTCGGCTATCTCGGCGCGCATCGCTTCATTCTCGCCGGCCTCGACGCGCGCGGTCAGGCGATCGCCGACGAACTGGCGCAAGCCGCCAAGCTGCGCGCCGAGGCGACCGCGCTGCTCGCCAGCTTCGAGCAGAAGACCCGCGAAGCGGAGGCCGAGGCCGCGCAAATCGTCGCCGACGCGCACGCCCAGGCCGAGCGACTGGCCGTCGAGGCCGCCGAAAGCATGGCCGAATTCGTCGCCCGCCGCACCAAGCAGGCGGAGACGAAAATCGCCCTCGCCGAGAACCAGGCTTCCGCCGACGTGCTCGCCGTCGCCGCGGACCTCGCCGCCAAAGTCGCCGAAGCCGTCCTGCGCGCCGAGACCAGCGGCGAGGCCGGCGCGAAGCTGGCGGCGCGCGAAATCGCCGCGCTCGAGGAGCGGCTTCGCTGATCGGGCGCTGCTCTTCGTAAGTCGAACAGACGCGCTTCATGAAAGCGCGCCCCTTCCCCGCTTGCGGGGGAAGGCGTCGGCCGAAGGCCGACGGATGAGGGGTTGCGCCATAAGGCGCGTTTCTCAGTGTGGACGTGATCCCTGACGATTATACGATATCGACCAACCGGCTCTCGGTAACGCCAAAGCGACGCGCCTGACGGCGCGACCCCTCGTCCGGCCGGCTCCGCCGGCCACCTTCCCCCACAAGGGCGGAAGCGGGACGCGCCATTTCAGTCTTGCGGACGGCAGACCCCTTGCATTTGTCGCTTCGGCTCTTGACCCCCGGCGGGGCGCGCAGCATGGTGGCGCTTATTGGCGGGGGTCGGCCATGAAACGCATCGGTCTTTGCTTCGCGGCGTTGCTCGCTCTCGGCGCCGGCGCCCAGGCGGGGGAGATCGTCGTGCCCGCCGAACAGCGTTATTCCCCCTATTCGGGCTACTTGCCGGCCTGCGACGATCCGGGCGTGCTGGCTCAGATCGGCGGACGCTTCGCGCAAAGGGAATCGGAATACTGGAGTTCGTCGTCGCGGATCGCCGGTTTCGACCGTGTTGAAGAAATCGGCCTGCGCTCCAACGGGCTCGACTATATCCCACGCCGCTATTGCGTCGCGCGCGCGCTCGACGACGTTTCGCAGGCGCGCGACGTCGTCTACCAGATCGAAGAGGGCCTGGGCCCGATCGGCTGGGGCTACGGCCTGGAATGGTGCGTCGTCGGCCTCGACCACAATCTCGCCTATGCGCCGGGGTGCAGCGCGCTGCGCCCGTTCGTCGAGAACGATCGCGTGCAGAAGGCGCTGCGCGCGCGCTATTAGGGCGTGGGAGCGACGGCGCGGCTTTCCGCGCCTCGCCCAGGCGTCGCTTTCGCGGTGGGGTCGACCATGCGCATTCAAACGATCGTCGCTGCTCTGCTCGCCGCGCTGGCGCTCGCCCCGTCGGCCGGCCGCGCGCAACAGGCGGGCGACTTCGACTTCTACGTCTTCGCTCTGTCGTGGTCGCCCGGGTTCTGCGACACCGGCGGCGAGGCCAAATCGCCCGGCCAATGCGCGGTCGGCGCGGGCAAGGGCTTCGTCGTGCACGGACTATGGCCGGACAACGCGTTCCGCGCCAATCCGCAGGATTGCCAACACGGCGTCTCGATTCCCGGCGACGCGTTGAAGCTGACCGACGGCGTCTATCCCGACGTGGGCCTCGCGCGCTACGAATACTACAAGCACGGAACCTGCTCGGGCCTCGATCCGCAAGCCTATTTCGCCGCGGTGAAGGCGTTGCGCGACGAGATCGTGATTCCGGACATCGTCAAAGCGCCGCACGAGCGCTTGACGCTCGCGCCGGACGACCTGGCGCAAGCTTTCGTCGCCGCCAACCCCAATTTGCGCGCCGACAACATGGCGGTCGACTGCCGCAACGGCGAACTCATCGACGTGCGCATCTGCGTCTCCAAGGACCTCGGCGGTTTCGCCAATTGCCCCAAGGTGTCGGGCCACACCTGTCACGCGTCCTCGATCGCGGTGGCGCCGATCCGTTGAGCGCGCGCTGATCGGGCCGATGCGATGAACTATCGCCACGCCTTTCACGCCGGCAATTTCGCCGACGTCTTCAAGCACGCGATCCTGGCGCGCCTCTTCGTCCATCTCGCGCGGAAGGAGACGCCGTTTCGCTTCATCGACACCCATGCCGGCGCCGGCCGCTACGACCTGGCGAGCCAAGAGGCGCGCCGCTCGCCGGAATGGCGCGACGGCGTGGCGAGACTCGTCAAGGCGCGCCCGCCCGCCCCCGTCGCCGCGCTGCTGGCGCCCTACCTCGAGGCGATCGGGCCTTTCGACGCCGACGGGCGGCCCGCCTCCTACCCCGGCTCGCCGGCGCTCGCCCAGGCGCTGCTGCGGCCGCAGGACCGCATCGCGCTCTGCGAAGCCCGTCCCGAGGAGCGCGAGCGCCTGGTTGCCGCCCTCGGGCGCGACGGCCGGCTGTCGATCGTCGGAACCGACGGCTATCTCGCGCTGAACGCCTATGTTCCGCCCAAGGAGCGGCGCGGCGTCGCGCTGATCGATCCGCCCTACGAAGAGCCGGACGAGAGCGGACGCGTGGAGGCGGCGCTCCCGCGCGCGCTGGCCAAATGGCCGCGCGGCGTCTACGCGCTGTGGCGCCCGATCAAGACGCCGCTAGAGGACGCCCGGTTTCTCAACGCGATTGGCGCGCTCGGCGCCCCGAACATCCTGCGGCTCGAACTCGACGTCGGCTCTGTCGCGCCGAGCGCGCATTCGCCGAACCCGCTGAGCCGCGCCGGGCTCCTCGTCGTCAACCCGCCGTTCGGCCTGATCGAGGAGGCGCGGCTCATCATGCCCTGGCTGACGCGCCTGCTGCAGCGCGACTCGCACGGCGGATTCGTCTGCGCCTGGCTGACGGAGCCCAAGTGACGCGCAAATTTGGCGCCGTGGCGAAGTCAAGCCTCTCGCGCGGATCGAGCGGTAAAAAGAATTTCGTCGGGGTATTGCGGGGATAAACGGCCGCTCGCGCGCTCGCGCGCTCGCTACGCGCGGCGATCCGTGACACAACGCTTTCGCCGGCCGATCGACGCGCGTATTCTGGCGCCCGGGCCCCCGAGTCGCGTGTCGCGTTCGCTGCCAACCCTCAAGAAAACGAATCGCTCGAAGAAGCCATGGCGACCGTCGAACAGTTTCCGGGCCGGCTCGCCGCCGCGCCCAACCCCTCCGAACCCGCCTATCGCGCCCCGCCGCTCAACCTCGAAGCCGAGCAGGCGCTGCTCGGCGCCATCCTGGTCAACAACGACGCCTTCGACCGGGTCTCCGATTTTCTCAAGGCGGAGCATTTCGTCGAGGAGATTCATCGCCGCATTTACGAGATCGCCGGCTCGCTGATCCGCGCCGGCAAGCTCGCTTCGCCGATCACGCTGAAGACGTTCCTGGGCGAGCACGACCTCGGCGGCGTCAGCGTGCCGCAATACCTCGCGCGCCTCGCCGCCGAGGCGACGACGATCATCAACGCCGGCGACTACGGCCGCGCCATCCACGATCTGGCGCTGCGTCGCGAGCTGATCCACATCGGCGAAGATGTCGTCAACGTCGCCTACGACGCGCCGGTCGATTCGAGCCCGCGGGAGCAGATCGAGGAAGCCGAGCGGCGCCTCTACCAGATCGCCGAGGGCGGGCGCTACGACGGCGGCTTCCAGCGTTTTTCCGACGCGCTGAAGACCGCCGTCGACATGGCCGCCAAGGCCTACGAGCGCGACGGCCATCTCAGCGGCCTCGCCACCGGCCTTTCCGAACTCGACCGTCTGATGGGCGGCCTGCAGGCCTCCGACCTGGTCATCGTCGCGGGCCGCCCGGGCATGGGCAAGACGGCGCTCGCCACCAACATCGCCTTCAATATCGCCCGGGCCTATCGCGGCGAGACGCGCGCCGACGGAACGCGGCAGACGGTCGATGGCGGCATCGTCGGTTTCTTTTCGCTGGAAATGTCGGCCGAACAATTGGCGACCCGCATCATCGCCGAACAGTCGGGCGTCGCCTCCAACAAGATTCGCCGCGGCGACATCACCGAGGCCGATTTCCATCGCGTCGCCGAGGCGGTGCGCGAGATGCAGTCGATCCCCTTCTACATCGACCAGTCCGGCGGCATCTCGATCGCCCAACTCGCTGCGCGCGCGCGCCGCCTGAAGCGCCAGCGCGGGCTCGACCTGCTCGTCGTCGACTACATCCAGTTGCTGTCCGGCTCGAAGACGCGCCCCGACAACCGCGTGCAGGAGCTGACCGAAATCACCACCGGCCTGAAAGCGCTCGCCAAAGAGCTGAACCTGCCGATCCTCGCGCTTTCGCAGCTCTCGCGCCAGGTCGAGCAGCGCGACGACAAGCGCCCGCAGCTTTCGGACCTGAGAGAATCCGGCTCGATCGAGCAGGACGCCGATGTCGTGATGTTCGTCTATCGCGAGGAATACTACCTCGAAAACAAGAAACCCCGCGAAGGGACCGAAGAATTTCGCGACTGGCAGACCAAGATCACGGAAGCGCACGGCAGAGCGGAGGTGATCGTCGGCAAGCAACGCCACGGACCCACCGGCGCGGTGGAATTGCAATTCGAGGCGGCGCTCACGCGCTTCGGCAATCTCGCGCGCGAAGAGGCGATCCCGGAGATCCGGTGAGGGACGCGGCGAGGCGGAAACGGCGCCCTCCGGCCGTTCGGCGAGCGAAGAAGGCGAGTCGCCGCGTTCGCTAGCCGCTCGGGCACTCCTTCAGCGCGCGGTCGATCGCCTGGGCGAAACCGCTGAGCGAGTAGGTGTCGGTGGTGACGTGGCCCTTCTTCGAAGCGGCCTTGATCAGCAGCTTGCCGCCCTTGCGCATTTCCGCGATCAGCGCGCTCTCCTTCGCCGCGTTCTTGACCCAGAGATTGGCGCCCTTGGGCAGAAGATCGAAGCTGGCCTCGCCGATGGCCGCGGTCGGCGCGACGTCGACCGTCTTCGTCTCTTTCTTGTCCTTCGCCTTCTTGTCCTTCGCGTCCGCCGCCTTCTTGTCCTTGGCCTCGGCCGCGTCGCCAGGGACCGCCACGTCGAAACCCATGATGAACGAGACTTCGTTGCGCACGCTTTCCGCGGGTCGCTCGGAAATGAAGGCGTAGCCGGGATCGCGTTTGAGGTCGGCTGGCGCCCGATCCTTGGGCTGGGCGAGCGCATAGCAGATTCGGTTCTTGCCGGCCTGGCTCTGGAAGACGCTCCAGTCGCCGTAGGTCGCCACCAGCGCCGGCTTGGCGGCGGGCGGCGTCGCATTCTTGTCGGCTGGTTTGGCCGTCTCGGCGGCGGCGTTCGCGCCCGCGAGCGCGAGGCAGACCCCGAGCGAAGCGGCCAGGGTGCGAACGGCATGGGGCGCGGCAAGCAACATGGGGGAGTTTCCTTCGACGAATCGCGACTGGCGCCGGCGGCTTTCTTCTCTCGGGGCGGTGTTTGCGCCGCGAACCGGGCGAAAATCCGACCTGTGGCGGCCGTTGCGCGCTCGACTTTGTATCCCTGCCGGCGGTTAATGAACGATGACCGAAATTCGAAGCCGCCAACGAAAACCGCGACGCGCGAGCGCGTTGCGGCGGGGCGCCGAGCCGGCGCCTTCGCCCCGGTTCGCCCGCCTTCATGTTATATACACCCGTTCGGCGCACAGCGAGGCGAGCGCGCGTTTCGCGCCCGAACGCGGCGCGAAGCCCTCTCTCGGCGGGGCGCGGCAAGTTGGCGCAGCGGCGGGGCTTGCGTTTCTTGTTGCAATGCACAACGTGAACGGCGGGTCGGACGTGGGATTTGCTGATCTTTGGGGGGTGATCATGGCGAATTCTACGCGCCACGCCTCGAAAATTCGCCGCCTGTGGCCCGCCGACATGCCGACGTTTCGCAGTCATCTGCTGCGCCTAGAGCCACAGAGCCGCCGTGAACGGTTCGAAGGCGGCATGTCGGACGACTTCATCGCCCGCTACGCCGAGGGCTGTTTCGGCCGGGGCGATCTGGTGTTCGGCGCCTTTGTCGACGGCTGCATGCGCGGGGCGGGCGAATTGCGCTCCAGCGAGGCGATCTGGAGCGAACAGGCGCCGTTCCATCGCCATATCCACGCCGAGGCGGCCTTCAGCGTCGAAGAACCCTATCGCCGATGCGGCGTCGGCGCGCAATTGTTCCAGCGCATCGAACGCGCCGCGAGCAACCACGGCGTCGAGACGATCGAGCTCGTCTGCGAGCGGAGCAACATCGGCATGGTGCGCCTCGCCGCCAAATTCAAGATGCATCTCGCCTTCGAGGAAAACGAGATGGCCGGCCGTCTGACGGCCCGCCGCCCGACCCCGCTGTCGCTGCTGCGCGAAGCCTCGCGCGACGCGATCGACTACGCCGCCTCGCTGCTCGACGCTCAGGCGCGCGCCATTCGACCCGAAGTCGCGGAAGAGCCGGCAAAAAGCCCCGTCAGCAGGGCTTAAGCGCGCCGCTTCCCGTCCCGCATCGCTCCGATCCACTGGCCGGGTGGTTACCCCCCCCCCCCCGCCCGCGCGGGACCGTAAGGCGATGGGTACGGGCGAAGCAGGTTGTGCGCACGCGACACGGTCAAGACGTGTTCGGCGACGCCTCCGCGGCCGATCGCGACGTCCTCGCCGGGATCGATCCGCTCGAAGTAGCGCGCCAATTCCGTCAAGGCTTTCGCCGCCCTTTCCCCGGGCAAGGCGATGAGCGCGTCTTTGCCGAGCCAAGCGGCGGAATTGCAGGTGAATGCGAATCCCCTCGGGTCCGACGAGAATGCGCAGATCGGGACTTTCGGCCCCAGCGCAACGCCGAGCTTGCCGCCAATGCGCCAGTTGTCGACGACGACGAAGTCCGGGGCAGCGCCCTGGGAGCGCCAGCCGCCGGCCGATCTGAGGTCAGGCCAATCGAAGCTGGATTCCGTCGGATCGTGCGCCGCGCCGGGCGCGCCGCCGAGGAGCCGGAAAGGCCCGACGATGACAATGGCGAGATAGAGGGCGACGACCGCCGCTGCGAGCCCCGCGCTGGCGCGCCCCCAAGTCCTGAGCCAATCGGCGCTGCGCCCGCTCAACCAATATCCGGCGAGAGGAAAGGCGAACAGCCAGCCGGAGTTGAACCAGTGCGGAATCGCGCGTTGGCCGAGCACCGGCATCAGCGCGAACAGAACGAGAGGCGGCGCGGCGAGCCAGACCAGGAAACGTTCGCCGCTATCGGCGCCGGCGCGCGTCGCGCGCGCCAAGGCCAACACGATCGGCGCGCCAATCCATGGCGACAGCAGGGCGATTTGCGCGCCCAGTCCCTCCGCGACCGCCGCCCAGGCGTTGCCGCTCAAGACCATGCCCGCAGCTACCCGGTTCGATTGGAAGGAGAAGGAGACCCAATGGTTTTGGTAGTTCCACAGGAGTGCCGGAGAGAAGATGAGGAGCGCGACGACGGCGGCGACGTAAGGCCGGATATCCCAGAGCCAATGGCGATGGCTCGGCGAGCCGACGAAGAATCCGAGGAGCCCGATCGGCACGAAGATCGCCGAATATTTGGCGAGGCCCGCGAAGCCGAGCGCCAGGCCCGCGGCCAGCCATAGCGCGCCGGCCTTCCCTTGGCGTTCCGGCGGCCCGAACAGGATTTCGGCGATAACCCACGCGGCTAGGGCGAGAAACAGCAGCGACGGCGCGTCGGGCAGAATGAACCCGTCCGGCAGGACGAGGAAATAATCCGTCGCGTTGAAAGCGAACAGCGCCCAGAGCGCCGCCCGCGCGCCGAACAGACGCCGCGTTAGGCCGAACAAGGGCGCGTTGACGGCGACCAACATCAGCCAGGACGGCGCGCGCGCCCAGTGACTCTCGCCGAACAGCGCGACGAACCCGTGCACGATCCATTGGTGCAGCGGCGGATGGTCGAAATAGGAAAGGGCGAGACTCCGCGCGACGACCAGCGTGTATGCCTCGTCAGCGGTGAAACCGGTCGCCAGACAGGCGAAGGCCTTTTCGACCGCGCAGATCGCGACGAAGGCGAGAATGGCCAGGGCGGACAAATCGCGCCTCGCTCCCGGGTCGGTCGAGCCTGCCAGCGATCGGCTCATAGTCGCGCGGACGGTTTGTCGTCGGGCGTCCTCAAAGCCGCCGTTCGCTCATCATCGCCTTGATCTTCGCGATCGCCTTGGCGGGGTTGAGGTCCTTGGGGCAGGTCTTGGCGCAGTTCATGATCGTGTGGCAGCGATAGAGACGGAACGGGTCTTCGAGATCGTCGAGCCGTTCGCCCGTCGCCTCGTCGCGCGAATCGATCAGCCAGCGATAGGCCTGCAGCAGGATCGCCGGCCCCAGATAGCGGTCGCCGTTCCACCAATAGCTCGGGCAGGCAGTCGAACACGACGCGCAGAGAATGCACTCGTAAAGTCCATCGAGATCGGCGCGCTCTTCGGGCGTTTGCAGCCATTCCTTTTCCGGCGTCGGCGTCGTCGTCTTCAGCCACGGCTCGATCGAGGCGTGCTGGGCGTAGAAGTGGGTCAGGTCGGGAACGAGATCCTTGATCACCTCCAAGTGCGGCAGCGGATAGATTTTCACCGCGCCTTCGATCTTGTCGATGTCACAGGTGCAAGCGAGCGTGTTGACGCCATCGATGTTCATCGCGCAGGAGCCGCAAACGCCCTCGCGGCAGGAGCGGCGGAAGGTCAGCGTCGGATCGACCTTGGACTTGATCCAGATGAGCGCGTCGAGCACCATCGGGCCGCAATCGTCGCGGTCGACCGCGTACGCGTCGATGCGCGGGTTGACGCCGTCTTCCGGGTTCCAACGATAGATGTGGAACTCGGTCACGCGGCTGGCGTTCGCCGGCCTCGGCCAAGTCTTACCCGGCGTCGGGCGGGAGTTCTTCGGCAGGTTGATTTGGACCATGGTTTCCTATCCGTGCATTCCTGAGCCGCGCCTTCAGTACACCCGCGCCTTCGGTTCGACGTAGGCGACGTCGTTGGTCATGGTGTAGGCGTGCACCGGCCGGTAATCGAGGATCACGGCGTGGGCGTCGCCGTCGATCCAGGCGAGCGTGTGCTTCATCCAGTTGGCGTCGTCGCGGTCGGGATAATCCTCGCGCGCGTGGGCGCCGCGGCTTTCCCGGCGATTGGCGGCGCTCTCCATCGTGACTACGGCCTGGACGATGAGATTGTCGTATTCCAGCGTCTCGATGAGATCGGAATTCCAGATCAGCGAGCGGTCGCTGACGTGCGCGTCGGCGCCGGCGCGCCAAGCCTCGCGGATCATCGCTTTGCCCTCGTCCAGCGTTTCGCCGGTGCGGAACACCGCGCAATGGCTCTGCATCACGCGCTGCATGTTCAGGCGAAGCGTCGCCGTCGGCGTCGCCCCGCTGGCGTGGCGGAAACGGTCGAGGCGCGCGAGCGCGGGTTCGGCGCTGTCCCTGGGCAGATCGGGCTGCCGCTCGCCCGGCTTGACGAGCTCGGCGGCGCGCTCTCCGGCGGCGCGGCCGAACACCACGAGGTCGATCAGCGAATTGGAGCCGAGCCGGTTGGCGCCATGCACCGAAACGCAGGCCGCCTCGCCGAGCGCCATCAGTCCCGGCACGATCGAATCCGGATCGGCGCCGACCTTGGTCAGGACCTCGCCGTGATAATTCGTCGGGACGCCGCCCATGTTGTAATGCACGGTCGGCAGCACCGGGATCGGCTCCTTGGTCACGTCGACGCCGGAGAAGATGCGCGCGCTCTCGGAGATGCCGGGCAGCCGCTCATGCAGCACCTTGGGGTCGAGATGGTCGAGGTGCAGATAGATGTGGTCCTTGAGCGCGCCGACGCCGCGGCCTTCGCGAATCTCCACGGTCATCGCGCGGCTGACCACGTCGCGCGAGGCGAGATCCTTGGCCGACGGCGCATAGCGCTCCATGAAGCGCTCACCCTCGGAATTGACGAGATAGCCGCCCTCGCCGCGCGCGCCCTCGGTGATGAGGCAGCCGGCGCCGTAGATGCCGGTGGGGTGGAACTGCACGAACTCCATGTCCTGCAGCGCGACGCCGGCCCGCAGCGCCATCGCGTTGCCGTCGCCGGTGCAGGTGTGCGCCGAGGTCGCCGAGAAGTAGGCGCGGCCATAGCCGCCGGTGGCGAGAACCGTCATCGGCGCGCGGAAGCGGTGGATCGTTCCGTCGTCCATCTTCAGGCAGACGAGGCCGCGCACTCTTCCCTCGGCGTCGCGGATCAGATCGATGGCGAAATACTCGATGAAGAATTCGCAACGGGCTTTCAGGGCCTGGCCGTAGAGCGTGTGCAGCATCGCGTGCCCGGTGCGGTCGGCGGCGGCGCAGGTGCGTTGCGCGACCCCCTTGCCGTATTCCGTCGTCATGCCGCCGAATGGACGCTGGTAGATCGCGCCCGACTCGGTGCGCGAAAACGGCACGCCCCAATGTTCGAGTTCGTAGACGGCGGCGGACGCGTTGCGGCACAGATATTCGATCGCGTCCTGATCGCCGAGCCAGTCCGAGCCCTTGACGGTGTCGTACATGTGCCAACGCCAGTCGTCCGGCCCCATATTGCCGAGCGCGGCGGAAATGCCGCCTTGCGCGGCCACGGTGTGCGAGCGGGTCGGGAACACCTTGGAGACGCACGCGACGCGCAGCCCCGCCTGCGCGCAGCCGACGCTCGCGCGCAGGCCCGCACCGCCCGCGCCGACCACGACGACGTCGAAAGCGTGGTCGGTGATCGGGTAGGCCCTTTGCCCGAGCGCGGGGGCGCTTGCGCCGTTGGAGCCGTTGGTCGCCATTCGCTTTGAGCCCTATCGAGGATTTCAGACGAAGCCGATGCGCAGCACGGCGTACAGGCAGGTCAGGCCCAACGCCGCGGCGAAGAAAGCGTTGGCGATCAGCGCCCAATCGCGGGCGCGGCCCTGCACGTAGTCGAGGATGATCGAGCGCATGCCGATCTGCATGTGCCGGACGCCGACCGCCACAAAGAGCAGGAGCAGGATCGCCGGCAGCGGTTTGCTCAGTTGGGCGCGAGCGCCATTGTAATCCCTATGCAGCAGAGTCAGAGTCAGCCAGACGAAACCGATTGTGAGGGGGACGAGCGCCGCGGCGGTCGCGCGCTGGAGCCAATGCTCGTATGTCCCCAGGCGCGCCGAACCGAGATGGCGAACGCGGCTCAGTGGCGTTCGCAAGGTCTTGCCGTCTTTCGCCATGTTCCGCGCTCCCTCACCGAACGACGTAGCCGACGGCCCAGACGCCGAGCGTCAACGCGAACCCGCCGATCGCTGTCGCCTGGGTCAATTGCTCGCGCTCGGGATGGTCCAGTCCCCGGCCGGCGTCCCAGATGAAGTGGCGAACGCCGCCGAGCATGTGATGAAACAGCGCCCAAGTGAACCCGAACAGCACGAGCTGGCCGAAAATCGATTGGATGAAGGCGGCGAAGACCGAAAAGGCGGACGCGTTCAGCGACGTCGCGACGAGAAACCACGCCAGCAGCAGCACGCCGACGTAGAGCCCTGCGCCGGTGATGCGATGGGCGATCGACATCGCCATCGTCAAGGTGAAGCGATAGATGCCCAGGTGCGGCGACAACGGGCGGGCGGGCGGAGGGGTCGAGGTCGATTCGATCGAAGCCATCGGTGCTTGTCCGGTTGCGGTTCGCCGACGGCTTTGTAGCTTCGTCGTCGCTCATTCGCAATGCGCGTCGTCTTCGCCCTTGGTTCAATGAAGAATATTCAGCCCTTCTGATATTCCAGCGTCTCCGCGCGCGTCGGCGGATCGGAGCCCTTGCGCGTGCAGGTGATCGCCGAGGCCGCCACGGCGAAGGCGAGCCATGCCGCGAGCCGGTCGGCGTTCGGCGTCGGGGCGCTCGGCCCGAGCGCGCCGTCGCGATCCATCGCCGCGAGCAGCGCCGACATGAAACTGTCGCCCGCGCCAATCGTGTCGACGACGTCGATCCGTGGCGCCGGGACGTTCAAACGCCGATCGCCGAGAAACGCGACGGCGCCGCGATCGCCGAGGGTCGCCACGCAAAAGCTCGGTCCGAACCGCGCCCAACGGCCGAGCGCTTCCTCGATCGCGCGGCCGGGATAGAGCCATTCGAGATCTTCTCCGCTCGCCTTGACGACGCTGGAAAGCGAGGCCTGGCGCTCGACCAGCGCGACGACGCGCTCGCGATCCGGCGTCGCCAGCGGGCGGATGTTGGGGTCGAAGCTGGTCGTCGCTCGCGCGCGCGCCAGGCGCAGCGCCGCGACGACGCTCTCGCCGTGGCGCGAATCGAGGGCGGAAAGCGAGCCGACGTGCAGATGCCGGGCGCCCTCGGGCCAGGCGGTCGGGAACGGCCAGCGGCCGTCGAACGCGGTCGCCTCGAGATAGAAGGAATAGCGCGACCCCGATTGCGCCGTGCCGCGCGTGACGAAAGCGAGCGGCGTCGGCCGAGGATCGCGGGCGACGAGGGAGAGATCGACGCCGTCCCGCGCCAGCGCCGCGACGAGGTCGTCGCCGTTGGCGTCGGTGGAAATTCGCGACACGAACGCGGTCGGCGCGCCGAGCCGTCCGAGCCCGATCGCGACGTTGTACGGCGAGCCGCCGCGCGCCGCGTCGTAGCGGCCGTCCCGATCGGGATCGGGAATGAGGTCGACCAGCGCTTCGCCGGAAATGAGGATCATGTCGCCGCCCCCGATCGCCAACGCCCCTCCCTTTTGTGCAGGCGGTCTTGACCGCAGCCTGAGAGGCGTCGCCGGATGCTGTCCCGTTCGCCGCCGCGAATCAAGCGTCGCCGCGCGAGACCGCCGGCACCGAAATCCGCGGCGGGCCATCCCGGCGATCGCGTATGCGGGCAGCCAGACGCCCGAACTCGCCGGCGCCGACGGCGACGCGGAATTCGCCGCTTGGCAAATCGGCGCGACGATGGGAAAAGGTCGGCGTGAAATCAGCCCTTCTCTTCGATCTCGACGGCACGCTGGTCGACAGCGACGCCGGACATTTGCGCGCTTTCCAGCGCGTCTTCGCCGCGTACGGAATCCGACTCGGCAAAGAAGAGTACGACGCGCGCATCCTCGGCTTTGACAACGCGGCGATCGCGCGCGCGTTCCTGCCCGACCTGACGCCCGCCGAACAGGCGGCGACGCTCGAGGCCAAGGAGGCGAGCTATCGCGACCATCTCGGCGCCATCGAGCCGATCGCCGGCGTCGGCGCGCTGCTCGACTACGCCGAAGCCAACGAATTCGGCTGCGCGGTGGTGACCAATGCGCCGCGCGCCAACGTCGACAAAGCGCTCGACGCGCTCGGCCTCGCCGCGCGCCTACCGGTTCGCGTCGTCGGCGGCGACGTCGAGCGGGCCAAGCCCGATCCGTTGCCGTATCGGATGGCGCTGCGGCGCCTCGGCGCCGACGCCGCGCGTTCGCTCGCCTTCGAGGATTCGCTTTCGGGCCTGCGAGCCGCGCGCGGCGCCGGCCTCGCGGTCGTCGGGCTGACGACGAATCTCGACGCCGCGACGCTCGTCGGCGCGGGCGCCGAAATCGCCGTCGCCGATTTCACCGATCCGCGCATCGTCGCGTTGATCGAACGCCGCCGCGCTTCGCCGGCGCAGGGCGCGTGAAGCGCAGACCGGGCGGAGAAGGTCGAGGCGACAGGCTGTCGTGGATCGATTCTGACGCTTGGTTCCCTGCTTGACCGATATCGAGAAGACCGGACTTCGCGAAAGGGGAAGTTTGCCGGCGCCCGTCCACGACTGCTTTCGACCGCTGAGGCGATGAACCGGGTCGGGCGACAAGCGTTTGGTTTGGACGAGTGGCGGCGACGCTCCTCGTCGCCTTGACGCGCGTTGGCCCGCCGCGTCGCGGCGGGCCGCGCCGGGGCCGGAGGCGGGTCCGCCGACGGAGGCGGGGTTCATGCCCGGTTCAGGTTGTCGGGCCGAAAAGTCGAATCGCTGAGCAACTCTGTTCAGCGGGAAAAAAACGTGCTGAACGTCGCTTGCCGAGGTTCGGCTCGGCAAGCGCGGGTCAAGTGGAGGTTCTCATGAAAAAGCTTTCGGCCGCGCTGCTCGGAGTCGTGATTATTTCCGCCGCCGTATCATCGGCCGTTACGCCGGCGTTCGCGTTAGGCGGCTGCGGTCCGAACTTCCATCGCAATTGGGCGGGCCAATGCGTCTGGGGCGGTCAAGATCAAGCCTGGTGCCTGAGACACACGGGCCATCCCGCCGTTCGCGCGCCCAATGGGGAGATGATTTGCCGTCGGTGAGGCGCTTGCCTTCGGCGTCGCCCGCGCGCTGGGCGGCGCCGAAGGCGTCCTCGACCCCAAGGCCGGCGTGATTCTTGCGTGAATTCGATTCGTTGCTTCCCGCCGCGGGCGCCAAGCGTTGGAGTTTGACCATTCGTTGCGATGCGCGTTCCTCGCCAGGCCGTTTTCGATGGCGGTGGGGATACGCTGGTTTCGCCCTCGAACGGCGCGTCGACGATGATGACGAGGGCCAGCAGAAGCGCGACCGCCGGCGCTCCGACGCCGACCGTGCGGCGTCGTCGAGGTCCCTGAGCAGCTCGTGGCGCATCGCCTTTTTTCACGTATCGTCCGGCGCGATGGCGCGGGGCTTCTTCGACAACGCGGTGTAGGCGGCGTCCGCGGCCTTGCTTCTTTCGCGGCGCGCCAGCGACGGCCATTCGTCGACGACGGCGGCGCCGTCGGCCAGAGCCGACCGCAGCGCGATCGCTTCCGGCTTGCCGAATCGCAGCAGCGCGCGATCGGTGATCGATATCGCCGCGGCCTCCCTGGCGACCGTCGCGTCGACCTCGCGGAGATTGTTGTTCGCCAGCGCCACGCAAAACGCCAGCACGATGGCGGCCATCGACATGACCATCTTGAATCCGTCGAAGGCGGCTTCGTCGCGTTCGTCGTTGTTCGCCTAGCGCAAGACGCGCCGACCGACATGCGGCGCCGCCATCGTAATTCCCGCGACCACGATCACGACGAGAGCCAGAATGGCCGCATCGGGCAATTGGTGGAGCAGATGAAGAAGCGTGTTTCTCGCCGATCGCTCGATTGGAATCGCCGTCCGCGTCGCCGCCGCTGTAGACGCGCTCGTTGAGCGCGTCCTAGGCGAAGCGCTTCATTCCGCCGACGCCGAAGCGGCCGAACGAGCGCGACCAATGGTCGCGGCGCCAAGCCGCCCCTCCTCCGCCGACCTGCCGCGCCGTCGGCAGTTCGCCTGCCCGATATCTCAACCTTGTTGTATGACCGTAATGATGATATCGTCATTGCGTATGGATCACATTCTCCAAGGCGGCGCCGGTCATGACCCTCAGCATTCGTGACGCGGCGACCGACAAGCTGGTGCGCGCGCTGGCGAAGAGGAAAGGCGTCGGCCTGACCGAAGCGGTGCGGCTGGCGGTCGGCGCCGAGCTCAGCCGTCTCGACGACGAGCAGCCCTTACGCGAGCGTGTCGCCGCGATCCGCCGCGCCGTCGTCGCCCGCGGACGCGCCGGCGAGCGCGCGGACAAGGCGTTTTTCGACGACCTCAGCGGCGGCCTCTGATGTTCCTCGACGCTTCGGCGATCATCGCCATGCTCGGCGACGAAAGGGAAGGCGACGCTTTCGCCGACGCCCTCGCCGCCGCGCCCGCGCGGCTGACTTCGCCGATCGCCGTCTGGGAAAGCGTGGCGGGCCTCGCCAAGGAATATGCGCTGTCGATCCCCGAAGCGCGGCGCAAGGTCGCCGAGTTTCTCGCCGCCGCCAACGCGATCATCGTCCCCTTGGGCGAGAGGGAACTCGAATTCGCGCTCGACGCCTACGATCACTTCGGCAAGGGCCGCCACGCCGCGCGCCTCAACCTCGGCGACTGCTTCGCCTACGCCGCCGCCAAGACCCAAGGCGCGCCGCTGCTGCACAAGGACGAGGGGTTTTGGTTGACCGATGCAGCGCAGGCGCGGAAACGGGAGTGAGGGCGATTGGCGCGGCGCTGAGGCTGCAGATGCGACCGCCGGTCGCGTCCGGCGCGAAGCGACGCATGCCGCACAAGCCGAGCCTACCGAAAGAGCGCGGCCATCGGCCGCGGCTATAGGGCGCTTTCTGGCGAGCATCGAACCTCCGTTCGGCTTTACCCCTTCCTCGCCGCCATCAGATAATTCACTCCCAGATCGCGCGACAGCCGCCACTCGCCGCTGAGCGGATCGAAGCTCAGGCCGCGTCGCTCCGTCTCCCGCAAGCCCGCCGCGCGCAGCGCCGCCGCCAGTTCGTCGGGGGTGACGAATTGCTCCCAATGGTGGGTGCCGGGGGCGAGCCAGCGCAGCGCGTATTCGGCGCCGACGATCGCCAGGGCGAAGCTCTTCAGGGTGCGGTTGAGGGTCGAGAGGGCGAAGAGGCCGCCCGGCTTGACCAGCGAGGCGGCCGTCGCGACGAAGGCGCGGACGTCGGCGACGTGCTCGACGACTTCCATCGCCAGCGCCGCGTCGAACGCTTCGCCCTCGCGCGCCAAGTCTTCCACGGTTCCCACGCGATAGCTGGCCTTGGCCCCCGTCGCCGCGGCGTGGGCGCGCGCGACTTCGATCGCCGCCGGAGCCGGATCGAGGCCGACAACCTCGGCGCCGAGGCGCGACAGCGGCTCCGACAGCAGCCCGCCGCCACAGCCGATGTCGATGAGCCTGAGGCCCGCGAGCGGCGGCGCGCCGGCGCCCGAACGGCCGAAATGGCCGGCGATGGCGTCGCGCAGCCAGGCGATGCGCGCCGCGCTGAGGCGGTGCAACGGCGCCATCGGCCCTTCGGGATTCCACCACGCGTCGCCCAGCGCGTCGAAGCGCGCGACTTCGCCGGGGATCACGCTGGGATCGGCGGTTGAGGCGGCCATGACCCATACCCTTTCAACCCGTCGGCCGTCAGCGAGCGCGCCCCCTTCCCCCCTTGCGGGGGAAGGTGTCATCGCGTCGGCGATGACGGATGAGGGGTTGCTTCGACCGCCGCGCCGCATCGTCGCGGCCAGCCGGCTCTTATTGAGACAACCCCTCATCCGGCCGGCTCCGCCGGCCACCTTCCCCCCGCAAGGGGGGAAGTGGTTCGCGCCTGGGCGTTGACCGCCTCCGGAAGCGCCTTTATACGCGCGCCTCAGTGGCGGCGCGAGCCGTCCCCTGCCCTTTCCGCTCCTGGAATCCTCATGGCGCGTTTGGTTATGAAGTTTGGCGGCACCTCGGTCGCCAACGTCGAGCGCATCCGCAACGTCGCGCGTCACGTCAAACGCGAGGTCGACGCGGGTCATGAGGTCGCGGTGGTGGTCTCAGCGATGGCGGGCAAGACCAACGAGCTGGTCGCTTGGTGCCGCGAGGCGGCGCCGATCTATGACGCCGCCGAATACGACGCGGTGGTCGCCTCGGGCGAACTGGTCACCGCCGGCCTGCTGGCGATCGTGCTGCAGGCGATGGGGCTGAACGCGCGCTCGTGGCAGGGCTGGCAAATGCCGCTGACCACCGACGACGCGCACGGCGCGGCGCGCATCGAGCGCATCGACGGCAAGGCGATCGTCGAAGGCTTCGCGCAGAAGCAGATCGCGGTCGTCGCCGGCTTCCAGGGCGTTCACGCGCCGAGCGGTCGGGTGACGACGCTCGGGCGCGGCGGCTCCGACACGTCGGCGGTGGCGCTCGCCGCGGCGCTCGGCGCCGACCGCTGCGACATCTACACCGACGTCGACGGCGTCTACACCAGCGATCCGCGCGTCGTCCACAAAGCGCGCCGGCTCGACCGGGTGTCGTTCGAGGAAATGCTGGAGATGGCCTCGCTCGGCGCCAAGGTGTTGCAGGTGCGCTCGGTCGAAATGGCGCTGGTGCACCGGGTCAAGCTCTACGTGCGCTCGTCGTTCGACGATCCGGCCGATCCGAAGCTCGGCACCCTGGTTTGCGAGGAGGAGGACATCGTGGAACAGCAGGTCGTCACCGGCATCGCCTTTTCGCGCGACGAAGCGCAGATCACTCTGCGCAAGGTGGCCGACAAGCCCGGCGTCGCGGCGGCGATCTTCCTTCCCCTCGCCGAGGCCAGCGTCAACGTCGACATGATCATCCAGGTCGTATCCGACGACACCACCACGACCGACATCACCTTCACCGTGCCGAGCGCCGAATTCGACCGCGCCAAGGCCATTCTCGAACAGCGGCGCCAGGCGATCGGCTTTACCGCGCTGAGCGGCGCCCCTAACGTGGTCAAGATCTCCGCGATCGGCATCGGCATGCGCAGCCATCCCGGCGTCGCCGCGCGCGCCTTCAAGGCGCTCGCCGACAAGGGGATCAACATCCGCGCCATCACCACCTCGGAGATCAAGTTCTCGATGCTGATCGACGAGGCCTACACCGAACTGGCGGTGCGCACGCTGCACACGCTCTACGGGCTCGACGCCAAGGCGTGAGGGGACGCCCGCTCCTTCCCCCTGGCGGGAGAGGGAGCGAGGGCGGCGGGTTTGAGCCGAGGCGACATGGTGCTATGCGAGGAGCGCGACAGCATCGAGCCGCGCCGGAATTCATGACCAACACCCTCAGTTCGGGCGAACTCGCCCAAGACGCCTCCGCCGAAGAGATCCGCGCCGCGATGCGCGCGATTGGCGCCAAGGCGCGCGCGGCGGCGCGCACGCTCGCCAACGCGCCCGCCGAAGCCAAGAACGAAACGATTCGCGCCGCTGCGAGAATCCTGCGTGAGCGCGGCGCCGAAATCCTCGCGGCCAATGCGCGCGACCTCGCCGAGGCGCGCGCCAAGCGCCTCGGGCCCGCCTTGCTCGATCGGCTCGCGCTCGATCCCAAGCGCATCGAGCACATGGCGCGCGGGCTCGAGGAGGTGGCCGCCCTGCCCGATCCGGTCGGGCGCGTGTTGGCGACTTTCCAACGGCCGAACGGCCTCACAATCGAACGGGTGGCGACGCCGCTCGGCGTCGTCGGCGTGATCTACGAGAGCCGGCCGAACGTCACCGCCGACGCCGGCGCGCTGTGCCTGAAGAGCGGCAACGCGGCCGTGCTGCGCGGCGGCTCCGACAGTTTCCATTCCTCGGCGGCGATCCACGCCTGCCTCGTCGCCGGCCTCGCCGAAGCCGGCCTGCCCGAAGCGGCGATTTCGCGCGCGCCTTTCGCCTCGCGCGAGGCGGTCGGGGAAATGCTCGAAGGGTTGGGGGGCGCGCTCGACGTGATCGTTCCGCGCGGCGGCAAGAGCCTGGTCGCGCGCGTGCAACGCGAGGCGCGCGTGCCGGTGTTCGCCCACCTCGAAGGAGTCGTGCACGTCTACGTCGACCGCGCCGCCGACCTCGACAAGGCGATCACGCTGCTGATCAACTCGAAGATGCGCCGCACCGGCATCTGCGGCGCGGCCGAGACGCTGCTGGTCGACCGCGCCGCCGCGCCGAAGATGCTCGCGCCGCTCATCAAGGCCCTGCTCGACGCCGGCTGCGCGGTGCGCGGCGACGAGGCGACGCGGAAGGTCGACGCGCGCGTGACGCCAGCGAGCGAGGAGGACTGGCGCACCGAGTATCTCGACGCGATCATCTCGGCCAAGGCAGTCGACGGCCTCGACGCGGCGATCGACCATATCGAGACCTACGGCTCGCACCACACCGATTGCATCGTCACCGAGGACCGCGCCGCGGCGGAGAAGTTCCTCGCCAAGGTCGATTCGGCGATCGTGCTGCACAACGCCTCGACGCAATTCGCCGACGGCGGCGAATTCGGCTTCGGCGCGGAAATCGGCATCGCCACTGGCCGCATGCACGCGCGCGGCCCCATCGGCGTCGAGCAATTGTGCACGTTCAAGTACCGCGTCCACGGCGACGGCCAGACGCGGGCGTGATGGCGCTCCCCTTCCGCCCCCCTTGCGGGGGAAAGCGTCATCGCGACGGCGACTGCGGATGAGGGGTTGCGCCGTCAGCCGCGTTGCGCAGCTCTCAGCAAGACCTCGCTTGTTCACACTCCGCAAGTGTTCACGGAATCGAGGCTACGCCGGCGGGCGCGCCTTACGACGCGACCCCTCGTCCGGCCGGCTCCGCCGGCTGCCTTCTCCCGCAAGGGGAGAAGGGGCTCGCCCCGCGTCAGTTCAGCGCCAGCGCGACGAAGCGGACGTCGCCGGCGCCGTTGGAGACCAGCAGCAGCGCCGATTTCTTGCCCGCTTTCTCGAGCGCGTCGATCGACTGGGACACGTCGGCGGGCTTCTCGACCGCCTGCTGATTGACCTCCTCGATCACGTCGCCGGCGCGCAGGCCCTTTTCGGCTGCGGCGGAATTCGGCTCGACGGCGGAAACGACGACGCCCTTCACGCCGTCCTTGATCTTGAAGGTTCTGCGCGTTTGGTCGTCGATCGCCGACAGCGCCATGCCGAGCGCGCTGGCGTTCGACTGGGCGTCGGGGGCGCCGCGCGACTCCTCGGCGGCCTGCGCCATCGCCTTTTCGCCGTCCTCGAGGCGGCCGAGGGTCACCGTCTTGGTCAGCTCCTGACCCTTGCGCACGACAACCACCTCGACCTGCTTGCCGACCGGCAGGGCGGCGACCATGCGCGGCAAATCCCGCGATTCCTTGACATCTCTGCCGTCGAACTTGACGATCACGTCGCCCGCCGCCAGGCCGGCGGGCTTGCCCGGGCCGTGCTCGTCGACCCCGGCGATCAGCGCGCCGCGCGCGCTGCCGAGCCCCAGGCTTTCTGCGATTCCCTCGTCGACCGGCTGAATGCGCACGCCGAGCCAGCCGCGGCGCGTCTCGCCATATTTCTCCAGCTGATCAATCACTGGCGCGACGCTCGCCGAGGGGGTGGCGAAGCCGATGCCGATCGAGCCGCCCGACGGCGAGAGAATCGCGGTGTTGATGCCGATCACTTCGCCCTGCATGTTGAACAGCGGGCCGCCCGAATTGCCCTTGTTGATCGAGGCGTCGGTCTGCAGGAAATCGTCGTAAGGGCCGCTGTCGATGTTGCGGTTGCGCGCGGAAACGATGCCCGCGGTCACGGTTTCGCCCAGGCCGAACGGATTGCCCACCGCCATCACGCCGTCGCCGACGCGCATTTTGTCGCTGTCGCCGAACTTGACCGTCTTCAACGGCTTGTCGCTGTCGACCTTGAGCACGGCGACGTCGACCTTGGCGTCCTTGCCGACGATCTTGGCCTTCAATTTGCGTCCGTCGGTGAAGATCACCACGATGTCGTTGGCCTCGCCGATGACGTGATTGTTGGTGATGACGACGCCGCTCGGATCGATGACGAAGCCCGACCCCAGCGAAGACGTCTTGTGGGGATGCGGCGCACCGTTATTGAAGCCGTGGTTCCTGAAGAACTGCTCGAACATGTCGTCGAGGGGGCCGCCCTTGGGCAATTCGGGCATCGCCTCGCCGCCCTTCTCTTCGACGGTCTGCGTCGCCGAAATGTTGACCACCGCCTCGGCGACGCTGTCGACGAGGTCGGCCAGATTCGTCGGGCGCGCCTGCGCGAACGCGGGCGCGGACGGCGCAACGAGGCCCAGCGCTCCGATCGCCATCGCCGCGACGCTCGAGACCAGCGCGGCGCGGCCGAAGCGGCGCAAACGGGTCGTCGCTTTGACGTGGTCACAACGCATAGTGTCCTCTCCCTTGATTGTTCGGCCCCGGCGGCCCGAACAGACCAACCTTGCCCGGCAATCGTGTCCGTTGCGCGGCGACGCGGCTCGCCGGCGAAGCCTCAAAGCAGCGTTCGCGCCGCCCAGACGATGGCGACCCCGAACAGCGCCGCGGCGAGGCCGACGCCGCGCAGGCGACGAGGGTTCTGCCGCGCGGCTTCGGCCATGCGCTTTCGCATCGCCTCGGTGAACCCCGTCAGCAGCAGGCCCTCGATTGCGAATACGAGGCCGATCGCCGCGCCGAAGTCGCGCACTTCACTTCGTCGCGGGCGGGTTCGCCGGAGCCTCGCCCGCCGCCGTCGCCGGAGCGGGGTTCGGCGTCGAGAAATAGCGGAAGAAATCCGACCTCGGGCTGAGAACTGCCCGCGTTTCCCCCTTGAACCCCGCCTCGTAGGCCAGCATCGAGCGATAGAAGGCGAAAAACTCGGGATCCTTGCCATACGCCTCGGCGAAAATGCGATTGCGCTCGCCGTCGCCCGCGCCACGGATCTGTTCGGACTGCTGCGTCGCCTGGGCTTTCACGACGATGACGTCGCGGTCGGCTTCGGAGGTGATGCGCTGGCTCTCCTGAACGCCCTCCGCGCGGATCTTGGCGGCGCGCAACTGGCGCTCGGCTTGCATGCTGCGGAACACCGCTTCCGAATTCTCGGCGACGAGGTCGGCGCGCTTGATGCGGACATCGACGACTTCGATGCCGAAGCGCTCCGCGCCCTTCTTCACCAAGTCGCGGATGGCGGCCATCAGCGCGTCGCGTTTATTACGCACGATGTCGACGACGGAAGCGTCGGAGAGCGTATTGCGCAACGCCGAGTTCAGCATGCCACTCAGCTGGACGTTGGCGCCCTGCACATTCAGCACCGACTGGTAGAACCTGAGCGGTTCGGCGATGCGGTAGCGCACGAAGGCGTCGACGTCGAGCCTCAAGTTCTCGGCGACCAGCACTTCCTGACGCGGGTTGTCGAGCGCGAGAATGCGTTTGTCGATGTAGACCACGGCGTCGATGAACGGGACTCTGGCGTAGAGCCCCGGCGCGCCGATCAGATCGCGCACCGGCTGACCGAAGCGCAGCACCAGCGCCTGTTCGGTCGGATCGACGGTGAAGAAGGTGTAGCTGGCCACGACGATCGCGACGACGATGATGGCCAGGAGCGCAAAGCCGCCGAGGGGATTTCTCATTTCGTTGCTCCCGCCGGTTTTTCTTGCAGCGGTTCGAGCGCGATATAGGGCACCGGCGCGCTGGCGCCGCTGGCGTCTAGGATCGTCTTGTTCATCGGGGCGAGCACGCGCTCGATCGTCTCCAAATACATGCGCTCGCGGGTGACGCCCGGCGCGTTCTTGTACTGCGCGTAGATCTGGTTGTAGCGCGCCGTCTGGCCCTGCGCTTCGAGGATCGTCTGCTGCCGGTAGGCTTCCGCGTCGTTGACGATGCGCGACGCCGCGCCTTTCGCCTCGGGAACGACTCGGTTAGCGTAGGTGTAGGCGTCGTTGATGGCGCGCTGCTTGTCCTGCGGCGCTGCGGTGAGGTCGCGATAGGCCGAAACGACCTGCGCAGGCACGTCGACCGACTGCAACTGCACCTGCAGCACGAGCACCCCGGCGTGATAGTCGTTGAGCACAGATTGCATGCGCTTTTGCACGTCGGGCTCCATCGACGTGCGGTCGGTGGTGAGGACGCCATCAATGGACTTCTGGCCGACGACTTCGCGCATGACGCTCTCGGCGACGGCTTTGACCGTCTCCTTGGGATAGAGAATGTTGAAGACGAAATCCTCCGGGCGCGCCGAGTCGATCTGCCAGATCACGCGGAAATGGACGTCGACGATGTTCTGGTCGCCGGTCAGCATCAAGCTTTCGGCGAGATTGTCGGCGCTATTGGCGTCGCCGCGATAACCGACCTCGGTGATCTGCTGATCCCAGACGGGAACCTTGATCACCGATCCCACCGGCCACGGCCAGTTGGTGTTGAGGCCGGCCCCGGTCTTGCCGGTGTAGCGGCCGAAAACCAGATTGATGCCGACCTCGTTGGGTTGCACGGAATAGAACGAGCCCAGCGCGAACCAGATCAGCAAGACGACGAGCGCGAGCAAGACGACGCCGCGCATGCCGAAGCCGCTCAAGCCGCCGCCGCCGCCCGGAACGACGCCGCGCAGCCCCTCTTGCAGCCGGCGCAGCCATTCCTCGAGGTCGGTAGGCGGGGGCGAACCGCCCGGCCCTTGGCCCCACGGCCCCTGCCCCGGCGGCCGCCAGGGACCGCCGCCTTGATTGTTCCAGGACATGAGACTTCGCCTCGGCGCGCCACGCGCCATGCGCGTCTATATACGGGAGACGCGCGGCGAGGGCAACGCGAGCGGTTCGGCCGCGCTTCAAGCCTCCTCGGCAGGCCGCTCGACGCTCGTCGCTTTGGCGGCGCGCGATCGGCGCGGCGCGAGAGGCGCGATCCGCAGCGCGGCGATACGGTTGCGCTGCTTGCGCAGCACTTCGAAGCGAAAACCATGGAAGCTGAACGTCTGCTTCGGCTCGGGGATCGCGCGCGCCTCGTGGATGACCAGCCCCGCGATGGTCGCCGCTTCCTCGTCCGGCAGGTTCCAGTCCATGGCGCGGTTGAGGTCGCGGATGGTCACCGAACCGTCGACGATGACCGAACCGTCGCGCTGCTGGCGCAGGCCTTGCGCGAGGGCGTCGTGCTCGTCCTTGATGTCGCCGACGATCTCCTCGATGATGTCCTCAAGCGTCAGCAGGCCGAGCACCACCCCGTATTCGTCGACGACCAACGCCGAATGGGTCTTGCGGCGCAGGAACGCCTGCAACTGATCGCGCAGCGTCGTCGCCTCGGGAACGAACCACGGCTCCAGCGCGATCTCGGCCGCGTTGACCCGGCTCGCGTCGCCGCCCGCCGCCGCGAAGGCGCGAAACAGATCCTTGACGTGCAGCATGCCGATGATGTTGTCGGGGTCGCCGCGCCACAGCGGCATGCGGGTGTAAGGCGAAGCGAGCGCCTCGCGCACCAGTTCGTCGGGGGGCAAGTCGGCGTCGATGGTGCGCATCTTAGTGCGGTGAACCATCACATCGGAAACCGGGATCTCCGACAATTCGAGCAGGCCGCCGAACATGTCGCGCTCGTCGCGCGCGACCCCGCCCTCGCGATGCAAGATGTCGACCGCGCCGCGCAATTCGTCGTAACCGGAAACGCTCGGCGCCGGCGCCGCCAGACTGACGCCGCAGAGGCGCAGCAGACCGCGCACCAGCGCCTCGACGGCGCTCACCACGGGACCGAATACGGTGACGAAGAAGGAGACCGCCGGCGCGATCAGCAGCGAGGTCCGATCGGGATAGGCGATGGCGATGCTCTTGGGCAGAACCTCCCCGAAGATCACGATCAGCGCGGTCATGATGATGGTGGCGTAGACCACCCCGCGGTCGCCGACCGCCGCGATCAGCGCGCCGGTGGTCAGAGCCGAGGCGGCGACCGTGACCAGTTGGCCGCCGAGCAGCATCGCGCTGATCAGGCGCCCGCGCTTGGCGATCAGCTTGTTGACGAGCGCCGCGCGCTTGTCCCCGCCCATCTCCAACGCGTGCAAGCGCGCACGCGACGCGGCGGTCAGCGCCGTCTCGGCTCCGGCGAAGAACGCCGCGGCGACGAGGCTACAGACGATCAGCAGGGCGGCCAGCGATGGCGACATGGCGACATCTTAGCACGGGCGGCCGAAGGGCGAGCAACCAAACGAGCCGAGAGCGCCGCCGCGCGGCGCGCCGGCCCGTCGCCCGTCACGTTTGACGCGTCTCCTTTGCGCGCTTCGCTGGGCGACCCGAGGGCCGCCTATCCTCTTCCAACGCCCGACGGACGTCCGCGGCCGAGTCCCGGATCAACTCGGCCATGCACGCCTGCGCCTGTTCGGGCTGCCGGGCGGCGATGGCTTCGAGAACGGCGCGGTGCTGGTTGAGCCGCGCCTCCTTGATCGTCGCGCCCCGCCAGCCCATCCTGAACGTGCCGACCAGCGCCGTCTTGATCAGGCCGCCAAGCGCTCGGATCAGCCGGTTGCCGGTCGCATCGAGAATCTCGGTGTGGAAGCGCACGTCGGCGCCGACCAGGCCGCCGCCGCCGTTCTTGAACCGCTCCATATCGGCGAACGCCGCGCTCATCCGTTTCAGCGCCGCCGCGTCGCGCGACAGTGCGGCGAAATACGAGGCGTGCGGCTCGAATATCTGTCTGAGCTGAAAGAGATCGTTGACGAAATCCTGCGTCGGCGAGGCGCGCATGTGCCAGGCGAGGAAGTCGGAATCGAGCATGTTCCAATCCGACTTGGGACGGACCAGAGTGCCGACCTTCTGCCGAGAGACGATCAGCCCCTTGGCCTCGAGCGCACGGAAGGCCTCTCTCAAGGTGGGGCGCGAGACGGCGAAGCGCCCCAGCAGGCGCGCTTCGGTCGGCAGCCGCGATCCCGGCGGATGAAGCCCAACGATGATTTCGCGGCCGAGCGTCGCCGCTAACGAATCGCTGGCGTTGCGCTTATGCGCGAGCCCGCCGTGGGCGAAGTCGGTCTCTTCGTCGCGGACGCTCGTCTTGGCTTTCGGCGCCGTCGCCGCACGGCGCCTGTCGAGTGTCGTGTCAACCAATGCCTCGCTCCAGGAACAGCGCTCAAGCCATGGACATCCCCGCTCTCGTCACTTTCGCCATCGCCCTTTGCGCCACAACGGCGACGAAGGTCTTGGCGCCGCCGAGGCCGAGCGGCGCCGAAGCCATCCATCGCTGCACGATCTCGGCCTCCTATATGGCGCGTCGGGCCATGAACGAGGTCATGATCGTCCGCTGCGCAACAATGAAGACGAACAGCAGCACGCCGACGAAGATCGTCGCCCACCAACTCGTCAGCGTGCCCTGGAAGTTGACCAGCGTGGTGATGAGCCCCTGGATCAATCCGCCGAACAAGGTGCCGAACACCAAGCCGACGCCGCCGGTCAGCAACGTCCCCCCGAGCACCACCGCGGCGATCGCGATGAGCTCGTCGCCGAGCCCGGCCAGGGGATATCCCGAACCGGTGTAGAGGGCGTAAACTACGCCGCCCAGGGCGTTGTAGAACCCCGCCAGCGCATAGATCTTGACGGTGGTGCGGCGGATCGGCACGCCCATCAACTTCGCCGACGCCAGGTCGCCGCCGATGGCGTAAACGTTGGTGCCGAAGCGAGTAAAGTGCGCGATGAGGATGCCGGCGACGAGCACTACCAGCATCACCATGGCCGAACTCGAAAGTCGACCGCCCGACGGGCCGAGGGTGCAGAGGCCGTAGGCCAAGCCGCCCAGGACGCTGTAGAAAACCGCCCGCGCATAGATCATGATCGTGGGGCTGCGGATCGGCACGCCCATCAACTTCGCCGACGGCAGATCGCCGCCCTTCGCGTCGACATTGGCGCCGAGGCGGGTCAAGTACCCGAAGACGACGCCGGCGGCGAACACCACCAGCATCACAATGGCGAGAGTCGACAGGTCGCCGCCGCCGCCGAGGTCGAAGTGCCAGTCGGCGAAGTCGCCGACGAAGGGATGCTTGACGGGGACCGATTCGAGGCTGACCAGGAAGCAGGCGCCGCGCAGAAGAAACAAGCCGGCGAGGGTGATGATGAAGGGCTGGATCTCGCAAAAATCGATGACGATGCCCTGAAACGCGCCGAACGCGATGCCGAACGCGATCAGCATCGCCCCCGACGCCAAGGGATGCCAGCCCATTACGTCGAGATGCGCCATCACGACGCCGACGAAGCCGATCATCGAGCCGACCGAGAGGTCGATGCCGCCGGAAATGATGACGAAAGTCTCGCCGATCGCCGCGATGATGATGAACGCGTTGTCGGTCAGCATGGACCCGACGTTGTTCCACGTCAGGAAGTGGTTGAAATTGACGGCGCCGACAGCGAAGACGAGCACAAAGACGGTGACCGTCGCGAGCAGCGGGAGATATCTGTCCTTCATGACGTCTTCCTCAGGAATAGGCCGACGATGCTCTCGCGGAGCCGGCGCGACTGCAACAGCAGCACGATCAACACGACCACTCCCTTGACGACCATGGTGAATTGGAACGGCAGCGGGCTCACCAGAATCGAGGTGGTCAAGCCTTGGATGACGAGGACGCCGATGATGGTCAGTCCGAGATAGAAGCGGCCGCCCACCAGCGAACCGCCGCCGATCACCACCGCAAGGATCGCGTCCAGCTCCATGAACAGGCCGGCGTTGTTGCTGTCCGAACCGCGGATATCGCCGCAGATCAGCATTCCCGCGATGCCCGAGCACAGCCCGGAGAGCGTGTAGGCGCCGATCTTGACCAGTCTGGCGTTGATGCCGGTAAGGTTCGCCGCGGCGGAATTGGCGCCCACCGATTCGACGAACAAGCCGAGCGCGGTGCGCCGCAGCACCAGCCATAGCGCGAGGAAAGTGCCGGCGGCGACGATGATGCGCGACGGCACAGTGAGGAACTGGCCGGTGCTGATCGCCGAAAAGAAGTCGCTGCGGAAGGTGACGATCAGGCCCTCGTCGATCAACAGCGCGATGCCGCGGCCCGCGACCATCAAGATCAGCGTCGCGATGATCGGCTGGATGTCGAGGACCGCGACCAGAAAGCCGTTCCACATCCCGCACAGAACGCCGGTGCCGAGCGTCAAGATGAGGACCAGGGGCGGCGACATGTCGCGGTGGATCAGGTTGCACATCACCGCGCCGACGATGGCGACCACCGCGCCAACCGACAGGTCGATGCCCTTGGTGCCGATCACCACCGCCATGCCCAACGCCACCAGCGCGCCCGGCGTACCGCGGTAGAACACGTCGACCAGGCTGCCGAACAGACGTCCCTGCACGATGCGGATCGAGAAGAAACCCGGCGAGACCACGGCGTCGACCACGAAAATCAGCGCCAGAGCCACAACCGGCCAGAACCAGTGCCGACCGGTCAGTTCGCCGAGCGACCACCGGCTCGGAGCCAGCGCTTGTGTATTGCCCCCGTGATCCATCTCAACCGCCCGCGATCATATGGATGATGTTCTCGCGGGTGACGTCGTCGCCCACGATCTCGCCGACCTTGTGCCGGTCGCGCAACACTTCGACCCGGTCGCTCACCTGCACGATCTCGTCGAGTTCCGACGAGGCGACCAGCAGCGCCAGGCCTTCCTCGCACAGCCGGCGGATCAAGGCGACGATGTCGGCGTGGGCGCCCACGTCGATGCCGCGCGTCGGCTCATCGAGAATCAGAATGCGCGACTTCGACGCCAGCCAGCGCGCGAGAATCACCTTCTGCTGGTTGCCGCCGGAAAGCTGGCCGACCAGCTTGTCGGCGTCGGGCGTGGCGATGCCGAGCGTCTTGATCATCTCCTGCGCGATCTGTTCCTGCTCTTCGCGCGGCAGGCGGGCCAGCCAACCGCGCTTGACCTGGAGAGCGAGAACGATGTTTTCGCGCACGGTGAGTTCGGGAATGATCCCTTCGGCCTTGCGATCCTCGGGGCAGAAGCCGACGTCCAGATGCACCGCTTGCCGCGGCGAGCGGATCGCAATCGGCTTGCCCTCGAAATGAACATGGCCGGAGTCGGGGTGCACCGCCCCGAACACCAGCTTGCACGTCTCGGTTCGTCCCGAACCGAGCAGACCCGCGAGCCCCACCGCCTCTCCGGCGCGCAGTTGCAGATCGAAAGTGCCCATGTAGCGTCGCCGGCCCATGCCCTCCACTTTGAGGATCGGATCGCCGGCCGCTACGGTCGCGCTGGACGCCCGCACCCCTTCGGTGCGCTGCAACTCGCGGCCGAGCATCAGCGAGATCAGCTTGAGGCGGGGCAGTTCCGCGGTCGGCGCCGTGCCGACCATCCGGCCGTTGCGCAACACAGAGATGCGGTCCGCGACCTGATACACCTGGTCGATGAAGTGGGTGATGAAGATGATGGCGATGCCGTGCGCCTTGAGATCGCGCATGATGCTGAACAGCAGTCCGGCCTCGCGCGCGTCGAGGCTCGCGGTCGGCTCGTCGAGCACCAGGACCCGCGTATCCTCCTCCAACGCCCGGGCGATCGCGATAAGCTGCTGGATGGCGACCGAGTACGTCAACAACGGCCGCTCGACGTCGATGTCGAGATTGAGGCGCTTGAGCCGCTCGCGCGCGCGTTGATTGGCTTGTCGCCACGAAATGAGCCCGTTGCGCCGCGGCTGGCGCTCGAGCGTCAGATTCTTGGTCACCGACATCGTCGGGATGAGATTGACTTCCTGGTAGACGGTGCTGATGCCCAGCGCGTGAGCCTCGGCCGGGCTGGCGATTTCGTAGGGTTGGCCGTCGAGCATCATCGTGCCCGAGTCGCGCCACACGGCGCCGGTCATGACCTTGATCAGCGTCGACTTGCCGGCGCCGTTTTCGCCGAGAAGAGCGTGAATCTCGCCGGCGTTCAGCCGGAAATCGACGTTCTCGAGAGCCCGCACTCCCGGAAAAGTTTTGGTAATGCCTAGCAATTCGGCCCGTGGCGCCGTCGCTTCCGTCACCCTAATCTCCATTGGCAATAGCTGTTTAAGGGCGCCTTCGCGCAAGACCTCGCCGCCTCGTCAAAGAAACGGCGCCCAGTCAATCCAGGCACTGGGCGCCGCTCTTTCTTAGGCCGCAAAGGAGGAAAGTGCGACCGCTAAAGGAGGCTTAGCCGCCCTTCTTCTTCAACACTTCCGCCGCGTCGGCGATCGTGTGCAGAGCGCTCGGGATCACGACCCACCGCGGCCAGTCCTTCTTGCCGCCGAGGTAAGCCTTGACGACCCCGAAGATGTCCGGGCCGATGTCGGAGCGCAGCTCGACGGAAGCGTTCGCGTCGCCCGCCAGCATCGCCTTGAAGATATCCGGCACGCCGTCAACCGACACCGTCAGGATGTCCTTGCCGGGCTTCAAGCCGGCTTCCTTCATCGCCTGGATGGCGCCGAGCAGCATGTTGTCGTTGTGCGCCCAGACCAACTTGATGTCTTTCAGGCCATCGGTCGCCTTGATGAAGCTTTCCATCACTTCCTTGCCGCCTTGGGTCGTGAAGTCGCCGCTCTGCGACTTGACGGTCTTGATCAGCGGGAACAACGCCTGAACGGCGGCGAAGCCGGTCCTGCGATATTCGGCCGCGGCGGAACCGACCGTGCCAACCAGCTCAACGATGTTGCCCTTGCCCACGAGAGCCTGAGCGGCCCATGCGCCAGCCAGACGGCCTTCAAGGTTGAAGTCGGCCGCGATGCGGCAAACGAACAGCGACTTGTCCTGGGTGTCGATGTCACGATCGACCACGAAGACCGGGATATTGGCGGCCTTCGCTTCCTTGAGCACTTGGTCCCAGCCGGTGACGACGATCGGCGCGATGACGATGGCGTCGACCTTCTCGGAAATGAACGAACGGACCGCCTTCAGCTGGTCCTCTTCCTTCTGGTTGGCGTCGGAGAATTTGAGGTCGATCCCCTCAGCCTTCGCCTCGTCCTGCATGCTCTTGGTGAAGGCCGTGCGCCAGTCGCTCTCATGCCCGACTTGCGAGAAACCGATCGTCAGCGCCGAAGCCGACACGGTGAGGGCGGCCATAGCTACTGCGCCGACCGCGGCGCCCAACAGATATTTCAAGCTGCTCATTAAGTCCTCCACTCCCACTCCGAAACTCTCCGCGTTAGTGCGAACGAGTTTTCATCGCGTACCATCGCGATAGCTATTTAGTCACATAATATGACTATTTCACCGAGGCCGTCAACAGCGTCGCGAACGTCCGTCGAGGCGATGCAGCTTAATTCGGCTTGATGCCCTGAGGCAATCGCGACGGGTGCGACGATTCGTCCCCCCTCCCCCAACCGCACGCAATCCGGCGGATTCGCGAGGCCCCGCGACCTCCGCGGCGACCGCAATAACCATATTGTATGATGTTATAAGCTGTGCTAGATTTTTTCCAATCGGAGACGCGGTCGACGCCTCGGGGACGCTGCCGGCGCCTCGGGGAAAAAGGGGGGACGCTGGAGTGGCTCGTGTCCGCAATGGCGCCGTTTCGCAGTCTCCGAAGCACGGTTGCGACGCACCGCGTCGAATCGGCATGGTCCAAAATCCCGTCGCGTCGGGCGGCGCTTTTTCGCCGGCCGGCCGACTCTACCCTTCGGCGATCGGCGTCGGCGGACTTGCGCCGGTCGCCGGCGGAGTTCAGGTTACGGTCGTCGATTCCCCCCTCTTGCTCGTTTCCCGGAGTGCTTCGTGTTTTCTCTAGGCATTGATTTCGGCACCAACTCGGTGCGCGCCCTGATCGTGAGCTGCTCGGACGGCGCCGAGGTCGGCAGTTGCGTCATCGATTACCCCAGCGGCAATCAGGGCGTCCTGCTCGACGCCGACGATTATCAAGTCGCGCGGCAGAATCCGGCCGACTATCTCCTAGGCGTCGAACGCAGCGTCAAAGGCGCGCTCCGCGCCGCGCGAGGCAAGCCGGGGTTCGAAGCCGCGCGGGTGGTCGGCGTCGGCGTCGATTCGACCGGGTCGAGCCCGATTCCGGTCGACCGAGCGAACCGCCCGCTGGCTTTCGAGCCGGCGTTCAAGGACAATCTGAACGCCCAATGCTGGTTGTGGAAGGACCATACCAGTTGGCGCGAGGCCAAGGCGATCACCGAGCTTGCGGCTCGCCATCGCCCGCAGTTCATCGCCAAGTGCGGCGGGACATATTCCTCGGAATGGTGGTGGGCCAAGATCTGGCATTGCCTCGCCGTCGATCCCGCGGTCTTTCAGGCGGCTTATTCATGGGTCGAACTGACCGATTGGGTTCCCGCCGTGCTCGCCGGTGTCGCCGACCCACGCGCGGTCAAGCGCGGCGTTTGCGCCGCCGGCCATAAGGCTCTCTACGCCGACGATTGGGGCGGCCTGCCCGACAAGGCGTTCCTCGCCATGCTCGATCCGCGCTTGGCCGACCTGCGCGACCGGCTCTACGACAAGGCCTACGACGCCTCCGAACCGGCGGGATCGCTCAGCCCGGAATGGGCGGAGAAGCTCGGCCTGCCCGCGGGCATCCCGATCGCCATCGGCGAGTTCGACGTGCATTACGGAACGATCGGATGCGGCGCTCGCGAAGGCGTGCTGGTCAAAGTGATCGGCACCTCGACCTGCGACACCGCGGTCGTTCCGGCCGACAAGAAGGTCGAAGACATTCCGGGCATTTGCGGAATCGTCAAAGGGGCGATCCTGCCCGGCTTCTACGGCATCGAGGCCGGCCAGTCGGCGGTCGGCGACATCTTCAAGTGGTGGGTGGAGGTCGTGTGCCGGGGCGACGCCGCGCTGCATGCGCAATTTTCCGCCGAAGCGGCCAAACACAAGCCCGGGCAATCCGGCCTCGTCGCGCTCGACTGGAACAACGGCAACCGGACCATCCTCGTCGACCAATTGCTCTCGGGCCTGCTGGTCGGCCAGACCCTCTACACCACTTCGGCCGAAATCTATCGCGCCTTGATCGAGGCGACGGCGTTCGGCGCGCGCGCGATCATCGAGCGCCTCGAGGAGTACGGGGTGCGAATCGACCGAGTCGTGTGCACCGGCGGCATCGCCGAGAAGAACCCGCTGCTGATGCAAATCTACGCGGACGTGACCGGCCGCGCGATGCACGTGGCGGCGTCCAGCCAGACCTGCGCGCTCGGTTCGGCCATCGCCGCGGCCGTGCTCGCGAAGGCTCACCCGAGTTTCGTCGCCGCGCAGGCCGCGATGACGTCGATTCGGCCGAACAGCTATGAACCCAACCCGGCCAACCAGAAGGTCTACGACCAGCTCTACGCGCTCTACCGCGATCTCCATGACAGCTTCGGCGGCCTGAACAAATCCGCCGACATGTCGAAGCTCATGAAGCGGCTGATCGAAATCAAGTACGCGCAGCGTGGCTAGGCGCGTCTCTTCCTGGCGGAACGACCCGATCGCCGCCGGGAGGAGCGCAATATCGAATCCTCTCGCAATAAGGACGGCGTCACGACCATGATCAAACTCGCCACCCCAGAAATCTGGTTCGTTTGCGGCTCCCAGCATCTGTATGGACCCGGCCCGTTGGCGCAAGTGGCCGCCGACGCGCAGAAAATCGCCGGCGCGCTCGCCGATTCCAAGAAGCTGCCGCTGAAGACGGTGTTCACGTCCTTGCTCACCACGCCCGACGACATCGCCAAGCTGTGCGTCGAGGCCAACTCCAGCGAGAACTGCGCCGGGCTGATTCTCTGGATGCACACGTTTTCACCGTCGAAGATGTGGATTCGCGGCCTCGGCGCGCTCAAGAAGCCGTTCCTGCACTTCCACACCCAGTTCAATCGCGATCTGCCCTGGGGCACGATCGACATGGATTTCATGAACCTGAACCAGTCGGCGCACGGCGACCGCGAGGCGGGCTTCATCCATACCCGCATGCGCCTCGACCGAAAGGTCGTCGTCGGCCACTGGTCCGACCCGGAAGCGCTGGACCGCATCGGCGCCTGGATGCGCGCGGCGCGCGCCTGGCGCGACTGGCAAGGCGCCCGATACTGCCGCTTCGGCGACAATATGCGCCAAGTGGCGGTGACCGAAGGCGACAAGGTTTCCGCCGAAATGAAATTCGGCTTCACCGTCGACGGCTACGGCGTGGGCGATCTGGTCGCCCGCGTGAACGCCGTCGCCGACGCCGACGTGGCGAGGCTCGCGGATGAATACGAGGGCCGCTACGCGGTGGCGAGCGAACTGAAAAAGGGCGGCAATCGTCGCGAGTCGCTGCTCTATGCCGCGCGCCAAGAACTCGGCATGCGCGCGTTCCTCGAAGCCAAAGGCGCCACAGGGTTCACCACGACGTTCGAGGACCTGCACGGGCTCAAGCAGTTGCCTGGTTTCGCCTCGCAGCGTCTGATGGCCGAGGGCTACGGCTTCGGCGCCGAAGGCGACTGGAAGACGGCCGCGCTGCTGCGGGCGATGAAGGTCATGGCGGCGGGGCTGCCGGGAGGAACGTCCTTCATGGAGGACTACACCTACCATCTCGCGCCGGAGGGGCATCAGGTGCTCGGCGCCCACATGCTCGAGGTCTGCCCCACGATCGCCGCCGACAAGCCGACGCTGGAAATTCACCCCCTCGGCATCGGCGGCAAGGAGGATCCGGTTCGCCTGGTGTTCAACGCCACGAGCGGACCGGCGGTCAATGCGTGCCTGATCGACATGGGCAACCGCTTCCGGCTAATCGCCGCCGCGGTCGAATCCATCGCGCCGCCGCCGCTTCCCAAACTTCCCGTCGCCCGCGCGGTGTGGCGCTGCCAACCCGACTTCAAGACGGCCGGCGCGGCCTGGATCCTCGCGGGCGGCGCCCACCACACGAGCCATAGCTATAGCGTGACCACCGAGATGCTCGAGGATTTCGCCACCATCGCCGGCATCGAACTGACGGTGATCGATGGCGAGACGAAACTCGGCGCCTTCAAGCAGGATCTGCGCAACAACGAGGTCTACTACTGCCTCGCGCAAGGGATTCGCGCCTGAGGGGACGCTTAAAGCCGAGGACGCGCCGCCGCCGGCGCGTCGGCCTTGCCAGGGGTTCGTTTGGATCATGTTGAAGGAACTCAAACGCGAAGCCTACGAAGCGAACGTCGCGCTGCCGCGTCACGGGCTGATCAACCTCACCTTCGGCAATGCGAGCGCCATCGATCGAGCGAAGGGAATTTTCGCCATCAAGCCGAGCGGCGTCGACTACGACGCCCTGCAGCCCAGCGACATCGTGTTGGTCGATCTCGAGGGAAACAAGGTCGAGGGTGAACTCAATCCGTCATCGGACACGCCGACCCACCGCCGACTTTTCCTGGCGTTTTCCGAGATCGCGGGCGTCGTGCACACGCACTCTTCCTGCGCCACGGCGTTCGCGCAGGCCGGCCGGCCGATCCCGATCTTCGGCACCACCCATGCCGATTATTTCGACGGCGACGTCCCCGTCACCCGGAAGTTGTCGGCCCAGGAAATCGCTTCGGCCTACGAGTGGGAGACCGGCAACGTCATCGTGGAGCGGTTCGGCGAAATCGATCCGATGCATTTTCCCGGCGTGCTGGTCAACCGCCACGCCCCGTTCACGTGGGGCGCGAGCGCGGCCAAGGCGGTGGAAACCGCGGTCGCGGTCGAGTGCGTCGCGCACATGGCCCTGATGTCGCTGCAACTCGCGCCCGGCCTCGCCCCGATCGAGAGCGAGCTGCTGGCCAAGCATTTCCAGCGCAAGCACGGCCCGACCGCCTATTACGGCCAGGGGGCGAAATCGCCTCGGCCCTCGCGGCGCCCTCGCGCGTGACGCGATCGCGGCGGCGGCGCTCCCTTGCTGGCCGCTTCCGCGACGATCGCCTCGATGGCGGGCATCAGGCGGTCGGTCGATTCGACGGCGATTCCGCAAGAGGTGGTGGGGGAGGTAGGACTCGAACCTACGAAGGCTAAGCCAGCGGATTTACAGTCCGCCCCCTTTGCCGCTCGGGACACTCCCCCCGATCCATCGGCGCGAAGCCGCGGACGAAAACGCGTCGGGACGCCCGAGCCGCGATCCGCTGGCCTTATCTGGCGGCGCGGACCGCCCTGTCAACAGCAAAATGTCGACGCCTTTGCGCCCGAGCGTCGGTTGGGCTATTGCGGCTTTTCGCCGCTCCACCCTCGAGGAAACCGATCGTGACTCGCAAGAC
>JBEKBD010000007.1:0-55623 GCA_050015575.1 Roseiarcus sp. | reverse complement strand
GAAGTGGGATGGGACGGCGCGGACGGCGGGGATGGGAAACCTCGCCGGCCGGCGCCGTCGATCGATGGTCTTGTCAGCTCTTTTTCGTTGCGCTGACGATGGCGCCGACGATCGCGGTGAGGATCGCGCCGGAAACGCCGCCGCCGACGAACTGGCCGACGAGAGCGCCGACGTCCACGCCGCTGGCGCTGCCGGCGAGCATGGGAATGAGCGACGCCAGGCCCGCGCCGCCGGCTACGCCGCCGACCGCGCCGGCGATGGTGTTGCCGGTGGTTCCCAGGCTCAGGTTCTTAACCGCGCCGCCCAGGCTGTTGCCGCCGATGATGCCGGCGATCAACTGGACGATGATATTGATGATGGCCCCCGACATTAATCCCTCCTGGTTGATCGGCGCCTGATGAATTCAAGTCGCCGCATGATTCGCGCCGCCGCGGACGAGCGGAACGCGGGGCGACCATAGCCTAGACGGCGCGGGCAAGCGAGTCGCGCGCCGCCGCGGGACGGCCCTTTTCCCACGGCGCGAATGGGGCTAGCTTTGGCGCGCCACCACTAGGGAGAGCGCCATGAAGGAGCCAAGCCTCGACAACCGTCATCGCGACAAGAACGGCGAGATTCACCGCAAGCACGGCAACACCCACGTCGGAACCCTGCGCAAGCACTACGGCGCCAAATTCGCGCCGGGCTTCAAGGATACGGACACGCTGGCGCACGTGCTGGCCACGCTCGACGAGCCCTCGCTGAGCAAGCTGGTCAGGGACCACGAAGCGGGAACCCTGGCGGGACATATCGCCAAGCATTCCTGAGCTTAGGCGCGGGGGCGCCGGCCGGCCGCATCCGGCCGCGCTTCGCGCGTGCGCTTTGCAACGCGGCCGAGCCTCGCCGCGGCGCGCGTCACGATCGCGACCCGATCGACGCCGCGGCGACTGGCCCGGCGAGGCGGATTCCGCTACGCTGACGCCATGACCATGCCGCTGTCCGTCCTCGTCGTCCTCATCGCCGCGCTCACCATCGGCATGGTTGTCGTCCTGCGGCCGCTGCGGGTGATAAGCGCGAAGGAATTCGTTGTCAGTCACGCCTTCATCGTCGTCGGCCTGGCGATCATTCTCGGATGGTTTTGGTCGAACCGAGACAAGTTCCTCGAGGCGACGATGATCATGGGTGGGATTTGGACCCTGTTCGGCGGCCTGTGCCTGGCGACCGTCTACGTCTTGCGAAGGAAAGGCGAATGACCGACGGCGACGACGCGGCGGCGCTCGAGGTTCGCGACGCGGCGGGGCGTAGGCGGACGAGCGCGGCGGCGTCGATTTTCGCAGGCCGCGGCGCGGCGGCGCTGGCGGGCGTGTTGACGTTATGCGGCGCGGCGGCGCGCGCTAACGATTCCACCGCGGAATTGACCACCGGCGGGCTCGTATTGGCCAGGACGGCCGACATCGAGATGCGCGCCGAGGACCTGGCGATCTCGGAAAAGCAGATCGCCGTCCGCTATCGCTTCTTCAACCGCTCCGCCGAGGACGTGACGACGACGGTGGCGTTTCCGATGCCCGACATCGTCTGGGACGGGCCCGACGTCAACATCGCCGTTCCCGTTCCCGATTCGCCGAATTTTCTCGATTTCCACACGGTCGTCGACGGGCGGGAAGTCGCGGCGCAAAACGAGCAAAAGGCCATCGCGGGCGGCGTCGACATCAGCGCGCGGCTCGCCGCGCTCGGCGTGCCGCTCGCGCCGCAGCGCGAGACGACATGGAACGCGCTCGACGCGCTCGCGCCCGCCGCCAAGGACGAACTGGTCAAGCGGGGAATCGCCGTCCCCAACGATTACGACGCCGGCAAGGGCTGGGAGCATCATCTCACGCCGAACTGGACGCTGAAGTCGAGCTTCTTCTGGAAGCAGACCTTCCCGGCGGGGAAGGAGATCGTCGTCGAACACCGTTACCGCCCGAGCGTCGGCGAGACCGTCGGCACGATGCTCGGCTCGCCGAACATCGAAGGCAAAGAGCCGAGCGACTACGAGACGCTCTACTGCGTCGACACGGACTTTGTCGCCAGCGCGCGCCGGGCGCAGCGCATGGACGCCGCCGGTTCCCCGCAGAGCCCGCTCTACGAGAAGCGCATCGCCTACGTCCTGACCACCGGCGCCAATTGGGCCGGGCCGATCGGCGATTTTCATCTCGCCGTCGACAAGGGCGCGCCCGACTCGCTGGTCAGCTTCTGCGCCGACGGCGTCAAGAAGATCGGGCCGACGCGGTTCGAAGTCCGCCACGCCGATTTTACGCCGACGCAGGATCTGCACGTGCTGATCCTCTATCGGCCGAAGAGCTGACCCTTCGAGCGAGGCGCGCGCATGTCGTTCAAAGCCATCCGGGCCGACCAGACCGACGCGGGGCGGAGCGTGCGTTTCGTCGAGATGGACGAGGCCGAACTGATGGCGGGCGACGTGACGGTCCGCGTCACCCACTCGACCGTCAACTACAAGGACGGCCTGGCGCTGTCCGGCGAGTCGGCGGTCGTTCGCCGCTTTCCCATGGTGCTCGGCGTCGACCTCGCCGGGATCGTCGAGGCTTCCGCCCATCCCGGCTTTCGCGCCGGCGACGACGTCGTGGCGACGGGCTGCGGCCTCGGCGAGACGCATTTCGGCGGCTACGCCGAGAAGGCGCGGCTGAACGGCGATTGGCTGATCCGGCCGCCGCCCGGCCTGACGCGCGCCGAGGCGATGGCGATCGGCACCGCCGGCTTGACCGCGATGCTGTGCGTCCTGGCGCTCGAGCGCCAGGGGATGACGCCGCCGATGGGGCCGGTCGTCGTCACCGGCGCGGCGGGCGGCGTCGGCTCGGTGGCGATTGCGCTGCTCGCCAAGGCCGGCTGGCGCGTCGTCGCCTCGACAGGGCGCGCCGAAGAGGCCGCCTACCTCGAGGCGTTGGGCGCCGCCGAGGTCATCGAGCGCGCTGCGCTCGCGGCGGCCGGCAAGCCGCTCGCTCGGGAGCGCTGGGCGGCGGGCGTCGACTGCGTGGGATCGCGGACGCTCGTCAACGTCCTGGCGCAGACGTGCTACGGCGGCGCCGTGGCGGCGTGCGGCCTCGCCGGCGGCATGGACTTGCCCGCGAGCGTCGCGCCGTTCATTTTGCGCGGCGTGCGGCTCATCGGCGTCGACAGCGTCCATTGCCCCATGCCGCTGCGGCGGGAAGCCTGGGCGAGATTGGCGCGCGACCTCGATCGCGCCGCGCTGGCGCGCATCAGCGAGACCGTTCCGTTCGCCAGGACGTTCGAGATCGGGGAGCGCGTTCTCGCCGGCCGGACGCGCGGGCGCGTCGTGGTCGCGATCGCCTGACAAAGCGCGCCGGCGCGAAGGCGACTTGATCGCCGGCGCGAACCCCGGCATGAGAGAGCGATGACCGACATCTCCCTGCCGGCGGCCGCCGGCGCCGGACTGTTGTCCTTCCTCAGCCCGTGCGTGCTGCCGCTCGCCCCGCCGTACCTCTGCTACCTCGCGGGAACCTCGCTCGAGGCGCTGGCCGACGGGGGGGAGACGCGCGCCCGCCGCGACCTCGTGATCGCGTCGCTGCTGTTCGTGGCGGGATTTTCCACCGTGTTCGTGGCGCTCGGCGCGAGCGCGACGGAGTTCAGCCTGCTGCTGCACGAGTGGAGCCGCGCGCTGTCGATCGTCGCCGGAATCGGCATCGTCCTGATGGGCGCGCATTTTCTCGGCGTCTTGAAATGGGGCGCGCTGCTCCGCGAGGCGCGCGTCGAAGTCGCCAAGCCGCCGGGGCTTTGGAGCGCCTACCTGATGGGGCTGGCGTTCGCGTTCGGTTGGACGCCCTGCATCGGGCCGATCCTGGCGGCGATTCTCGCCGTCGCGGCCGCGCAAGACACCGTCGCGCGCGGCGCGTTGCTGCTGGCGGCCTACGCGTTCGGGCTCGGCGTTCCCTTCGTCGCGGCGGCGATCGCGATGGAGCGGTTCCTGGGGTTGGCGCGCGGCCTGCGCGGGCAGTTCGCGCGGCTGGAGAAGGCGGTCGGCGTCCTCTTGGTGCTGACCGGCGCGGCGTTCCTGACCGGCGGCTTTCAGAGCGCCTCCGCGTGGCTGGTCGAGACGTTTCCGACGTTCGGCCAGTAAGCGGCGAGGCGAGGACGAAAAAGAGCCCGCCGATCGCGTCGGCGGGCTCTTCTCGTTCGACGAAATTCCACGGCGTTCGCCGCCGGATCGGATCACATTTGCCGGTAGTTGATCTTGCCGTCCGCCGCCTTCTCCCAGACGTACCAGACGTAGTCGGCGGTGGTGCGGTCGCCCTTATTGTCGAAGGCGATGTCGCCGATCGCGGTCTTGAAGACCATGCCGGAATGCATGACCTCTGCGACCTTCTTGGCATCGAGCGAATTGGCCTTCTCGGCCGCCTGCTTGATGATCTGCATCGCGGCGTAGGAATAGAGCGTGTAGCCTTCCGGCTCGAAGCCTTTGGCCTTGATCGCCGCGACGATGTCCTTGGCGGCGGGGTTGTTGCTCTGCTCGGGGCCGAACGACATCAGCGTGCCCTCGACGCCGGGGCCGCCGATCTGCGCGAACTCGTTGTTGGTGATGCCGTCGCCGGAGATCATGATGGTCTTCATGCCCTGGTCGCGCATCTGGCGCACGATCAGGCCGCCCTCGGTGTGCAGGCCGCCCCACATGACGTAATCGGCGCCGGCCGCCTTGATCTTGGAGACGATCGCCGAATAGTCCTTTTCGCCGGCGTTGACGCCTTCGTAGAGGACTTCCTGCTTGCCGCCTTTGTTCATGAAGCCCTTGGCGGCGTCGGCGAGGCCCTGGCCGTAGGGGGTCTTGTCGTGGACGATGGCGATCTTCTTGTCCTTGAGATCGCCGAGCGCCAGATCGGCCCACAGCTTGCCCTGCTGGTCGTCGCGGCCGCAGGTGCGGAACACGTCCCACAATCCGCGGTCGGTGACCTTCGGGTTGGTGGACGAGGGCGTGATCTGCAGAATGCCGTTGTCGGAATAGACTTCGGAGGCCGGAATGGTCACGCCGGAGTTGAAGTGGCCGACGACGAACTTGACGCCGTCGCCGACGAATTTGTTGGCGACCGAGACGCCCTGCTTGGGATCGGAACCGTCGTCGCCCGGTTCGATCTCGATCTTCTGGCCGAGAATGCCGCCGGCGGCGTTGAAATCGGCGGCGGCCTGGTTCACGCCCGTGGTTATCTGCGCCCCGAACGCCGCGTTGGGGCCGGTGATCGGGGCGCCGACGCCGATCTTGATTTGCGCGTTCGCGGCGCCGGCGAAGACCAACCCGGCCGCGAGCGCGAGACCCGTCAACCCATATTTCTTCATGCCACACTCCTTGTGTTGCCGGGCGCCGACGGCGCTCCCTGGCGGAACGTCATCGCGCCTTGGCGGGGATACAAGCCTGTTTTTGGCCGGGTGTCACCTCGAGAGCCGCGAGGATCTCGCGTAGGCTCGCGGCGCGCGCCGCGTCGTCGCCTCAACGCGCCCGCCAGCGCAATCCAATCCGCTCGAAGGCCCAAGAATATTGCGTCGCCATCTGCCGCGCGCGCATCGAGGCGTAGCCGAGCCAGGCCATGGCGAGCAGCAGGGAGAAGGCGACGAGATAGTAGTGGAGCGACAGCAGCTCCTCCTGGAACAACGCGAAATGCAGGAACTGCACCGCCGCGGCGAGCACGACCATCGCGGGGACGATGCGCCACAGCGGCGTCCAGCCGCTCGCCAAGGCGCGGCCGGTGGCGTAAGCCGCCGCGCAGCCCAGGCCGTCGAGCACAAAGAACGCCAAGAAGCCGTATCCGCTGCCGGCCCACACGACGCCTCCCATCAGTGGCCTCCCTCGAGATAGGCGGCGCGCACTTCAGGCCGCGCCAGCAGTTCCTGGCCGGAACCCTGCATCGTGATCATCCCGTTGACCATCACGTAGCCGCGGTGGGCGAGTTTGAGCGCGTGGAAGGCGTTTTGCTCGACCAGAAACACCGATATGCCCTTGCTTCGGTTGAGTTCCTGAATCGCCGAGAAAATCTGCCGGACGAGCAGCGGCGCGAGGCCGAGCGACGGCTCGTCGAGCAGCAGCAGTCGCGGTCGCCCCATCAGCGCGCGGGCGATCGCGAGCATCTGCTGTTCGCCGCCCGAAAGCGTGCCGCCGCGTTGCTGCGCGCGCTCCTTGAGACGGGGAAACATGGCGAACACGTTGTTCAAGTCCTCGTCGAAATGGGCGAAATTGTCGATCGAGGCGCCCATCTGCAGGTTCTCGAGCACCGTCATGCGCGGAAAAATGCGCCGCCCTTCGGGCGACTGCGCGATCGACATGCGCGCGATGCGGTGCGTCGGCTCGTTGGTGATGTCATGGCCGTCGAAAACGATCGTGCCGCGCCGAGCGCGCGGACTGCCGAAAATCGTCATCATCGTCGTCGACTTGCCGGCGCCGTTGGCGCCGATCAAGGTGACGATCTCGCCTTCGTTGACGTCGAGATCGACGCCCTTGAGCGCCTGGATCTTGCCGTAGAAAGTCTCGACGCCGCGAACCGTCAACAGGGGCTTGGCGGCGGGCGCGAACGGCGCGGCGCTGAATTCTGCGCTGGCAGGGCTCATGCGCCGATCTCCGCTTCCGCGCTGGCGAGTTCCGCTTCGTCGGCGACGCCGAGATAGGCGGCGACGACCTTGGGATCGTTGCGCACCTCGACCGGCGTGCCGTCGGCGATTTTGGTGCCGTAGTCGAGCACGACGACGTGATCGGAAATCTGCATGACGACCGACATGTCGTGCTCGATCAACAAAATCGAGGTCTTGTGGTCGTCGCGGATCGAGTGCAGCAACGCGTTCAGCTCCATCGACTCGCGGGGGTTGAGGCCGGCGGCGGGTTCGTCCAGGCACAGCAGCGCCGGGTCGGTGCACATGGCGCGGGCGATTTCGAGCCGACGCTGCGCGCCATACGGCAACTCCCCGGCCGAATCGTCGGCGCGATCGATCAGGCCGATCTTGTCCAGCCAGTACCTGGCCCGCTCCACGGCTTGCGCTTCGGCGGCGCGATAGCTCGGCGCGCCGAACAGGCCGAGCACGGTGAAACCGCTGGCTAGCATCAGCGTGTTGTGGTGAGCGACCATGAGATTTTCCAGCGCGGTCATGCCTTGAAAGAGGCGAATGTTCTGGAACGTCCGCGCCACCCTGGCCCGCCAGCCGATTTCGTTGCCGGGCATGCGCTCGAGGAGAAAGAGTTCGCCGGTCGGCGTGATCGCGCGCCTGTTCGACGAGCGGGTCAGCGCCTCGACGTCGGCGGCCGAGACGGCGCCGGCCCGCGCCAGCGCCAGACGCCCCTCGGTCGGCTTGTAGAAGCCGGTCACGCAATTGAACACCGTCGTCTTGCCCGCGCCGTTGGGGCCGATGAGCGCGGTGATGTCGCCGCGCCCGGCCTGAAACGTGAGGTCGTTGACCGCGACGAGGCCGCCGAACCGCATCGTCAAATGCTCGACGACGAGCAGGGGATCGCTCCGCCAACGCATCAGCCGTGTCCTTCGTTGACGAGCGCGCCGGACACCGTCTTCCTCTCCCTGAGGAAGACCGACGGCGCGCGCGTGGCGATAAAGCCCCGCGGACGCACCACCATCATCACCACCATCGCCAGGCCAAACAGAAGACCGCGATATTGCGCGGGATCGAACTCGGGCATGGCGAATTTGTCGACGACCGCGTCGGGCAACAGGTGAAACCCCCGCAACGCGAAGACGGCGCCGACGGCGCCGACGGCGGCCAGCGTGGCCAGGCCGCGCGATCGAATGGTTCCAAACGCGGCGACCACGAGGCAGATCAGAAAGACGCCCGTCCCGTTCGCCATGACGGCGCGAAGAAAATCGAGTTCGCGCAACATCTCGAAACCGCCGATCAGAAACACCGCCGCCAGGGCGACGCCGATTTGCGAACCCATCCCGCCGAGCACCACGATGGCGAGAATCGTCGCCGACTCGCTGAAGGTGAAGCTCTCGGGGCTGATGAAGCCCTGGCGCACGGCGAAGAAGGAACCGGCCAATCCGCCGAAGAAGGCGCCGAGCGCGAACGCCGTCAGCTTGGTGTTGGTGGTGTTGACGCCCAGCGAGCGGCAGGCGATTTCGTCCTCGCGCAACGCCTCCCAGGCGCGCCCGATCGGCAGCCGGCGCAATCGCATCGAGACGACGTTGGTGATCAGCGCCAGGCAGAGGATGACGTAATAAAGTGCAGCGGCGAATAGTCGAGATGGAAGAAGGCGTCGAAGCCGCCGGGTTGATCGGCGAAGCGCAAGCCGAAGAAGGTGACTTTCGGAATGGAGGCGATGCCGGCGCTGCCGTGGGTGAAAGAGACCCAGTTGACGAGAATCGTCCGGATGATTTCGCCGAAGGCGAGCGTGACGATGGCGAGATAATCGCCGCGCAGGCGCAACACGGGAAAGCCGAGCATCATGCCCCACAGCGCGGCGAGCATTCCGGCGAGCGGCAGGCAAATCCAAAAGGAAAGGCCGAACGTCGTCGCCAACAGCGCATAGGAATACGCGCCGACCGCGTAGAACGCGGCGTAGCCGAGGTCCAACAGGCCGGCCAGTCCGACCACGATATTGAGGCCCCAGCCCAGCATCACGTAAATCAGGATCTGGATGCCGTAAGTGTCGACCCATTTCAGCGAACCGCCGGGGCCCAACGCCATCAGAATGACGAACGGATAGAGAAAGAGCGCGGCGAGGCCGACGATCGGCAGGTATTTCACGCCGGCGGCGCGAACGGCCGACCACCGCCTGGACGCGGTCTTGGCCTCTCTCGTCGCGCCCGCGGAGAAATTGTGGACGGCCAGCCGTCCGAAGAACGCGAGCAGGGCGAAGATCGCGACCGCCCAGGGGCGGGGGATCGGCTGCAGCACGCCGTCGATGTCCGCGTCGGCGTGAAACAAGATGATCGGCACGCACAGCAAGACGGTCAGGACGGACGCCGCCGCGGCGTCCTTCAGCCGGACCGCGAAGTCGGCGCCGACGACGTTCTCGGAAACCGCCGGCATCGTCACACCTTCTCGATTTCAGGTCGGCCCAATATGCCCGACGGCATGAAGATGAGGGTTATCGCCAGGATCGAGAAGGCCGCGACGTCCTTGTAGTCGGACGAAAAATACGCCGCCCAGAAAACTTCGATCAGACCGATGATCAGGCCGCCGAGCACCGCGCCGGGCAACGAGCCGATGCCGCCGAGCACCGCCGCGGTGAAGGCCTTGACGCCGGGCAGGAACCCGTCGGAAAAATTCACCACCCCATAATACATCATGTAGAGCGAACCCGCGACCGCGGCGAGCGCCGCGCCGATCACGAAGGTGATGGAGATCGTCCGGTCGACGTCGACGCCGATCAACGCCGCCATCTTGCGATCCTGCTCGCAGGCGCGTTGCGCGCGCCCCAGCGCGGTGTTTTGCACCACCCACCAGAACCCGGCGAGCAGGATCGCCGTGACCACCCAAATGACGATCTGACGATATTGCAGGGTGATGTCGTGGCCCGCGCCGCCGACGTGAATCAAGTCGGTGAACATCGGCGGCACCGGCTTGTTGCGCGGGCCTTGCGCGACCTGGACGAAATTGGAGAGGAAGGTCGACATGCCGATGGCGGAGATCAGCGGCGCCAGCCGGAACGAGCCGCGCAACGGCCGGTAGGCGATCCGCTCGATCGCCCAGTTCCACACCGAGGTGAGCGCCATCCCCGCCGCCAGCACGATCAGGAACGCCAGAGGGAGGGAGGTCATCCCGAGAATCTTCGTGAGGACGAGAAAGACCAGCAGGGCGATGAACGCGGACAGCATGAACACGTCGCCGTGGGCGAAATTGATCATGCCGATGATGCCGTAGACCATCGTGTAGCCGATGGCGATCAGACCGTAGACCGAGCCGAGGGTCAGCCCATTGATGAGCTGCTGGAGGAAATTATCCATGCGTCGATGCGCCCTTCGATTTTGTCTCGATGCAGAATCCGCGCCAACGTCGGCCGGCCGGCCCCTCGTCGATCGCCGCACGCTTGGCGCGCCCAGAGGCCACGGTCAAACCCCTCAGCGCCCAACCGAATGCGCATCGGCCAACCTTAACAACCGCGCGTTCGCCCGGCAATCGCTGGAATTGACTCTCGCCGTCAACTCGCGCGGCGCTTTGGCGAGGCGGGTCGGCGGATCCGAAGCCCGTTTGCGCGCGCGCGGCTGCGTCGTGGCGCGAAAACCGCTCGCTCGCCCGGCCCTTGGTCCCATTGTCGCCGCGATCGTCCGCCCGCGCGCCGATCGTCCGCTTCCACCCGATTTTTCGGGATCGACCGCGCCGAGACGTTGCAATTTCCAGCAAGGCGATGGCTCGCGGGCGCGAAGCGGCGCACTCCTTTATACTGAAAGCGACACAATTACGCGGATAGTCGCGCCGATGACGGTGTCGCGCGAACCGTCGCGCCCAATGCTATAATGTCGCCGCGGCTCGGCCAGGCGCAGTACGGCGCGCGTCCGAGCCGCGGCGACGGCGCGAAAGAAAGCAACGTCAAGGAGTCGCAGCCATGAGTTACGATTTCGAACTTTCCTGCACGCTTCCCGCGTCGCCGGAAGCCGTCTACGAGGCGTGGCTCAGCAGCGCCGCGCACGGCGCAATGACCGGCGCCAAGGCGAAGGCGTCCAACAAGGTCGGCGCCGCCTTTTCGGCCTGGGACGGCTACATCGTCGGCAAGAACATCGAGCTCGTTCCCGGCAAGCGCATCGTGCAGTCGTGGCGCACCAGCGAATTCGGCGCGGACGATCCCGACTCGACGATCACCGTCACCTTGACGCCGGTCGGGGCGGGCGCGCGGTTGACGCTGTCGCACAGGAACGTGCCCGACGGCCAGACGGCGTATGAAAACGAGGGGTGGCGCGAATATTACTTCGAGCCGATGAGGGCGTACTTCGAGCGGCGGCGCGCGGCGGGAAAGTCGTAGGGCGCGCACGATCGCGGCGTTCGGCCGGTCCGCGCCCGCCTGGCGCCGCTCAGATCAGCCGCAGGCCCTTCAGCGACGCGTGGCCGTTGCGGGCGACGATGACATGGTCGTGCACCGTGACGCCGAGCGGCGCGGCCATCGCGATGATGTCCAACGTCATCTTGACGTCTTGGGTCGAAGGCGTGGGGTCGCCCGAGGGGTGGTTGTGGACCAGAATGAGCGCGGTCGCCGCGAGCTCCAGCGCCCGGCGCACGACTTCGCGCGGATAGACCGGCGTCTGGTCGACCGTGCCGACGCCTTGGGATTCGTCGGCGATGACGCCGTTCTTCTTGTCGAGAAAAAGGATGCGGAACTCTTCGCGTTCCGCGAAAGCCATCGCGGCGCGGCAATAGTCGATCACTTCGCTCTCGGAGCCGATGGAAAGGCGCTTTTTCGCCACGCCCTTGGCGAAGCGTTGGGCGCTCGCCTCGACGATCTTGAATTCCGAGATCGCGCCCGCGCTCATGCCTTCGATCTCGGCCAGCCGCGCCGGCGGCGCCGCGATCGCTTCGGCAAACGAGCCGAAGCGCGCGATCAACGCCTTGGCGAGCGGCTTGACGTCGCGGCGCGGGATCGCCCGGAACAACACGAGTTCGAGGAGTTCGTAATCGGCGATCGCCTCCGCCCCGGCCTCGCGCAAGCGGCCCCGCAATCTCTGGCGATGGCCGAGATAATGGGCGCGTTCGCTCTGGCCGGGGTCGCGCTTCATCGCGCGTAGGGGGGATGCTCGAGACCGGCGGGCGAGAGGGTGAAGACCTCCACGCCGGCTTCGGTGACGCCGACGCTGTGCTCGAACTGCGCCGACAGCGAGCGGTCGCGCGTCACCGCGGTCCAGCCGTCGGACAAGACTTTGACGCCGGGGCCGCCGAGATTGATCATCGGCTCGATGGTGAACAGCATGCCCGGACGCAGCGGCGCGCCCTCGCCGGGCCGGCCGACGTGGAGAATGTTCGGCTCGTCGTGGAACAGACGGCCGAGGCCGTGGCCGCAAAAGTCGCGCACCACCGAGCAGCGCTCGCCCTCGGCGTAACTTTGGATGGCGTAGCCGACGTCGCCGGTCGTCGCGCCCGGCTTGACCGCCGCGATGCCGCGCATCAGCGATTCGTAGGTCACCTCGATCAGCCTTTGCGCGCGCCGCGGCGCCTCGCCGGCGATGTACATGCGGCTGGCGTCGCCGTGCCAGCCCTCGACGATCAGCGTCACGTCGATGTTGAGGATGTCGCCGTCGCGCAGCGGCTTGTCGTCGGGAATGCCGTGGCAGACGACGTGATTGATCGACGTGCAGATCGACTTGCGATAGCCGCGGTAATGGAGCGGCGCCGGATAGGCGCCGTGATCCCGCGCGAATTCAAAGACGAACTTGTCGAGTGCGGCGGTGGAGACGCCTGGGCGCACCCGTTCGACCAGCAGATCGAGCGCTTGCGCCGTCAGCGCGCCGGCCTTGCGCATCGCCGCGAACGCTTCCGGCCCGTGCAGCTTGATATGGCCGTCGCGCCGGCCTTGCAGCAGCGCGGAATCGACGAACGTCATGGCGAGGCCCTTGAGACGGAGCTTAGGCGCCGCTGCGCCCGGTCAGGCGTCATCTAATACGCTTTCGCCGCCGCGCAATACAAGGATCGCGGCGGCTCCATGCAAGAAGCGCTCGCGAACAGGCCGGGGCGGCGTGACGCGGGGGGGGGCGTGGGCGTTCGTCCGGCTGAAAGGAGAAGGCAGGGCTGCGAGCTCGCGTCGACAAACGTTCGGAGCCGTCGACGCCGCGCGCCGTCTTTCCTCTTGGAAAGCCCATTTTTCCGACCGTGAGGACCTGTCGAGGACAGTCCTTCGGACCGCCGCGGCGCGGCTAAAGTCCTTGACAGGTCCTCACGGTCGGAATTTTCTGCTTTCAAAAGGTCGACGGCTGAGGATCGTCGCGCCGGCGCTTCGACAGCGGCGTCCGGGATTGGAGTTAAGAGAGCCAATGACGATGGAAATCGGCTTGCTCGTTTTTCCCCGCGTGCAGCAGCTCGACCTCACCGGACCCTACGAAGTCTTCGCCAGTTGGCGGGAGGCGCGGGTTCGCCTGGTTTGGAAGAGCCTCGAACCGCTGCGGTCGTCGACCGGGCTGACGCTGACGCCGACGACGACCTTCGTCGATTGCCCGCAGCTCGACGTGATCTGCGTTCCCGGCGGCGTCGGCGTCAACGCGGCGATGCGCGACGAGGCGACGTTGGCGTTCCTCAGCGCCCAGGCGAAAGGGGCGCGCTTCACGACCTCCGTGTGCACCGGGGCGCTGGCCCTCGGCGCGGCCGGGCTGCTGCGGGGAAAACGGGCGACGACGCATTGGGCTTCGCTCGATCTGCTTGCCGCTTTCGGCGCCGTTCCGGTCAAGGCGCGCGTCGTGCGCGACGGCGCCGTCGTCACGGGGGGCGGCGTGACGGCGGGGATCGACTTCGCCTTGACGCTGATCGCCGAACTCGCCGGCCGCGACGTCGCCGAGATCATTCAGTTGAACATGGAATACGCGCCCGAGCCGCCGTTCGCCGCCGGCTCGCCCGAAACGGCGCGCCCCGAAATCGTCGCCCGCGTTCGCGCGATGAGCGCCGACGTGCGCGCCGAGCGCGAGCGGCTCGTCGACGAGGCGCGCCGAGAAAGCGAGAGGCCCGGGGCGAGCTAGCCCTGGCGAAGCGGCGCCGGCTTGTGCTACGACGGCCCGCTCATAACGCCAATGGCGAGCGTGAATGCCCACTGACAGCGTCGTCGAGTCCGCGCCCTTCGGCCATTTCGCGCCGAGCGGCCTTTGCGCCCTCGCGCTGCGGGTGACGCGCCGCTGTTCGCTGGGGTGGTTCGGCAAGCGGACGGCGTTCTTCCTGCGCGGCGTCGCGACCCGCTCGTTGCACGGCCGGCCGGTCGACGTCGTTTCGCTGGGCGCGCGCATGCGCCTTTATCCCTCCCACAACGTCGCGGAAAAGCGCCTGTTGTTCACGCCGCAATATTTCGACGCGCCGGAGCGGGCGCTGCTGGCGGAGCGCCTGAAGGGCGACTTCGTGTTTCTCGACGTCGGCGCCAGCGTCGGCGGCTACGCGCTCTACGCCGCGGGCCTGGGCGGGCCGCGGTCGCGCATTCTCGCCATCGAGCCGCTGCCGGAAGTGTTCGAGCGGCTCGCCTACAACATCCGGCAAAGCGACTGCGCCAACGTCAAGGCGGTTTCCTGCGCGCTCGCCGACATCGACGGCGAGGTCACGCTGTTCGTCAACACCAGCAATCAGGGCGAGAGCTCGGTGCGCATCGTCAGCGCCGAGGCGCGCGTCGAGCAGTTGCGCGTGCGAGCCAAGAAGCTGCTGACGCTGGCGCGCGAAGAAGGCTACGCCAAGATCGACGCGATCAAGCTCGACGTCGAGGGCGCCGAGGATCTGGTCCTCGACCCCTTCCTGAACGAGGCGCCGCGGGCGCTGTGGCCGCGCCTGATCATCATGGAGTTCTCGCTGTTGCGCGTCGGCGCGATGCTCGAAGAGCGCCTGCGGGCGCTCGGCTATCGCGAAATCCTGCGCACCGTCGAGAACGTCGCCTACGAGCTCGCCGGCGCGGAGCCGGGCCGATGACCAAGATCGTCACCGCGGCGGTCCTGGTGATCGGCGACGAAATCTTGTCGGGGCGCACCAAGGACCGCAACATCGGCTATATCGCGGAATATCTCGCCGCCATCGGCGTCGAGCTGCGCGAGGCGCGCGTCGTGCCCGACGTCGAGGCCGAGATCGTCACCGCGCTCGACGCGCTGCGCGCGCGCTACGCCTACGTCTTCACCACCGGCGGCATCGGGCCGACCCACGACGACATCACCGCCGACGCGGTTGCGAAGGCGTTCGGCGTCGGCATCGGCGAGGACCCGCGCATCTTGGCGATGATGCGGCGACGCTACCCGGGCGGCGAGCTGACGCCGGCGCGCCGGCGCATGGCGCGCGTGCCCCAAGGCGCCGAGCTGATCGACAATCCGGTCTCCTGGGCGCCCGGCTTTCGCATCGGCAACGTCATCGTCATGGCCGGCGTGCCCTCGATCATGCAGGCGATGCTCGACAGCGCCGCCAAGGGCCTGGAGACGGGCGCGAAGGTCGTCGTCGAGACGATCGAGGCGGGGGCGATCCCCGAGGGGCGCTACGGCGACGCGCTTCGCGGGATCGCCGCCGCCCACGGCGAGACGACGATCGGCTCCTATCCCGCGTTCGCCGAAGGGTCGTTCCGCAACCAGATCGTGGTGCGCGGGCGCGACGCGGAAAAGGTCGCCGCGGCGCGCCGCGCGATCGAGGCGATGCTGACCGAAATCGGAGGCGCCGCCGGGCCAGCGTAGCGGCGGCGGTCGCGGTCGCGGCCCGCCAAAGCTGTTGACGGGCCCCAAGCGCGCTCGCTCCGAGCCGCGCCGCTTGCTAGGAAGGGATCGCCAGCAGGGCCTCGTAGAAGGAACCCGCCATGCCCGACGGTCGCGAAAAAGCCTTTCCGGTCTCCTGGGAGCAGTTCCACCGCGACGCGCGCGCGCTGGCGTGGCGCCTGGCCGGCTCGGGGCCGTTCGAGGCGATCGTCGCGGTCACCCGCGGCGGCCTGGTGCCGGCGGCGATCATCGCGCGCGAGCTCGAGCTGCGCGTCGTCGAGACGGTGTGCGTCGCCTCCTACCACGACTACAAGAACCAGGGCGGCCTCGAGGTGCTGAAGAAAATCGCCGCCGAGGTCGCCAGGCTCGACGGCGGCGCGAAGATTCTCATCGTCGACGATCTCGTCGACACCGGCGCCACCGCGAGGATCGTGCGCGAAATGCTGCCCAAGGCGCATTTCGCCACCGTCTACGCCAAGCCGCTGGGGCGGCCGATGGTCGACACCTTCATCACCGAGGTGTCGCAGGACACCTGGATCTATTTTCCCTGGGACTTGGGCCTCGCCTTCCAGCCGCCGATCGCCGACGACGCCGCCGGCTGAGGCGCGGGTTCAATTGCGCGCGTAAGTGTGAGACAAGGGCGCTGACGCGGACGTGGCGGAATTGGTAGACGCAAAGGACTTAAAATCCTTCGGCCCTATAGCCATGCGGGTTCGACCCCCGCCGTCCGCACCAGGCTCGGCGAGGGAGGGCGATCGCTGTGAAGCGGGCCCGCCGCCTCGGCCTCGCCCTCCTCGCTGAATGCTGACATTGACGGTCGCGCCGGCGCGATCGAACGTGGACCGCCGCGGACCGGCGAAGCGCCAGCGGGCCGGCGACCCGTCAGGCAGCCGGCGACCCGGCCTCTCGCGGCGACGGGCCGATCCGCTCCGCGGCGCCTTTCCGGCCACTCTCATGGGAGGGCCGCCGCGGCCGCATGAAATAGGCGGGGACGAGGGCGGCGAGGAAGCCGACGGCGACCAGCAAAAAGCTTTCGCGGAAGCCCATCACGCTCGCCTGCGCCTCGATCATCTCGGAGAGAAAGCGATGGGCTTCGAGGCCGCGCGCGCCGACGTGCGGGTTGTCCGGCAGGCCGGCGCGGGCGAGCGCCCCGGCGATGCGCCCGAGCGTCTGAGCGGCGCGCGCCCCGCCCGTCTGCATCGCGTTGAACGCGCTGGCGTAGGCGGTCGTCTGGCGCTCGAGATAGACCGACAGCGCGCCGACGCCGACGGCGCCGCCGAGCTGGCGCACGAAGTTGATCGCGCCGGCGCCGTGGCTGACCAGGCGAGGCTCGAGAACCCTGAGCGCGCCGCTGTTGAGCGCCGGCATGATCAGCCCCATCCCGATCCGGCCGATCGCCACCCACATGGCGAAGCGCCAGAACGGCGTGGATGTATCGGCGTCGCTCATCAGCCAGTTGGAGACGCCGAAGAACGCGATCCCGACGATAATGAGGACGCGGGCGGAGAGTCGATCGCTCAGCCGTCCGCCCAGCGGCTGGATGAAGCCGAGCGCGACGCCGGCGGGCGCCAGCAACAGACCCGAGGCGGTCGGCGTGTAGCCCTGGACGGTCTGCACGAACAGCGGGACGAGATAGGTCGAGCTGAACAGCCCGACGCCGAGCATGAACGCGACCGCCGACGCGGCGACGAAGCGGGGGTTGAGATAGACGTCGAGGTCCATCACCGGATGGGCGGTCCGTTGTTCCTGAAGCAGGAAGGCGACCGCGCAAATCCCCGACAGGACGAAGCCGCCGACGACGAAGTTCGAATCCCAGCCGAGGCGCTGTCCGTTGGACAGTCCGGCGAGGAACGCCCCGATCCCGGTCGCCACCAGGACAAAGCCCAGCCAGTCGAACGGCGGCGGGGTCGATCGCCGCTCGGTGGGCAAGAAGATGGGGGCGGGCAGCATGCCGAACAGGCTGAGCGGCAGGCAGGCGAGAAAGGTGTAGCGCCAGGAGTAGTTGTCGATCAGCACGCCGCCGAAGGTCGGCCCCAGCGCCGGCGCGAGGATCACCCCCAGGCCGTAGAGGCCCATCGCCGTGCCCCGCCGGTTGGGCGGGAAGACCAGGAAGATGATCACCATCGACAACGGCTGGATGACCCCGGCGGCCGTTCCCTGAATCGCCCGGGCGAGGATCAGTTCGCTGGCGTCGGTGGCGTAGCCGCCGACCAGGCAGCCGACGCAGAAGACGGCGAGCGACAGCATGAAGCAGCGGCGCACGCCGAAGGCGGCGACGCCCCAGGCGGCGGCGAGCATCGACGCCGTGGTGGCGGCGAGGAAGGCGGTCGACACCCACTGGATCTGATCCTGCCCCAGGCCGAACTCGCCCATCATGTCGGGCAGCGCGACGTTGGTCATGGTCGAGGACAGTATGGCGGCGATGGTGCCCACCATCACCGTGCAGGTGGCGAACCACTTGTAGGCCGGGCCGAAGCGGGCGGCGAGCTCGTCGGCGGGGATCCCGCGCGTAGTCGGCCGCGACGGTGCTTCGGACGCCGCGCTCACCATCCGCCTCCCGACGCGCGGAACAGGCTGACGGCGGCGCGCGCCGCGTCGGTTTGGGTGCGCGGCAGGTCGTCCTCGGCGAGGAGCAGCTGGCGGTCGGCGTCGAGCACGTCGGTCAGCGCGATCAACCCGCTGTTGTAGGCGTCCTGCGAGTCGTCGCGCGCGCGCTTCAAGGCGCGAATCTGGTTCGCGACGTCGCGCCGATGCGCTTCGAGTTGGACCAGGCTCATGCAGGCGTCCTCGACCTCCTCGGCGGCGCGCAGGACGACCTTGCGGTAAGCGATCAGCGCTTCCCGGCTGGCGGCGTCGGCGGCTTCCACCTCGGCGTCGATGCGGCCGAAGTCGAACAGCCGCCAGCGCAGGCCGCCAGTCGCCAGCGGCTGGAAGGTGGCGCTCCGGAACAGGTGGGAGGGGTCGATCGCTTCATAGCCGACCATGCCGGACAGCGACAGCTTGGGGTAATACTCGGCGATCGCTTCGCCGATGCGCGCGCTGGCGGCGGCCAGATGGCGCTCGGCGGCGATGACGTCGGGGCGCCGGCGCAAGTCGGCGGCGGTCGCCACGATGCGGGGAATCGCGGGCAGGGCGGCCGCGTCGGCGAGCTCGGCGGCGCCCGGCTGCACGCCCATCAGCACGTCGAGTCGGCTCGTCTGCGCCTCGAGGGCCGCGCGCAGCAGCGGAACGGCGCCCTGGGCCTGGGCAAGCAGGGCTTCCGCCTGCGCCGCCTCGCGGTCGGTCGCCATTCCCTGGGTCTTGCGCAGCTTCACGAGGTCGAGCAGACGGCGGTCGGTGGCGACTTGCTGGTCGGCGACGCGCAGCCGCGCCTGGTCGCCGCGGATTTGCAGATAGGCGTCGGCGGCGTCGGCGGCGACCGTGACGCGGACGCCGAGGCGCGACGCTTCGGCCGCTTCGGCTTCGGCTTCGGCCGCTTCCTCGCCGCGACGAAGCCCGCCGAACAGATCGACTTCCCATCCGGCGCCGGCGCCGAGGTCGTAGAGCGCGCCGCTGCGCGGGAAGCCGGGCGCGGCGCGGCCGAGCGCGCCGATCGGGTTCTCCCACGACAACTGCTCGGCCGTCGCTTGCCCGGTGGCGTCCAGGGTCGGCAGAAGCTTCGCCTCGGACTCCTTGGCGGCCGCGCGCGCTTCGTTTGCCCGCTCGATCGACGCCTGAAGGTCGAGATTCTCGGCCAGGACGCTCTCGATGACTCGGGTGAGCTCGGGATCGTTGAAGCCGGTCCACCATTGGTCGAGCGGCGGCGGCGGCCCCTTGGCGGCGCGGTCGTCGACCGCCTGAGCGTTGTGGAACGACGCGAGCGCGAAGACCGGCGGCGAATACTCCGGGCCGACCTCGCAAGCGCCCAGCGGCAGCCCCGCCGCCAGGGCGGCGACGGCCGCGCGGCCCGCGCCGCGGCGAGCGCCGCGGATCGGGTCGGGATGGCGAGGGCGGGGCGAGGCGAATCTCATGTTCTGTCCTGCGGTCGACGAGGCGTCGTCGCCGCAGCCGATGGGCTCCTTTAGAAACGGCTGGTGTCGATGTCGACCTCCACCATCATGCCGGGACGCAAGGGATCGTCGTCGGGTTGCTGGACGGCGATGCGCACCGGCACGCGCTGGGTGATCTTGGTGAAGTTTCCCGACGGGTTGGGGCTGGGCAGCAGGGCGAACTCGCTGGTGGCGGCGGCGCCGATGCGGTCGATCCGACCGACGAAGCGGCGGTCGGGATAGGCGTCGACGGAGACCTCCACCGGCTGCCCGGGCTTCAGTCGAGTCAGCTTCGTCTCCTTGATGTCGGCGTCGATCCACACCCCCTTGGGATCGTGAACGATGAACAGGCGCTGCCCCGGAATGACGTACTCGCCGGGTTGCACGAACTTGTCGTCGACGACGCCGTCGATCGGGCTGCGCAGTTCGCAGTCGGCGAGGTCGATCTCCTTCTGGCGAATCTGGGCCTCGATTTGGGCGGCGTCGGCGGCCAGGCTGTCGACTTCGGCGCGCAGCGCGTCGACGTCGCCGAGCTTCGCCTGGGCGTCGGCGAGCGCGGCGTCGGCGGCGGCGAGTTCGGCGGCGGCCGCGCGCTCGTTCTCTTCGGCTTGCCGAAGCTGGGTCTGCCGTTGGTCCCACAGTTCGCGCGAGACGAGGCGGCCGACCACCGCGTCGGCGCGCGCGAAGTCGCGCTGCGCTTCGTCGAGACGGGAAGCGGCCGATCGCCGGCTCGCTTCGACCGCCTCGCGGCGCGCCTTGGCGGCGGCGACGGCGTCGGGACTGGTGGTCTCGCTCATGCGCAACTGGGCGGCGGCGCGTTTTTCTTGCAGGCGCGTCGACTCCAACTTGGCGCGCAGCTCGGCCAGACGCAGCGCGGCCTCGCGTTGGTCGATCACCGCCAGCAATTCGCCGCTGTGGATCTTTTCACCGTCGGTGACCGGGCGGGCGGTCAGCCAGCCGTCGACGCGGCTGGCGATCGTGATCATGTCGGCGCGCACGCGCGCATCGTTCTCGGTGACGTGCGCCCAGCGCGCGTAAGCCCAGGCGGCGCCGCCCGCGAGCGCGATCGCGCTCAGCGCGAGCGCGCCGAAAACGCGGACGCGGCGCGGACGAGCGGCCGCAGGGGTGGTGGGCGGCGGAACGGCCGACGCGCTCGGCGAATTGTCGCCGGCGGTCGTCACCGGTCGGCCTTCTCGAGGTTCTGCATGATCCGCGCGAGGATCCCGTGCAGCAGGGCGACGTCTTCGTCCGGCACGCCCTCGAGAACCTCCTCGCGCAACTCATCGAGCCGCACGGCGATCTCGTCGAGCAGCGGCGCGGCTTTGTCGGTCAGGTGAACGATCTTGCTGCGCCGGTCGGCGTCGCTGTCGCAGCGCTTGATCAGGCCGCGCCGCTCGAGCTCGTCGAGCACCCGGACCAGGGTCGGGCCTTCGATGCCCGCGCGTTCCGCCAGCCGGTGCTGTGGCAGGGCGCCGCCCGCGCGCCACAGATGGCGCAAGGGCGCCCACTTGGCTTGCGTCAGCCCGAAGGGGGCTAACCTCTGGTCGACTCGGGCGCGCCAGCGGCGGGAGGCGAGGCTAAGATCGTGACCGAGATTGGCGCGATCGTCGCGAGCGGTCATCGGTGATTTCGATAGTAAGCTACTAAACGGTATGGCGCCATCTAGCCCGTCACATTCTCGCCGTCAACGTGCGAAAATGCCGCAGCGCTCACGCGCCGATCCCTCCTCACTGAATGCTGAAGTTGACGGTCGTGCTGGCGTGGAAAAGGCCGCCCGGCGGCGGGGGGGCGCGGACGGCGGCGACCATCGCCTCGACGGCGCCGTCGAGGGCGGCGCTGCCCGAGGAACGGGTGATCGCGTGGCTGACGACTTCGCCCGCCGCGCCGACGCTGAAGGCAAGGCCGACGGAGCCGGTCACGCCGGCCGCGCGGGCCGAGTACGGATAGATCTTGTGCCGGTTGAGTTCGGCCGAAAGCAACGAGGCGTAGGACGCGCGCGAGGCGGCGCTCGCCGCGGCGCGCCCCTGCTCGGCGCCGAGCCGCGCGGCTTGCTCCGCGGACTGCGGCGCGCGGCGCCGCTCCGTCGATTCCGCCCGCTGGCGGCGCCAGTCGCGCCATGCGGCCGGCGTCGGTCGGTCGTCTTTTTCCCGGACGACGACGGGCGCATTCGGCGCCGCGATCGCCTCGGCTTCGCGCCTGGCCAGGGGCAGCGGAACCGCGTCGGGCGCTTCGATCCGCGGCGCCGGCGCGGCGAGTTCGGGCGCGGCTTCGGCGGCGGGAGCGGGGGGCGCCGTCGCCTCGGCCGGCGGCGCTTCGTCGCGCGCTTGCCTTTGCTCGGCCGCGTCGCCTTGCGCGACCAGCGTCACGTCGATCGCGTCGATCGGCGCAGCGGGCAAGACCGGCGCGGCGATGAAAGCCGCCGCCGCTGCGTGTAGGCCCAGCGCCAGCGCGATCGCCGCCGGCCGCAGCCAGGCCGGCCTGACCGCCCATTCCGCCCGCGCCTCGCCCTTGTCGGGCGGCGCCGACGCGATCGCGCCCGCCTGGCTCACGGCCCGGCCTCCGATCGGCTCTCGGGCGCCGCGTCTTGGTCCTTCGGCCCGGTGACGATGGCGATATGAGTGACGCCGTGGGTCGCCAGCCGATCCATCACCGCGACCACGTCGCCGTAGGCGGCGTCCTTGTCGCCGCGCAGACGAACGACGCGCGTGCGGTCGTCGCCGAGCTTGCCCTCGACCGCTTCGACGAGCCGATCGGCAGAGATTTCTTCGGTTCCAAGCGACAACCGGCCGTGCTTGCCCACCGTGACGACGATCGGGTCTTTGGGGTCCAGCGGCTGCGTCGCCTTCGCCTGCGGCAGATCGACCTTCACGCCCGCGGCGAGCAAGGGCGCCGTGACCATGAAGACGATCAGCAGCACCAGCATGACGTCGACCAGCGGCGTCACGTTGATTTCGGCCTGCGGCTGATAGAGGTCTTCGCCCGAGGCTTCGTTGCGAGTGGGAAGGGCCATCACGCGACGTCCCTATGGGATGGGCGCTCGCCGGCCGCGGCGATTTCCGCCGCCCGGTCTTCGATCCAATGCGACAGTCTCACGCCGACGCGCGAAAACGCCGCGCCGATGCGGTTATAGCCGATCGAGGCGGGAATGGCGGCGGCGAGGCCGTAGGCGGTCGCGGCGAGCGCCTCGGCGATGCCCGGCGCGACCACGGCGAGGCTGGTGTCCTTGGCCTCGGCGATGCCGGCGAAACTCGTCATGACGCCCCAGACCGTGCCGAACAGACCGACGAACGGCGCGACCGAGGCGATCACCGCCAGATTGGGCAGCCCGCTCTCGGCGCGCATCAGCAGTTCGCGTCCGGCCCGGCGCATCGTCTCGGCGACGCGCCGGCGCTTGTCGCCGACGCCTTCGTCGCCGACGGAAAGGCGCGCGGCCGCGCGTCCGGCCGCCTCGATCGGCTCGAACAGCGGCGTCGACGCGCCGGCGCGCGCCGCGCCCACCGCACGGGCGAGCCTGACGACGGTGACGACGCCCTCGACGATCAAGACCCAGCACCACAGCGAAGCGATGAGCAGCGTCGCCATCACCGCCTTGCCGACCGGGCCGGCCTGCAACAACATGCCCACCGGGGAAAGCGACAACCCGTCCATCTCGATTCCTTCTCGCGTCCGCGAACGGCTGTAACGCGAACTCGGCGCCGTCGCCAGCGCGGCGAAGGCCCGGTCATAGCCCACATCGCCGCGATCGGCGCAAAAACTTGCGCCGTCGGCGCGATCGAGAACGTCGGCGGAACTGCCGCCGCCCGCCGCCGCGCCGCGCACGCATTGACAAGCATATAAGCCTGTCCTATAGCTAGCAGGTATTTAAGCCTGTCAAATCAGCCCGACGCGAGTCGCGGCGATTGGAGGTCCGGTGAAAGGCGTCCGGAGACGGCGAGCGGAAGTCCACGCGGTGCTCACGGGAGACGTCGTCAAGTCGAGCCGCCTGACGGTCGGCCGACTCGGGGAAGCGCGCAAGACCATTGCCGAGGCCGTGCACGGCTTTCGCGCCGGACGATCCGAGGCGTTTCGCGGCGAGCCGGAATTCTTTCGCGGCGACGCTTGGCAGCTCGTGCTGATCGAGCCGCGTTGGGCCCTGCGGGTCGCCCTGCTGACGCAGGCGAAGCTCCGGTCGAAACTGAATGTCGACACTCGAGTCTCGATCGGCGTCGGCGTCGCCGGCCACGTCGATCCGAAGCAGGTTTCGCTATCCACCGGCGAGGCGTTCACGCTGTCGGGGCGGGCGTTGGACGCGATGACGCGCAATTTCGATCTGACCGGCGCCTTGCCCGATCGCGCGGGGGCGATGGCTCTTTGGCTGCCGGTGGCGTTGCGCCTCTGCAGCGGTTTTGTGCGCCGCTGGACGCGCCGGCAAGCCGAGATTGTCGGACACGCGCTCTTGCTGCAAAATCCCGAACACGAACTTATCGCCAGGACGCTGAATCCACCGGTCGCCAAGCAGACGGTCACGCAGTCGCTGGCGGGCGCCGGCTGGCGGCCTCTGGCCGACGCGATGAAGGCTTTCGAATCGACGAATTGGGCGCGCGTGGCGGGCGCCCCGGCGCCCCGGGAATCGACGAACGACGAGCCTTAACCTCTTCGGACGCCGCCGACGCGCTGTCGAAGCGAGGGGCCAAATCGAGGTTTGGACCGGGCGAGATGAACGAGACTTTCCTAGCGCTGTTGACCGCGCACTTGGTCGCGGACTTCCCGCTGCAGCCGGATTGGATGATCCGTCGCAAGAAACGGGCGAGCGTGCTCGCGCTGCACATGGCGGCGATCATCGCCGTCGCCATCGCCGCCCTCGGCGCTTGGCCGCCCGAGTTGCTGCTCATCCTTTTGACGACGCACCTGATCGCGGACGTCGTCAAGACCCGTGCGCTGACCGATTCGCTTCAGAGCTTCGCCGCCGATCAAGCCGTTCACTTGTGCGTGCTGTTGGGCCTCGCCGTCCTTTTCCCGCAGACGGTGGCGCAGGGCTGGTGGCCGAGCCTGGCCGGCGAACGGCTGAATATCTATTTCGCCGGCCTCTGCCTGCTCAGCGGCTTGATCGTCGGTCTCAACGTCGGCGCCATCGTGATCCAAAAAGCGACCGCGCCATTCGCCGCGCAAATGGGCGGCGAGATCGTCGGCTTGGAAAACGGCGGCCTCTACATCGGGTGGCTCGAGCGGGCGCTGGTGATGCTGCTGGTCCTCGCCAATCAAGCTGGCAGCGTCGGCTTCGTGATCGCCGCGAAGTCGATTTTTCGGTTTGGAGAACACAAGTCTGCTGAGTACATTATCATCGGGACATTCATGAGTTTCGGCTGGGGGTTGCTGGCCGCCTCACTGACCTTGCAGGCCATCAAGCACTGGTTGCCGGTCTAAATCCGACGCACGGCAAGCGACCGCCGGACCCAGGGTTCAAATGCCGGCGTGCGGCGTGGATCGGCCCGCGATCGGAGAAACGCGAGAGGTTCAGCGACGAGACGTTTTGCGCCGGCGCCCTGACTTTCCTTCCGTCGCCGGCGCGCCTAAACAGCGGCGATGAGCGCCCGCCGGACCGCCCGCACGCTGAAGTCGCCCGACGATCTGATCGCGGCGGGCCTTGTCGCGCCCGCGCGGCGCGCCGAGGTCGAACGGATAGCGGCGCGCTACGCGGTCGCTGTGACGCCCGCCGTGGCGCGGCTGATCGACAGCAACGATCCGGCCGACCCGATTGCGCGGCAATACGTTCCCGACGCGCGCGAACTGAACCTCGATCCCGCCGAGGACCCCGATCCGATCGGCGACAGGCTGAAGAGCCCGCTCGAAGGCGTCGTGCACCGCTATCGCGACCGCGTGTTGATCAAGCTCGTCTCGGTCTGCGCGGTCTATTGCCGCTTCTGCTTCCGCCGCGAGAGGATCGGGCCGGGCGCGGGCGCGTTGAGCGAAGAAGATTTCGCCGCCGCGCTCGCCTATATCCGCGCGCGCCCGGAAATCTGGGAGGCGGTGCTGACCGGCGGCGATCCGCTGACGCTGTCGGGGCGCCGCCTCGCTGCGACGACGCGCGCGCTGGCCGCGATCCCGCACCTGAAAGTCTTGCGCTGGCACACCCGCCTGCCGGTCGCCGCGCCCGAGCGCGCGACCAAGGCGATGGCGGACGCGCTGACGCGGGACCATGACAAGACCGTCTATGTCGCGCTGCACGCCAACCATCCCCGCGAATTGACGCGCGAAGCGCGCGCGGCGTGCCGGCGCCTGATCGATCGCGGCGCGGCGATGGTGAGCCAGACCGTCCTGCTCCGCGGCGTCAATGACGACGCCGACACGCTCGAGGCGCTGTTGCGCGCCTTGGTCGAGACGCGCGTCAAACCTTACTATCTCCACCACGGCGACCTCGCGCCGGGAACCGCGCATCTGCGCGTTTCGATCGCCGAGGGCCAAGCCTTGATGCGCGAATTGCGCCGGCGTCTCTCGGGCCTGGCGCTGCCGACCTACGTGCTCGATCTTCCCGGCGCGCACGGCAAAGTCCCGATCGGGCCGACCTATATCGCCGAGCGCCTGGAGGGCGGCTACGACGTCGCCGACCCCGAGGGGAACGCGCGCCGCTACCAGGATCGCCTCGCCGGTGACGCCCCTAGCCCTTGACCGCCTTGGCCAGGGCGTCTTGCAACGCCGGCGGCGGCGCGCCGAAGAACGCCGGCTCCTGGTCGCGGCCGCCGATCGCGCCATAGGCGTTGGCGCCGTCGGCGTCGAACAGAACCTCGAACTTGCGGGCGCCGCAATCCTGCGGTTTGCAGACGAACGAGAGCAGATAGTCCTTGCCCTCGATGGAGATCGTCTTGAACTGGCCGGCGACGCCGTCGAAATTGCGGTTGAATTGAATCAGCCAGTCGGGCGTCGGCGACACGTCCTTCATCAGCTTGTCCCACGCGGCGCGATAGGGGCCGCCGTGCAGCGCGTCGAACAAGTAGGAATCGGCGCCGGCCGAGGCGGCGCCGGCGGCGAGCGTCAGGGCGATCGAGACGACGAGGGGACGTATCATGGCGGGCTCTCGCGAGAGCGGGGGGCGGCGCTCAGAACGCTTTGAAGGTGATGATCGTGCGGGTGTCGACGATGCCGGGAACCGTCTGCACCTTATGGCCGACGAAATGGCCGATGTCGACGTCGTGTTCGACATAGAATTTGGCGAGAATGTCGAAATCGCCGGCGGTCGAGTAGATCTCCGAGGCGATCTCGGCTTCGGCCAGGGCGCTGGCCACTTCATAGGTGCGTCCGAGCGCGCATTTGATTTCCACAAAAAATGTTTGCATGATGGCGTCATTCCTGCTTGGCGCCTCCTTGTGCAATAACTTCCACGTCGCGGTCCAGGCCCGAATGCACCTGGAAGGTCGCCTGATAGGTCTTTGATTCGTGCCGGGCGATGACGATGTATTCGCCCTCGGCGAGCACCAGCGAGGGAAAAGCGCCGATCAGCTCGCGAATCAGGTCGCCGCCGGGGGTGAGCACGGTGAAGCTGCTGTTGGCCAGCGCTTCCGCGCCGGCGGCGTTGACCAGTTTGATGGTCACGGCGGCGTAGCGATGGCGCATGGTCACGTCGACGAGCTTGCCGGCGACGACCTTGACGTCCGCGGCGACGATCGAATTGGTCGGCGTCGGGGCGCCGGCCGCGCCGGCGCCGGACTTGCCGAGGCCGATCGAGCCGACGCCGACCGTGTCGAGAAAGGTCGAGACGATGTGGTAGGCTCCTTCGGGCAGACCGATGATATCGCCGGCGCGCGCCTTGGCGTCGACCAACTTGGCCTCCGGATTATTGCGCTCAGGGACATAGATGGCGAGCGACAGCTTCGCCGGGTCGATCAGCGCGTCGCCGACGGTCGCCGTGATGCGCACGGCCCCGGCGTTGAGCGTCAACCGCTCGGCCCTCACCTCCTGGCCCAGCGACACCCGCTTGACCGCGCTGGCGAGGCCGAGGGCGACGTGGACGACGTAATCGCCGGCCGGCGCGGTCAAGGTCGGCTGCGGCTCGCCCGATTCGACGATCAGCGGATGCGCGCCGTCGAGGTCGGGGCGGGCGGCGAAGAGCCGCCAGCGCAGGCCGCCGGTCAGCGGCGCGGCCGAGCCGCTGAGCGCCGCCGACAATTGCAGCGTCCCCAGGCCAGGTTCGAGCGACGGGGTCTGCGCGTGCCCGGAGGCGCAAAAGCCGGCGACGGCCGCGAGCGCCAGCGCAAGGGAAAGAAGATGGCGAACCATGCGCGCAATGCCCTGCCGCGATCGAGTTCGACGGTCAACCCTGTCCGGGCGCCGTCGCCGGCTCGTGGCGCGACAATGGGGCGGTTCGAAGGCGATTGTGTCGGCGCGGGAAACTCGGCATGGAGGGGCGGCGCCGCCTCGAGTTCGAACGGGCGGCGTCGGAGGGGATCACGGCCATGAACGAAACGATCGCCTTGCTCGCCCGCCGGCGCTCGCTCGCCCCCGCGAACATGACCGGTCCTGGTCCGAGCGCCGCCGAGATCGAGACCCTGCTGAGGATCGCCTCGCGCGTGCCCGATCACGGCAAGCTCGCGCCGTGGCGGTTCATCGTGTTCGAGGGCGCCGCGCGCGATCGGGCCGGGCGCATCGCGCTCGCATTGAAGCTCGCCGACGACCCCGCTCTCGACGAGGCCGGCCGCGCCGCCGAGCGCCAGCGCTTTTCCCATGCGCCGCTGGTCGTCGTGGTCGTTTCGCGCGCCGCGCCGCACGTGAAGATCCCCGAATGGGAGCAGACGCTTTCGGCGGGAGCGGCGTGCATGAACCTGACGATCGCCGCCAACGCGCTCGGCTACGCGACCGGCTGGGTTAGCGGATGGTGCGCCTACGATCGGCGCTTCGGCGCCGCGATCGGCCTTGCCGAGCATGAGCGCGTCGCCGGATTTGTCCACATCGGCCGGCCGACGATCGTCATGGAGGACCGTCCGCGGCCGGCGCTCGCCGACATCGTGACAGTCTTTGCGGCTTGATGGGAGCTGGCGATGTTTTATGAGGCCGGCCGACGCGACATGAGCCTGTTGCCGAACGATCCCTTCAAGGCGATCGTCGCGCCGCGGCCGATCGGTTGGATTTCGACCCGCAGCCTCGACGGGCGGATCAATCTCGCCCCCTACAGCTTCTTCAACGCCTTTTGCGCGGCGCCGCCGATCGTCGGCTTCTCCAGCGACGGGCTGAAGGACTCCGCGTCGTTCGCGCGCGAGAGCGGCGAATTCGTCGTCAATCTCGCCAGCGCCGATCTCCTGCAGGCGGTCAGCGCGACCTCGGCGCCGCTGCCGCGCGGCGAGAGCGAATTCGGCGCCGCCGGGCTGACGATGGCGCCCTGTCGGCTGGTCAGCGCGCCGCGCGTCGCCGAATCCCACGCCGCGATGGAATGCAAGGTCGTCGAAGTCGCGACGCTGAAGACCCATCGCGGCGAAGCGCTCGACCAATACCTCGTCCTCGGCGAGGTCGTCGCGTTCCATCTCGACGACGCGCTGGTGCGCCAAGGCCGCTTCGACACCGCCGGCGCCCGGCCGCTGGCGCGCTGCGGCTATCAGGACTACGCCGTGGTCGAAAAATTGATCGCGTTGGCGCGCCCGCCGGGCGGCGAGGGGAGCGCGGGCGCGTGAAGCCGCGCCGACGCGCCCGTCGGCGGCCTAGGGTCCGGTCTCGCAGACGTAGACCCGCCGCCATCCCACGAACCTGCCGTACCTATTGTAGATTCGTTGCAACCGCCAGCAGTCGCTGTCGTCGTAATCATAACTATTGTCGCAGGAGTACTCGTCGCAGGACCAGGGATAGACGCCGCCGCCGCCCCACCATCCATAGCGATGGCGCCGCCAGAAGCGGTAATGTCGTTTCCCGCTCGTGGACCAAGCGGAGCTCGCGTACGGAACGTGATTGGCGCGAGACGCGAAGTTTGCGGTGGGGGCCAAATTTGGATGCGAAAGGACGCCGCCCGACGAGGGGGCGCCGTTGAACCGATGGGACCCGCCCGGCGCGCCGTGGTAGAAGCCGCCTCCGCCGCCGCCCGGGTGGGACATCATGGCGAACGCGGGCGTCCCGGCGAGCGCGCCTCCAAGAAAGAGCGCCGCGATCGCCAAGGCGAAGGCTTTCGGCGATAACGTGCGCATCGGCGCTCCTTCGGGCAACGAGGACGCCGCTCCGTCTTCAACCGATTTCGTCGACTCGCGTCGAGGCGTCCGTTGGCGAGCCACAATCGACGTCGTCCACGATGCGCGATTTGACGCGGAAGAACCTTGACCGGCGTCAACACAAGCTTGGAATTTGTTCGGCGTCCTGCGGCGAGGCCCGCTCGCGTTGTGCTCGTGGTCGCAACCCTTGACGCCGACGTCTTTGAGGAATGAACGTGTCCAAGACGATCCGGCGCCCCGTTCGCGCCCAAGCCGGCGAGCGCGTGGAATCGGCCGGACGACGCGCGCACAAACCCCCGCGCGCCGACATTGGCGATCGCGTGCGTCGCCAATTTGCGTCCCCAGCCGATTGGCCCGGGGCGGCGGCGTTGGTCGGCGCGCCTAGACGATGAAACTCGCCAATGAGGAAGGAAAGACGATGTCGATAAGAATGGCCTCCAGGCCGCTATTCATCATCGCAATGCTGTCGACTGCTTTTGTCTGCGCCAATCCGTATGACGCTCGCAGCGATCCGCTGACGGCGAGCGTCGCTGGCACCACATGGGTCGGCACGGATTCCGACGGCGACTACTACGAGTACACGTTCCAAACCGATGGCGTGCTGGCGTACAAATCTCCAAATGGTTTCTACAAGAACGGCACTTGGAAGCAGCATGGAGATGGGATCTATATGGAGACGAACCATAAATTCAGCGAACGACAAGGTCGGATCGCCGGCGAACATATGGAAGGCGACGCATGGAACGTCCAGGGGCATAAGTGGACTTGGGCGGCGGACGAGAAATAGCTCATCGCGCGGAGCCGCCGCCGCCGAATTTCCGCTCCGCCAAAAAGGCGGGTCGGCCGGGCTTTCCCTGGCGTCGGCGCCGACGGATTCGCCCGCCGGCGAGGCTCGAACATGACGCTTGACGCCGATCTCTTCAAGGAATGAACGTGTCGAAACGATCCGGCGCGAGCCGGCTCGCGCACGAACTCGCGTTACAGGAGGCCCCGATGAATCTTCGCGCTACGACGCTCGCGGTCGCGCTGGTCGCCTTGTCCGCCCTCGCGCAACCTGCGCTGGCCCAATCCAACGTCAAGGTCGGCGCCTTGCGCTGCGACGTCGCGGGCGGATTGGGCATGATCATAACTTCCGCCAAGGACATGCGATGCGTCTACACGGCGTCGCACGGCTATGCGGAACGCTATGCCGGCACGATCCGGAAATTCGGCCTCGACATCGGTCAGACCGGCCGTGGCGTGCTGACGTGGGCGGTGTTCGCGCCGACCGCCGGCCCGCGGCGCGGAGCGCTGGCGGGCGACTACGTCGGCGCCGACGCGTCGGTCGCCTTGGGGGCGGGGCTCGGCGCCAACGCGCTCGTCGGCGGCTTCCAGCGCTCCTTCACGCTGCAGCCCTTGTCGGTCGAGGCGCAGTCCGGCGTCGCGCTCGCGGCCGGGGTCGCCTCGATGACGCTGCGCGCCGGCTACTGACGGCGGGCGGCGGCGATCCGCCGCCCTTGTCGGCTCGCCGTGAGGTGCGCGTCGGCAGACGCTCTTGCCGCTACAGCCGCAACACGCGCCGGGCCGTGCCGTGGCAGACCTTGGCGCGCGTAGCCTCGGAAATCGGCGCCGAATCGATGAACTCGGCCGCAACGTCGCAATCCTCGTAGGGATAGTCGACGGAGAACATCACGCTGTCTTCGCCGAGCGCCGAGAGCGCGCAGGCGAGCGAAGCGTGAGAACAAACGCCGGTCGTGGTGACGAGGATGTTGTCGCGGATGATCTCGGAGGGCGACCGCTCGCCGGACTCCTCGTCCTTGGCTTGGACGTGCGAGCGGCTGTCGAGCCGCCATAGCAGATAGGGCAGGGTCTCGCCCAGGTGGCTGAGGATCAGCCGCGCCTTGGGATGGCGATCGAACACGCCGCCGTACACCAGGCGCAACGCATGGGTCGCGGTCTCCACGGTCCAGGCCCAGGTCGGGCCAATCAGCTCGCGATGGCCCGCGAACATGTGCGGCGCGTCGTGAGGATCGCGCGGGTGCAGAAAAACAGGAACGCCGAGCGCTTCGACCCGCTCCCAGAACGGCTCGTAGCTCTTTTCGTCGAGATAGCGGCCGTTGGTGTGGCCGTTGACCATGGCGCCCTTGAATTCGAGCTGTTCGACGCAACGCGAGAGCTCGTCGGCGGCGGCGCGCGCGTCCTGCAGCGGCAGATGGGCGAAGCCGGCGTAACGTTTGGGATGCTTGGTGATTTCGCGCGCCAGGAAATCGTTTTCGATGCGCGCGCGCTTGATCGCAATCTCCCTATCGGGTTCCGCCTGCACGCCCGGCGTCGCCACGGAAAGCACGGCCAGGTCGATGCCGGCGCGGTCCATCGCCGCGAGCCGCAGTTCGCCGAAGTCGAGCAGCCGTTCGCGAAGGCGCTCGAAGACCGGCGAATCCCGGCTCGATCCCTCGTATTGCGCATAGGTCGATATTTCGGGCCGGGTGAAATGCTCCTCGAGGGCGACTTTTCTCATCTCGCGCTCCCATGGATCGGCTCGGGCGGCGAACCCTGCCGCGCCCAGCGAGCGCCGCGAACCGCTCGCTCGGCGATTTGATCATGCTATGCCGACGGCCTCGAGAACAGCGCGGCGGACCGTCGTCTGGAACCTCGGCTACTTGCCGGCGCCGCGGGCGAGCGGCCAGGCGCCGTCGATCGCGGCTCGTCCGCCCGCTTTGACCGCGCTCTCGTCGATGGGTCGACTGACGAGGGGACTTTCGGCGGGCTTGGCCGGGCGCGGCGTCGGCGCCGCCGTCAGGATGGAGAATTTGAGAAACGAGCGCCGGGACGATCCCGACCGCCCGCCCCGCGAAAAGGGCGGGGCCCCTTTCGCTTGGCCTTATGAAGGGGACAATGTTCCCGTTTCATCGCGCCAGTCCGGAAAACTGCGACGGCGAACTGCTTCGACCCTTGTGCATAACCGGTAGCGGTCATTTCCTTGCGCCGCCTTGACCCTAGTCAACCTCGTCGGCGCGGCTTTCGCAAGCGCCGAGGTTCGGGCGGCGGATTTCTCGATAATTCAAGCGCGAAGCGGCTTCGAGGCGCCTCAAAGCCGGATTTTCCCGCTGTCAACAATCGCGTTAACCTTAAAAACGGCGACGGCGTCTCGAGGCGCCGGCGCCGGCGTCGGTTCGGCCGTCTCCGACCTGGATTCAACCGTCGGGCGACGCCGGCGCGCTGGTCGTGGCGGGGAACATCGAGGCGCGCGAAGTCGCCTATCTCGCTACAGGGCCGCCGCGCGCGCGCCAATCGCTCATGCCCCTGGCGTAGTGGCGGGCCTCGGTCGCGCCGGCGGCGTGGGCGCGGCGCAACGCCGAGCGGGAACGCCCGCCCGCTTGGCAGATGAGAACCGCTGGCTTGCCGACGGGCAACTGCTCCGGGTGAAATCGCGACAGCGGCAAATTGATCGCGCCGGGAATGTGGCCGCCGGCGAATTCGTGCGGCTCGCGCACGTCGACCACGGCGACGGACTGATCGCGGAGCGCCTCGATCAGCTCGTCGTGGTCGATCTCGCGCGACGACGCGTCGGGATCGGGCTTGGCGAAAAGTCGGGAAAACATCATGGGCCTCCTATCCGTTGTTGGCGGAAGCGGCCTTGGCCGCCTCGAATTGAGTGAAAGCGCCGAGGGCGTGGCTCGCGTACATCGCCGAGGGGCCGGCGCCCATATAGATCGCCATCCCCAGGGTTTCGAGAACCTCCTCGCGCGTCGCGCCCTGTTCGACCGCGGCCTTGGCGTGAAAGGCGATGCAGTCGTCGCAGTGCACGGCGACCCCGATCGCCAGCGCGATCAGCTCCTTGGTCTTGGCGTCGAGCGCCTTGGGGGCGAGCGCCGCCTGGGCGACGGCGGAGAAGCCCTTCATCACGTCGCTCGCCCCGCCGCGCAGGTTCTTCAGTTCCGCGCTGAGCTCCTTCGTCCAGGAAGGCCAATCTTCGTACTTCATGAGGTCTCCTTTTTGTTCGCTTGGGTCGAGCCGAGGTTTTCGCCGGGACGGCCGTCGTCCCTCAGCCAGACGTAGATCGCCGAGATCGCCAGCGGGGTGAGCGCGGGCGAAAAGGCCAGGGCGAACGCCAGCGAAATTGCGGGCCCTCGAAAGATCGGGTCGGCGAGAATGAACGCCGATCCGATCGTCGCCCCGCGGCGGCGGCGAGGACGGTCGATCGGCGCATCGTACGCTCCTTCCCCTGAGGCTTGACACCTATATTCATATTCTCTAATTTAGCAAGTGTGAATTTAACAGCGTTGGAATCACTTGCGGGTGCGGCGGAGGCTTGGCCCAAGACGGCAGCCGATCGGCGGCTGTCGCCGCATCCGGCGCGGAACCACGGACGAACAAGCGAGGAAAGCGATGACGATCGATCGGATGGTGATGGCGTTCGCAGGGACAATGATCCTCGTCAGCCTGGCGCTGGCGCAAGTTCACAGCGTCTACTGGCTGCTGCTGGCGGCGTTCGTCGGACTCAATCTCCTTCAGGCTTCGATGACCCGCTTCTGCCCGCTGGCGATCGCGCTGAAGCGGCTCGGCGTGAAGCCGGGCGCGACGTTTTCTTGACGGCCGCGCTCGCGGCCATGACGCAGAAAACGGAGAGTCGCCATGAATTACCATATCGCGCGGGTCGTCGAGGCGGGCTTTGACGAGACCGTCGCGGGGACCGTCGCGGCGTTGAAGCAGGAGGGCTTCGGCGTTCTGACCGACATCGATGTCGCGGCGACGATGAAGCAGAAGCTCGGCGTCGAGTTTCGCCCCTATCGCATCCTCGGCGCGTGCAACCCGCCGCTCGCCCACGAGGCGCTGAGCGCGGAAGACAAGATCGGCGTGATGCTGCCCTGCAACGTCATCGTCCAAGACGCCGGCGCCGGCAAGATCGAGGTCGCCGCGATCGATCCGCGCGCGGCGATGGAACGGATCGGCAATCCGGCGCTGTCAAAACTCGCCGGGGAGGTCGCGCAAAGGCTCGCGCGCGTCCTGCAAGCGCTACAGCCGAGGACCATGGCCTGATGCGCCGGCGCCGCCATTCTCTTGTCCGCGTTCCCGCGCGATTCCGCATTCCCGCGCGATCGCCTCTTTCGCCATCATGAAGCGGCCTTCCGATCCAGAGGCGCGAGGCCATCGGCGTTCTCTGGAATCGTCGGATGCGCGAGGGACGGGATCGGTTGCTCGCCCGCGCGCTTCCGCCTAGATTCGCGGCGCGCATGAATAGGAAAACGTCCGTGGCGCCCGACCGCCTCTCGTCTGAAGATACGCTTCGTCCAACGAGCGATCGCGCCGGCGCGGCGGCGGCCGTGTGGCCCGAGATCGACCCGAACGAACTCGAGGCCCACGCCGATCGGGCCGCGGCGATGTTGCGCTCGATGGGCAGCAAGCGGCGCTTGCTCGTCCTGTGCAATCTCGTCCACGGCGAAAAATCGGTGGGGGAACTGCAGCGGATCATCGGACTGAGTCAGTCGGCGCTTTCGCAGCACCTGGCGGTTCTGCGCCGAATGAAGCTGGTGGAGGTCCGCCGCTCGGCGCAGACCATCTATTATCGCCTGGCCGGGCGCGAAGTCGCGGCGATCCTGGCGACGCTCTACGGGATTTATTGCGCTGCCGACGGAGTCGCCTGCGGCGTCGACGCGCCCGACGTCTGACGGCGTCCGGCGTCGATCGATCGCCGCTCGCCATCATGCGTCGCCGCGCCCCTCCCACGGCGCCTCGTTCCGGACATCGGCGCCGCGCGCGTCCGCTTCGGCGCGGGCGGGACTCGCCGCAAACCAGTTCAGCTTGTCGCGCAGTCCGACCACCGTGCCGACGATGATGATCGTCGGGCCGCGCAGCGCCGCGGCGCGCGCTTGCGCCGCGATGGTGCGAAGCGCGCCCACGACGACGCGCTGGTTGGCGCGGGCGCCGTTGTCGACGATCGCAGCGGGAAGGTCGGGGTCGGCGCCGTGAGCGACGAACGCCAGCGTCAGCTCTTCGATATGGCCGAGCCCCATGTAGATCGCGACGGTCTGGTTCGGGCGGATCAGCGCGCCCCAATCGAGGTCGATCGGCCCGTCCTTGCCGTGACCGGTGGCGAAGACGCAGGTCTGCGCATGATCGCGGTGGGTCAGGGGAATGCCCGCGTAGGCGGAGCACGCCGTCGCGGCGGTGATGCCGGGGCAGACCTGAAACGGGATCTTGTGGTCGGCGAGTGTCTCGATTTCCTCGCCGCCGCGGCCGAAAATGAAGGGGTCGCCGCCCTTCAGCCGCAAGACGCGCTTGCCTTCGCGCGCCAGCCGCACCAGCAATTCGCCGATCTCCTGCTGCGGCAGCGTGTGATCGGCGCGGCGCTTGCCGACGTAAATTCGCTCGGCTTCGCGGCGCGTCAGATCGACGATGTCCGGGCTGACCAGCCGATCGTAAAGCACGACGTCGGCCTTCTGCATCAGGCGAAGCGCGCGGAAGGTCAGCAGGTCCGGATCGCCCGGGCCGGCGCCGACGAGATAGACTTCGCCAAGCGGCGCGCCGCCGGCGCCCTGCCTCTCGCGCTCGATTTCGTTCGCCAACGCCGCCTCGGCCGCCGGCTCGTTGTCGACGAGAACCATTTCCGCGATCGGGCCTTCGAGGACGCGCTCCCATATGCGCCGCCGCGCCCGCGAGTCGGCGAGCCGCGCGGCGACCAGCGCGCGCGACTTGCCCATGAACGCCGCGAGGCGTCCGGCGGCGGACGGGATCGCGCTTTCCAAACGCGCTTTGAGTAGGCGAGCGAGCATCGGCGCCGCGCCGCCGGTGGAAATCGCGACGACAAGCGGAGCGCGGTCGACGATGGAAGGCGCGATGAAGTCGCATAAGTCCGGCTGGTCGGCGACGTTGATCAGCGCGCGCGCGCCGCGCACGCGAGCGGCGACGCGCGCGTCGGCGCCCGCGTCGCCGGTCGCGACGTAGCAGACGACGCAGCCCTCGAGATCGGCGCGCGTCGGGTCGCGCGCGACGTGCTGGAACGCGGTTCCTTCGCGCAGGACGCGGAACTCGTCGTCGAGAGTCGCCGCGAACACGGTCGCCTGAGCGCCGGCGCGCGCGAGCGCTTCGACGCGCCGCGCCGCGCCGCCGCCGCCGCCGACGACCGCCGCGCGCTTGCCGGCGAGGCGTAGAAAGACGGGAAGAGTCTCCATCGGCGCTCTGATTCCATCCGGTTGTGAGATCGAGACGTTTCGCCCTGGCGTCGCGCAGCGGCGCCGGCGGACGGGCGACGAACCGCTGCGCCGGGTGATGGCGCAAGGTGTCGCGCAAACCGCGGCGGCCCGCAAGCCGGCGGTCGCGGACCGACGGGGTGAAGCGGCTTCGCGCGGCCTTCGTTTGCGCCGCATGGTTGACATTGGCTCGTGGATCTCATCGTCTCCGAGCGCGTGTCGAGACGACAAACGCGAGACGTGGGAGCGGCGGCAGCCGACAAGACGCTTGACGTGAAGGGACCGAATTGCCGGCTGCCGATCTTCCGCGCCAGGAAGGCGCTGAAAGAAGTTCCGCCCGGCGGGACGCTGGAGATCCTCGCCACCGACCCGGGTTCGCTCGCCTATTTCGAGGCGTTCTGCGCCGGCGCCGACGCCGAATTGGTCGAATCGTCGACAAGCGCCGGCGTCCACCGCTTCCTCACCAAGCGCACGGCCTGATCGGGGCGAGGCGCGTCCTCGCCCCGACCCTCTCGTAAGCGCCGTTAGGAGAGCAGCGCGTCTAGCGCGCGGACGCCGCCTTGGGCAGCGGCGGGGTGAAGCGGCCGTCGGCGGCTGTCCAGCCTGCGTCGACCAGGAGATACGATCCAGTCACGTAGGAACTGGCGTCGGAGGCGAGGAACACCACCGCGCCCACCATCTCGGACGGATCGGCCCAGCGCTTGAGCATCGATTTCTCGGCGTAGGCGCGATGCCACGCTTCGTTCTGCTTGATCGGCTCGGTGAGCGGCGTTTCGACGACGCCGGGGGCGACGACATTGGCGCGGACGCCGGATTCGCCGAGCTCGGCGGCGAGCGCCCGGATCATTTGCAGCGTGCCGGCCTTGGTGGCGGCGTAGACGCCCTGTCCCGGCTCGACGACTTGCGCGCGCACGCTGGAGAAGGCGATGATGCTGCCTTTCCCCCGCGCGGCCATGCCGGGCGCGAAGGTCTTGAGCGCGCGGAACACGCCCTTCAGGTTCAGGCCGATCACGCGATCGAATTCCTCTTCGGTGATGTCGAGCAGCGGCTTGCGCACGTTGATCGAGGGCGAAATCACCAGCGCGTCGGGGACGCCGACGGCCTGGCCCGCCGCGACGACGCTGGCGGGATCGCAGAGGTCGACGCGCAGCGCTTCGGCCGAGCGGCCCTCCGCCTCGATCGCCTGAGCCGCGTCTTTCGCCTTGGCGAAGTCGATGTCGCCGCAGATCACGTGCGCGCCGAAGCTCGCCAGGCCGAAGCAACTCGCGCGCCCGATGCCGCTGCCGCCGCCGATCACCAGCGCGCGCCGGCCGGTGAGGTCGAACATCTTCGAATAGTCGTTCATCGAGGTTCCTCTCGCGCTCGTTTCATAAGGGGTGTTCTAGGGGTCCGTCGGCGGCTCGGGCCAGGCGCGCGCCTCCCCGGCGCGCATCGCCTCGAACGCCGTGGCGAGGGCGAGGACGCCGAGATCGTCGAAGCGTCGGCCGACGATCTGCAGCCCGATCGGCAGGCCCTCGTCGTCGTAGCCGCCATTGATCGTCGCGGCCGGTTGCTCCGACATGTTGAAGGCTACGGTGAAGCCGATATGGGGAAAAGGATGGAGTGGGTCGCCGCTCGGCGACGCCATTTCGGCGGGGTAGGCGACGATCGGCGCGGTCGGCGACAGCACGAAATCGTACGGCAGCGTCGCAGTCGCCGCCGCCTTGGCCATCGCCATCATCTGACTGAAACCGTGGAAGACCGCTTCGCCGCCGAGGCCCGTCGCCGATTCGGCCCAGGCGCGGATGAACGGCAGAACCTTTTCGCGCCGCTCGGGCGGCAAGGCGCGGAGGTCGATCAGCGAGCGCATGCGCCAGAAGCGGTCGAGCCCGTCGAGCATCTCCTGGGTCAGGAACGGCGCGAGCGGCTCGACGACGGCGCCGGCGCCGGCGAGATCGCGCGCCGCGCGCTCGACCGCCGCCTTGACCGGCGCGGTCGCGGGATCGCCGCAGCCCGCCGCCGTCAGCAGGCCGATGCGCAGGCCCTTGAGTTCGGCCGGCCGGACGCGCCAATCCAGGCTTTGCGGCGGCAGGCTCATGTAGTCGCGCGCGTCGGGATTGGAGAGCGTCGCCATCATCAGCGCCGCGTCGGCGACGCTGCGCGTCAGCGGACCAGCGACGCGCCCGATATAAGGCGGATCGATCGGCACGCGCCCGCCGCTCGGCTTCAAGCCGATGAGCCCGCACCATCCCGCCGGCAGGCGCACCGAGCCGCCGATGTCGGTGCCCAGATGCAACGGGCCGTAGCCGGCCGCGGCCGCCGCCGCCGCGCCCGCCGACGAGCCGCCGGGATTGCGGGCGAGATTCCAGGGATTACGCGCCAGCGCATGGAAGCTGGAAAGGCCCGACGACAACATGCCGTAGTCGGGCATCGTCGTCTTGGCGAACACTATGGCGCCCGCCTCGCGCAATCGCGCCGCCGGCGGCGCGTCGGCGGCGGCGGGCGCCAGTTCGCTCGCCGCCGTGCCGAGCGGGACCGGCTCGCCCCTGGTGGCGATGTTGTCCTTGACGGTGGCGGGAACGCCGTCGAGCGGCCCGATCGGCGCGCCGCGCCGCCAGCGCTCCTCGGAAGCGCGCGCCTCGCGCAGCGCGCGCTCCGGCGCCAAGAGATAAGTCGCGTGAATGTGCGGCTCGAACCGCGCTACGCGCTGCAACACGTCGCGCATCGCCTCCATGGGCGAAAGCGCGCCGCGGCGATAGGCGTCGAGCAGCGCGACGGCGCTCAGCTCACAGGGGCGCATGAGCGATCCACGCTGCTTCCCAATCGGGGCGGCCAATCGCCCGGCCCCTCGCCCCGCCTCTCCCCGCAAGCGGGAGAGGGGGGCGCGCGGCGCCGGTCTTCTCCTCTCCCCGCGAAGCGGGGAGAGGCGGGGTGAGGGGCTTGGGCGATTGGCCGCAGGCGCGCTTCATTTCCACGACAGCGCCGAGAGGTCGTTGACGAAGATCGGCTCGTTCTTCCACACGCCCTTCAGCTTCGCGTCGGCGACGACGATGTTCGGCAATTGGAACAGAAACGCGTTGACGCAATCGTCGGCGATTTGGCGCTGGGCTTCGCCGATCGCCTGCTTGTACGCGTCGATGTCGGGCGCCGCCTCGAGCCGGGCGAAAATGTCGCGGAACGCCTGGCTGTCGTATTGAAAATAGTAATCGGGCCTGGCGTAGACGCCGATGTCGAGCGGCTCGACGTGGCTGATAATGGTGAGATCGAAATTGTGCGCTTTGTAAACGCCCGACAGCCATTGCGCCCATTCGACGTTCTCGATCTTCGCTTCGATGCCGACTTCGGCGAGTTCGGCGGCGACGATCTCGCCGCTCTTGCGCGCGTAATCGGGCGGCGGCAAGGTCAGCGTCAGCTTGAGCGGCGTCTCGACGCCGGCCGCCGCGAGCAGCGCCTTCGCCTTTACGGGATCGTGCGGATATCGCCCGGTCAGATCGACGTAGCCGGGATCGTTGGGGGTGAGGTGGCTGCCGATCGGCGCGCCGTATCCGTTCATCGCGCCGTCGATGATCGCCTTGCGGTCGATCGCGTAGGCGATCGCCTGACGCACGCGCAGGTCGTCGAGCGGCTTGCGCTGGTTGTTGACGCCCAAGATCGTCTTGCCTTCAGTGCCGCCGATCAGCACTTGGAAGCGCGGGTCGCTCTGGAACTGCCCCAGGCTTTGCACGCCGCCGAAGCGCTCGAAGAGGTCGACGTCGCCGGCGAGCATCGCCGCGACCTCCGCCGAGGGGTCGGCGATGAAGCGGAACGTGGCGTGGGCGATGGCGATTCGGCCCGGGTCGCGAAAACCGTCCCATTTGTCGAGCGTAGCCGACGACCCCTTGTTCCAGGCGGCGAGCGTATAGGGGCCGGTGCCGATCGGCTTGGTCGCTTCGCTCGCCGCGCTCTTTTCGTCGATGACGACCGCGGTGTTCAAGCCGAGGTGAAACAGCGCCTCGAAGCTCGGCGCCTTGAACTGCAGCGTGACGACGCCGGGATCGCTGGCGTCGATCGATTCGATCGAGGCGAAAAACGCCTTGTCCTTGTTGGTCGAGTCCTTGGCCGCGGCGCGCTCGAAGGAGAACTTCACGTCCCTAGAGGAAAACGCTTCGCCGTCCTGGAACTTGACGCCTTTGCGCAAGGTGAAGGTCAGCGTCTTGAGGTCCGGCGAAAAACTCCACTTCTCCGCCAGCAGCGGCGCGACCGAGAAATCCTCGTTGATCTTCGTCAGCCCCTCAAAGATGTTGTAGTGGGTGATTTCGCCGATCGCGGCCGCCGCGCCGGCGGTCGGATCGAGCCCCGGCGGCTCGAGCGGCATGCCGATCGTCACGCTGTCCTTGGCCGGGGCTCGGTTCGCGTGACGCGTGAACCACGCGCCCGCCGCGATCACCACGAGCAGGGCGGCGATTCCTGCGCCGAGGGCGACGACGAGGCGGGACGGAAGACGCATGCGGCGCTCCACGGCTGGACGCGAGGGCGCCGGACAATAGCATCCGTCGGCGCGCCGGCGTCAAGCGACGGGGAAAGAGTCGCGTCGACGCGGTTCGCGCGCCGGCTTAGAACGCCTTCGGCAATCCGGCCTGCCGCAGGATGGCGTTGGCGGTGTGCCGGCTCGGGACGCCGATCGGCACGGCGAAATTGCGCTGCGTGATCGGGCTATGCCAGATTTCATGGCTGCACTTGCCTTGCCGCACGATGGCGCAGCCGGCGGCGCGCAGCAGGTCGCGCAACGGGCGATCGAAGGGCGGCGCCATTCAGGCCGCCGTCGGCTCGGCTTCGCGCAAGGCGGTGATTTGCAGGAACAGCGACGCGGGATCGGCGTCCGGATGATTGTCCGGCAGCAGGTCGAGCGCCATCGCGGAAATTTTCGCCAGCAATTCGTCGAGCGTCGGGGCGTCGGCGGCGGCCGGAATGTCGTCGCAATGCCCGCTCCACACCGACGCCTCCGGGTCCCAGGCGGCGGATATCGTGAAGATGACGGGCTTGGCGACGACGCGCTCGGACATGGCGGCTTCCCTGCTCGCGGCGCGGCTTCGCGGCCGACGCCATGCGCCTTCTTAGCATAACTCCCGCATTCGAAGGAGGCCGTGTGAACGAGGCGGAAACAATCGGCCGTTCAAGCCGGTGCGGTCGCCGCTCGCGCGTCAGCCGCCGAGCGGAAAATGGCACGCGACCCGCCGGTCCTCGCCGAGCGGGCGCAGGCTCGGCGCCTCTTCGAGGCAGCGCGGCTGCGCGTAGAGGCAGCGCGCCGCGTAGGGGCACCCGGTCGTCGCGTCGGGGCGCGGCGGCGGCTCGGACGGCGGCAGCGGCGTCTCGGCGAGCTTGGGCGCGGCGTCGACGAGTTCGCGTGTGTAGGGGTGGGCGGGCTTGCCGAGCAGCGCCGCGCTCGGGCCCGTCTCGACAAAGCGGCCGTGGAACATCACCGCGATCTCGTCGCAGATGTGGCCGACCGCCGCCAGATCGTGGCTGATGAAGAGATAGGTGACGCCCGCCTCGCGCTGCAGGTCGCTCATCAGGTTGAGCACCTGCGCCTGGATGGAGACGTCGAGCGCCGAGACCGGCTCGTCGGCGACGACCAGCCTCGGGCGGGTGATCAGCGCCCGCGCGATGGCGATGCGCTGGCGCTGGCCGCCGGAGAATTCGTGCGGATATTTTTGCGCGTCCGCCGCGCCGAGGCCGACCGCGCCCAACGCCTCCTCGACGCGGCCGGCGCGCTCGGCGCGCCCGACGTGGGCGAGGCCCGCCAGCGGCTCGGCGACGATGCGCGCGATTTTCTGGCGCGGATCGAGCGAGCCGTAGGGATCTTGGAAGATCATCTGAAAATGCGCGCGCGTCGCGCGCAGCTCGCGGCGCGGCAGATCGTCGAGCGCGCGGCCCTCCAGCCGCACTGCGCCCGCGGTCGGCCGCTCCAGCGCCATAACCGCGCGCGCCAGCGTCGATTTACCCGAGCCCGACTCCCCGACCACGCCGAACGAGCGGCCCGCCTCGATGCCGAAGCCGACGCCGTCGACCGCGCGGCGGTAAGGACGCGGCGCGAACCAGGCGGGCCGCGCCAGCGCGTAGACCTTGACGAGATCGACGACTTCCAGCAGCGGCGCGCTCATGTCAACCGTCCCTCGGCGTCGACGCGATGGCAGCGCACGCGATGTTCGGCCTCGAATTCGATGGTCGGCAGCGGAGTCGTGCGGCAGACGTCGAGGGTCAGCGGGCATCGCCCGGCGAACGGGCAGCCGACGAGCGCGCTCGCCGAGGGCGGTGCGACGCCGGCGATGGCGCGCAGCCGCTCACCGCGCGGCGCGCCGGGACGCGGCCGCGCCTCGAGCAGCGCGCGCGTGTAGGGGTGGCGCGCGCGCCGCAGCACGGCGTCGACCGGGCCGCTTTCCATGAGGGTTCCGCCGTACATCGCCAGGACGCTTCGGCAATGCCGGGCGACCACCGCGAGGTCGTGGCTGATCAGCAGCGTCGCCATGTTCGATTGCTCGCCGAGACTCGCCAGCAGATCGAGAATTTTCGCCTGCACGGTGACGTCGAGCGCGGTCGTCGGTTCGTCGGCGATGATCAGCCTCGGGCCGCAACTCAGCGCCATCGCGATCATCGCGCGCTGGCGCTCGCCCCCCGAGAGGGCGAAGGGATAGGCGCGGGCGATGCGCTCGGGATCGCGCAGCCGGACGCGATCGAGCAGCCGGACCGCCTCGGCCCAGGCCGCCGCCTTGGCCATGGCGCGATGCAGAACGAGCGGCTCGGCGACCTGCGCGCCGATGCGCTGCAGCGGGTTCAGCGCGCTCATCGGCTCCTGGAAGATCATCGCCAGCCGATCGCCGCGCAGCCTCTGCATCTCGGCTTCGGCGAGCCGCGCCAGGTCCAGCCCCTCGAAACGCACGGCGCCGGAGACGACCGCGCCGTCCGGCAAGAGCCCCATCAGCGCCAACGCCGTCATCGTCTTGCCCGAGCCCGATTCGCCGACGACGCCGAGGCTCTCGCCCGCCGCGAGCGAAAAGGAGACGTCGTGGACGACTCGCCGTGCGCCGGCCGGCGAGGGCAGGTCGATGGCGAGGCCGGAGACTTCGAGCAGCATTTCAGCCCCGCGCCCTGAGGCGCGGATCGAGCGCGTCGCGCAGGCCGTCGCCAAGCATATTGAGCCCGAGCACGCTGAGCGCGATGGCGAGGCCGGGAAACACCGCCAGTCGCGGCGCGACGTACATCCAGCCCTGCGCGTCGCTCAACATGCGGCCCCACGAGGCCTGCGGCGGCTGGGCGCCGAGCCCGAGGTAGGACAGCGCCGCCTCGGCGAGAATGGCGATGGCGAACTGAATCGTCGCCTGCACGATCAGCGCCGGCGCGACGTTGGGCAGCACGTGGTCGAACGCGACGCCGAGCGGACCCCGCCCGGCCGCGCGCGCGGCAAGCGTGAATTCGCGCGCGAGCACGACGTTGGCCGTCGCGCGCGTCAGCTTGGCGAAGATCGGCACGTTGGCGACGCCGATCGCGACGATGGCGTTGGCGACGCCGGGGCCGTAGGTCGCGGTCAGCATGATCGCCGACAAGAGGGCGGGAAACGCGAAGGTGAAATCGCACAGTTTCATGATCGCGTCTTCGACAAGGCCCTTCGCCGCCGCGGCGACGAGGCCGAGCGCGACGCCGAAGACGAGGCCGACGCCGACCGCGATGACGCCGACCAGAATCGAGACCCGCGCGCCGGCGAGAATCTCGGAAGCGACGTCGCGGCCGAGCCCGTCGGTGCCGAGCCAATGAGCGAAGGAGGGCTGCAGCAGCTTGTGCGGCACGTCGATCGCGTCGGGCGGGTAGGGGGTCCAGACGAGCGACAGCGCGGCGGCGCCGAGGAGAGCCGCGACAATGGCGAGGCCCAGCCGCAGACTGGCGCCGGCGCGCCCGCGCGTGTCGAGGCCGCTCGCGCTCATGGCGCGGGCGCCCGCAAGCGCGGGTCGATCGCCGCGCAGGCGACGTCGACGAGAAAGTTCAGGCCGATCACGAACGCCACCAGCAACATGACGCAGTCCTCGACGACCAGCGCGTCGCGGTTGGCGATCGATTGCACGATCAGGCGGCCGAGGCCCGGCAGCACGAAGACGTTCTCGACCACGATGGCGCCGGCGACGAGGTTGGCGAATTGCAGCCCCATGATGGTGAGGATCGGCGTCATCGCGTTGGGCAGGGCGTGGCGCCACAGCGCGGCGCGCCGCGACAGGCCCTTGGCGCGCGCGGTGCGGATGAAGTCTTCGTTCAGCGCTTCAATGAGCGCCGAGCGCGTCACCCGCGTCAGGATCGCCGCCTGCACCAGGCCGAGCGAGATCGCGGGCAGGATCAACGCGCCGAGCGCGCGCGTCGGACCCGCCTCCCAGCCGGGAAAGCCGCCGGCCGGCGCAAGCCGCCAATGCACGGCGAACGCCAGCACGAGCAGAATCGCGAACCAGAAACTGGGAACGGCGAGGCCGACTTGGCTCGCCGCCATCACCGCCGCGTCGCCGGCGCGGCCTCGGGCGTCGGCGGCGTAGACGCCGGCGACCAGCGCCACCGCGGCGGCGATCGCCATCGAGAGCAGAGCGAGCGGCGCGCTGACCGCCAACCTCTGCGCGATCAGCGGGCCGATCGGCGTGCCGTAGGCGTAGGAAAGCCCGAAATCGCCGTGCAGCGCGCCGGCGATCCACGACCAGTACCGAGTCGCCATCGGCTGATCGAGCCCGAGCTTGTGCGCGAGCGCGGCCACCGCTTCGGGCGTCGCGCTGGCGCCGAGCATCGTCATCGCCGCGTCGCCGGGCAGGATTTCCAGCACGCCGAACACCGCGAGCGAGGCCAAGGCCAGGGTCGCCGCCAGGACGAGACATCTCTGAAGCGCAAAGGCGAGCATGGACGATTCCGGGCGGCAGGCGCGCGCCGCCCGCGCTCGCCGCGAGCGACCATAGGTTGTCGTCGTTCGCTTTTCCAGCGGTCGCGCGCGAAGGGGCAATACCGCGCCGGCGACCGGCTCGCCGTTCGGAACGGCGTCGCCGGTTACGCGACGGGCTTGCGGACGACGGCCTGAATGGCGTAGCCGCGCATGAGGTCTCTCGTCTCGCAGCGAAGGCCGCGCGACGCGGAGAGCGCAGTCAGCGCCGCGCCCATGTCGACGCGCGGCGTCACGTCGAACAGCGCGAGCCAGCGGCCGAGCGCGGCGCGGAACGGGGCGGGCAATCCCGCGCAATCGCCGAAATCGACGATATGCAGCGCGCCGCCCGGCGCGAGGGCGTCGACCGCCTGGGCCAGCGCCTCGCGCCAGGGCGGGATCATCGACAGCGCGTAGGAGATCAGCGCCCGCTCGAAATGCGGGCGGCCGAACAGGCGCGCCGCGTCGAACGACGCCGCGTCGCCCTGGGCGACCCGAATGCGCGCCTCCAGACCGGCGCGCGCGATCGCGGCGCGCGCGCTGGACAGCATTTCCTCGGAGACGTCGAGCCCGAACAGCCGCGCTTCGGGAAAGCGGCGCGCGATTCCGACCAGATTGCGCCCGGTGCCGCAGCCGATCTCGAGCACGCCGTCGTTCGCGCGCGCGCCGAGCGCGGCGATCGTCGCGTCGCGGCCGAGGAGATAGAATTTGCGCGTGGCGTCGTAGATATGGCGCTGACGCCGATACATGCGGTCCATCAGGAGTGCGGCGTCGCTCATGCCTCCGCTCCGGCGAGCCGATAGAGATGGAAGGCGCCGTAGATCGAGGAACGGTCGCGCCGGCCGAGCGCGCGGCTCCGCTCGGCCTGGTGTTCCCAGGCGTCGAGCAGGTGGCCGGGAATTCGGCCCGGCAACAGCCGCTCGTCCGCGGCGGTGCGGAAGATCACCCGGGCGCCGGGCCGCGCGGTGCGGGTGATCTGCGTCCACAGGTCGGCGAGCGCGGCGTCGTTCATCCAGTCCTGCGCGTCGAGCAGGACGTAGCGATCGAAGCTCGCCGCCGGACTGTCGCGCAGCGTCTCGGTCAACGAGCGTTGGGCGAAACTCAGCCGGTCGCTGCGTTCGCGCAGCGTGTCGAAATGGCGCCGCTGCAAGTAAGGCGGCAGCGCGGCGGCCGGGCCGCTGGCGTAGCGGCGGCCAAACGCCTGCCAGGCGAAGTAGTTCGCGTGGATGTCGAAGCCGCAAGCGAGCCGCTCCAGCCTCTGGCGCAGCACCGCGCCGATGCCGTCGGGGGAATCGTTCGACAGGGCGCAATATTGCGCCGGCGGAATGCCGAGGCCGTAGAGCGAGGCGGGCTGGCGCATCAGCCAGCGCACCGCGGGCTTGTCGAAGATCGGCGCCAGACGCCGTTCGAACAGCGCGCGCTGATCCGCCAGCGACTCCGCCTTCAGCATGACGCTCGGATCGAGACCGTGCAGGCGCGCCAACGCGTGCCCGAGGCCGATGCAGCGCCCGAGCAGCCCGTGACGGTAGAAATGGCGCGCGAACAACGAAATGCGCCGGCGTCCGATCAAGTCCCGCGCCTCCCAATAGGCGCGGGTGACGGGGTCGAGGCGATGGCGAAGCACGGCGTCGTAGGCGCGCAAGTTGGCGCGCGAATCGGCGCGGCCGAAGAACCCGAGGAACGCTTCGTGGTCGGGCAGATGGCGCAACGCCGCCAGTTTGAGACGGCCGAGGGCGACGTGCGCGCCGTTGAGATCGACGGCGACGACCTCCGCCGGGTCGGCGGTCAGATAGGACAACGCGTTGCAGCCGCCCGAGGCGATGGCGATGACGCGATGACGCGGGCCGAGTTCGAGCGCTTCGAGGTCGACGACCGGATCTTCCCAGATTTGCGGATAAACCAGGCCGCGAAACGCGGCGGTGAACAGACGCTCCAGGACGCCGGCGCGCGACAACGGCTTGCTGCGATGGACCGCCGTGCGCAGGCCTTCTTCCGTGGCGCGTCGCGCGGCGCGAATCGACTGCTGCTGCACGCTTGCTCCGAACCGTCATCGAGAAACGATCCGCAGCGGTTAGTGGAGAGCGATGACGGCCGCGTGACGACGACGGCGGGGGTCGACCGGTTCACGCCGCCGCGCCGGCGCCGCTCGGGCCGACGATGGCGAGGAAGCCGGGAAGCGCGGCGATTCGCTCAGAGGGGATCGCCGCGAGGGCTCCCATGCCGCTTCTTGGCGCTCGCGGCCGCCGCGAGGCCTTCCGCCTTGGCGTGCGGCGCGCACCAGCCGGGGAGGTAGCTCGCGTCGTCCGATTTGGCGAATGCGAGCGCGACGCCGAGCGCGCGCGAAAAATCCTTGCGCACTTGCTTGGGCTTGATGCGGCGGCGCAGGAAATCGGCCCAGACGAATTCCGAGTACGGCGTCGAATCCTTGGCGTATCCGCCGATGTTGCGCAATTCGCCCGCCAGCGAGCGATAGGGATCGTCCTCCATTTCCAGGACGGTCCTGGGCAGGTCGGCGTAATCGCGGCGTCGGCCTTTGCCGTCGAAGGGATGGGTCCAGCCGTGAAAGTCCATCATGTTCCAGAATGCGATCGCGTCGAGCTTGTGGAAATCGGCGACGATGGCGACGAAGACGCTGTCGACCCCCTCTTCGTGCAGCGCGCGCGCGAGGTGATGGTGGTCGATGAGAAAACGCTCTCCCCCCGGCCCGAGGATGACGGGCACCATGTGAGCGCCGAGGAAGTCGGTCAGCTTTTCCGGATTCTCCTCTTTCCAGGATTTTCGTTTCAGCGCCACCTCGGCCATGCCGAGCGTGATCTGCGTCGGCCTGAGTTCGAGGACGGGCGTCGCGTGCAGGACGGGTTCGCGAAGGCGATAGGTCATCGACATTCACCGATGGGGCGCGGCCCGCGCCGGATTTTCCGCAGCATGTCGCAGCGGACCGCGGCGGTCAATGCAAGCCGGCGGCGCGGCGCGGCGAGCAAGGCCGAGCGCGGTCGGCCGATTTGACCCCTCCGGGCAAATCATGTTTGGTCGCGCCCGTTCGTCGAACCTTCATGAAAACGAGGCCTTCAAGCGATGCGGCCCGAGCGCTACACCGTCCGCGACTCCGAACAAAAATGGCAGAAAGCGTGGGCCGACAAGGCGATTTTCGCCACCCGCAACGACGATCCGCGGCCCAAGTATTACGTGCTCGAAATGTTCCCGTACCCCTCCGGGCGCATCCATATGGGCCATGTGCGCAACTACGCGATGGGCGACGTGGTGGCGCGCTACAAGCGCGCGCGCGGCTTCGCCGTGCTGCATCCGATGGGCTGGGACGCCTTCGGCATGCCGGCCGAAAACGCCGCGATGCAGAACGCGACGCATCCGGCCAAGTGGACCTACGCCAATATCGAGACGATGCGCGCTCAACTCAAGTCCATGGGCCTGTCGCTCGATTGGTCGCGCGAGGTCGCCACCTGCGATCCCGACTATTATCGCCACCAGCAGAAGCTGTTTCTCGACTTTCTCGCTGCCGGCCTGGTCACGCGCAAGAAATCGAAGGTCAATTGGGACCCGGTCGACAACACCGTGCTCGCCAACGAGCAGGTGGTGGACGGGCGCGGCTGGCGCTCCGGCGCCGTCGTCGAACAGCGCGAATTGACGCAGTGGTTCTTCAAGATCAGCGACTATTCCGACGATTTGCTCGCCGGCCTCGACCGCCTCGACCGCTGGCCCGACAAGGTGCGCCTGATGCAGCGCAACTGGATCGGCCGCTCCGAGGGCATGCTGGTGCGCTTCGCCATCGATCCCGAGTCGCGCGGCCCCTTGGCCGGCGACGAGGCGGCGCGAGAGCTGGAAATCTACACCACGCGGCCGGACACGCTGTTCGGCGCCAAGTTCATGGCGATCGCGCCCGACCATCCGCTCAGCCTCGCCGCCGCGCGCCATGACCCGAAGCTCGCCCGCTTCATCGAGGAGTGCCGGCGCATCGGCACCTCGGCGGCCGCGATCGAGACCGCGGAAAAGAAGGGCTACGACACCGGCCTGCGCGTATTCCACCCGTTCGACGGGGAATGGCGGCTGCCGATCTACGTCGCCAATTTCATCCTGATGGATTACGGAACCGGCGCGATTTTCGGCTGCCCGGCGCACGACCAGCGCGACCTCGATTTCGTCAACGTCTATGGCTTGGGCGCGACGCCGGTGGTCTGCCCGCCGGGCGTCGATCCGGCGACTTTCGTCGTCGACAAGGTCGCCTATGATGGCGACGGCCTGATGATCAATTCGCGCTTCCTCGACGGGCTGACGATCGAGGCCGCCAAAGAGGAGGTCGCGCGCCGGCTGGAGGCGGCGACGCTGGGCAATCGGCCGCAGGGGCGCCGGCAGGTCAATTTCAAGCTGCGCGACTGGGGAATATCGCGCCAGCGCTATTGGGGCTGCCCGATCCCGGTCATCCATTGCCAGGCCTGCGGCGTCGTCGCCGTTCCCACGAAGGACTTGCCGGTCCTGTTGCCGGAGGACGTGACCTTCGACGCGCCGGGCAACCCGCTCGACCGCCATCCGACCTGGAAGCAGGTCGACTGTCCGCGTTGCGGCGCGCCGGCGCGCCGAGAAACCGATACGATGGACACCTTCGTCGATTCGTCTTGGTATTTCGCCCGCTTCACCGATCCGTGGAATGCCGGTTCGCCGACTTCGCCCAGCATCGCCGACCATTGGCTGCCGGTCGATCAGTATATCGGCGGCGTCGAACACGCAATTTTGCATCTGCTCTATTCGCGCTTCTTCACCCGCGCGATGCGCAAGTGCGGTCATCTTGATTTCGACGAACCTTTCGCCGGCCTGTTCACGCAAGGCATGGTGGTGCACGAGACATACCGTGACGCCGAAGGGCGCTGGATCGCTCCAACCGAGGTGCGCATCGAGGCGGAGGCGGGCGGCCGGCGGGCGTTCGCGCTTCGGGGCGACGCGCCGATCGAAATCGGCCCGATCGAGAAAATGTCGAAGTCGAAGCGCAACACCGTCGATCCCGACGAAATCATCTCGAACTACGGCGCCGACACCGCGCGCTGGTTCATGCTCTCCGATTCGCCGCCCGACCGCGACGTGATCTGGACAGAGGCGGGCGTGCAGGGCGCGTATAAGCAGATCCAGCGCCTGTGGCGCCTGGCCTGCGAGATCGAGCGCGTCGTCGGGCCGAAGCGTCCGGCCAAGCCCGCGCGCTTCTCGCAAGCGGCCGCCAAGATCCGTCAGGCGGCCCACGGCGCGCTGGCGAGAATCGAAGACGACATCGAGCGCTTGCGCTTCAACCTCTGCGTCGCCACGATTTACGAACTCGCCAATACGCTCGCCGCGGCGGTCGGCGCGATCGAATCCGAGGCGATCGGCGACGATATGCGCTTCGCCTTCGCCGAAGCCGGCGATATACTGGCGCATGGTTTCGCGCCGATGATGCCGCATTTGGCGGAGGAATGCTGGGAGGCGCTCGGCCACCGGACGCTCATCGCCCAGAGCCCCTGGCCGCAGGTCGACCGCGCGCTGATCGTCGCCACGCATGTCGCCATGCCGGTGCAGGTCAACGGTCGCAAGCGCGCCGACCTGACGATTGAGCGGGACGCAGAGCCGAAAATCGTCGAAGCCGCCGCCCTCGCTCTGGACGCGGTGCGCAAGGCGATGGATAATAGGCCGGCCAAGAAGGTGATCATCGTGCCAAACAGGATCGTCAATGTCGTGGTTTGATCGCGCGCGCGCCGCGGCTGCGCTTCTCGTGGCCTTGGGCCTGGGCGGATGCTTCCAACCCCTGTACAGCGAGGCCGTGCATCCCGGCCTGGTCGAGGATCTGCGCGCGGTCGAGGTCGCGCCGATCAAGGATCGCATCGGCCACTATCTCAATGACGACCTGATCTCCAATCTCAACGGCTCGGGCGAAACGCCCGCGGCCAAATACCGCCTCACGGTAACGGTCGCCCAGCAATCGCAAACGCCGACTGTGGAATCACAGATCAACGCCGCCACCTCCGCCACCGTCATCGGCAAGGCGACGTTCACGCTGATCAAGATCGACGACGGCGCGGTCATCTATAAGGGCGACGCGACGTCCGCCGCCGTCTACGACCGCACTTTGGACAGCTTCGCCAACCTCAGGGCGGCGCGCGATGCGGAAATTCGGCTCGCCCGATCTCTGGCCGACGAAATCGGACTGCGCGTCGCCGCGGCGCTGGGCGCCAAGAGCTGATCGGCCGAACCCGGGGTGAATCGGCGGCGCGCGCGTCGAGCGGCGCGCCGAGCTTCATCGGCCTTCGACGAGGCGGCCGGCGCGCGAAATCTCGCGCGAGAATTTGCTCCGTTCGCCGCGAATCGGCTATTTCTGGCGCCGAAGGCCGCGCAGGTTTCGCGCGCGGCGTCGCGTCGTCGAAATCGGGAGCCCGCGATGCCGCGCCTCTTCACCGGCCTCAGAGTTCCCGCGTCCAGCGTCGCGGCCCTGGCGGGCGCGCGCGGCGGCGTCTACGGCGCGCGCTGGGTCGAGCCGAGCGACTACCACATCACGCTGCGCTTCATCGGCGACGTCGACCTGCGCGCGGCTCGCGACGTCGCCGAGACGCTGGCCGCCATCCGACGCCCGCCGGTGCGCGTCAGTTTCTTGGGTCTGAGTTGGTTCGGCGCCGACAAGCCGCGCGCGATCGTGGCTAAGATCAAGCCGACGGCGCCGCTGATCGAGCTGCAGGGCGAACACGAGCGGCGGCTGCGGCGGATCGGCTTGCCGCCGGAGCCGCGCAATTTCACCCCGCACGTGACCCTGGCGCGCCTTCGTTCGGTCTCTGCGGCCGCCGTCGCCGATTACCTGAGCGCGCGCGGCGCGTTCGTCGCGCCGGCCTTCGAGGCGTCGCGTTTCGTGCTCTATTCGGCGCGCGAATCGGTCGGCGGCGGCCCGTACGTCGTCGAGGCCGCCTTTCCCCTGGGTTGAAGAACCCCCGGGAAACGACAAATCTTCGCCATGACATAAATTTCTTCGCCGGGCGGGCGGGGAGCATGGAAATGAAAGCGGCGATCGAAACGCCGATCGAGGCCGAAAAAAGCGCCGCCGCCGCGAGGCCCTGTCGCGCTGGCCATAGCGGACGCGGACCCGAAGAATGTCGGCGAATCGGACCGCAATCCGATCTTCGACGCGCTGGCGACGCCCGGCGAGGACGTCACGGGTCTGGTCGCCTATTCCGTCTACAAGCAGAACAAGCGAGCCTGACTCGGCCATTTCGTCAGGGCGACCGGCCGCATGCCGACCGACGCGGAGCCGCGCGCCTAGATCATCGGCGAAAGCACCGAGCGGCGGCTCGCCACCTACCGCCGCCTCGCCGCGGCGCTGCGCGCGGGCTATCTGGCGCCGGCCAAGCAGTCAGCGCACCAGCGTCAGCTTGCGCGCGGCGCGCGTCAGCCCGGTGTAGAGCCAGCGCGCGCGGTGCTCGCGAAAGGCGCGGCTCTCGTCGAATAGCATCACCGAGTCCCACTGCGAGCCCTGCGCTTTGTGCACGGTGAGGGCGTAGCCGTAGTCGAATTCGTCCGACTCGCGCCGCTGGGGATAGGAGAGGCCGGCCTCCGCGCCCTCGAAGAATTGCTTGAGCACCGCGACCTTCGCTTGCGCGCGGCCGACGTCGTCCTCGGCGCGCAAGGTCATGCGCACGAATTCCTTGCGCATGCCGCCGAGCGCCTCGACGCGCCATAGGCCGCCGTTGATGAGGCCCTTGACGCGATCGTTGCGCAGGCAAACGAGCTTGTCGCCGGCGACCGGCAGCGCTTCGGCCATGCCGAGCAATTCGCGGATTCGCTGGTTGTAGAGCCGCCGCGTGCGATTGACGCCGACCAGGACCTGATCGGCGGCGAGAACGTCGGCGGCGTCGATTTCGATGCGGCGGACGATGCGGCTCTCGCCGTAATCGCCATAGGCGAGTTCGCCGCCCGAGCGAACGATCTGGGAGAGGCGGATGATCGGATCGTTTTCCGCCTGGCGGTGGATCTCGGTCAGCATGAGGTCCGGCTCGGCCTCGGTGAAGAAGCCGCCGCCCTTGACCGGCGGCAATTGCGCGGGGTCGCCGAGCACCAGTATCGGCTTGCCGAAGGAGAGAAGATCGCGGCCGAGCTCCGCGTCGACCATCGAGCATTCGTCGATGACGATGAGCGCGGCGCGCGAGGCCGGTCCGTCGCGGTTGAGGGTGAAGGTCGGCGCGCCTTCCTCGCCTTCGCTGGCGCGATAGATCAGCGCGTGGATGGTCGAAGCGCCGGCGCAGCCCTTCGAGCGCATCACCAGCGCCGCCTTGCCGGTGAAGGCGGCGAACGCCGTTTCGCCCTGCGCGGCTTCGGCGACGTGGCGCGCCAGCGTCGTCTTGCCGACCCCGGCGTAGCCGAACAGCCGAAACACCTGCGGCTCGCCCGCCTTGAGCCATCGCCCGACCGCGTCGAGCGCGTTCGACTGCTCCGTCGACCATTGCGGCTGGGGGAGCGGTCCTTTGGCCGAGATCGGGGGAGCGGCCGGGGCCTCGCGCCGATCGGCCGGGCCGTTCGCTTTCTGGCGCTCGGGCGGCAAGCGCCGCCTCGCCGGCCGACCGAGATCGACCTCGGCGCCGCAATGGGCGCAAACGGCCGGGCGTTCGCCCCGATCGTCAAATCGCGCGCCGCAGGCTTGGCATCGGCGCTTGGTTGCGAGCTTCGTGACGCGCATGGCCATTCGAGAGCGAGAGAGCGGCGGGCGCCGGGGCCTCGAGCCGGCGAGGCTCGCCGGAGTCGGCGTCCCTCATAGCCGAAAACGCCGGCCGCTGTCCTGCGAGCGGGCGAAGTCGTTGAGAGTTCATTCAAGGTTTAGGTCCAGCATGGCTCGGCGGAGCTCGATCCGCATCGGCCGGGAAATCCCTCCAGGCCCTTGAACGCGAGGCCGGCGACGCCATATTTTTCTCGTCCGACGCGCCGAGTTCCGAAGGCGGCCGGAGGAGTGCAGTTCCACAGCCGTTCGGGCCGTTCGAGGGAAGGCCAGTTCGGCGAAGCGCCTGAAAGGGGCTTCGATCATGGTGCGGGTCACGGCATTGAGCTCTCCGTTCCTGCTCGGGTTCGACGGCATCGAGCGGGCGCTCGACAAGGCGTCGAAATCCGCCGCTGACGGCTATCCTCCTTATAATATCGAGCGAATTCCAGCCACGGACGGCGCGCCCGAGATTTTGCGCATCACGCTCGCGGTCGCGGGATTTTCCCTGGACCAGATCGAGGTGACGCAGGAGGAAAACCAGTTGGCGATCCGCGGGCGCCAGCAGGAGGACAAGGCGCGCGACTACGTCCATCGGGGCATCGCCGCGCGGCAGTTCCAGCGCAGCTTCCTGCTCGCGGACGGCATGCAGGTGCGCGGCGCGGAACTTGCGAGCGGGTTGCTGTCGATCGATATCGTGCGGCCGCAGCCCGAGCGCAGTGTGAAGAAGATCAATATCGCGGCGCGCGACTGAGCTATGGTGCGCGCCGAAGACGGGTCCGGTGACGGACAGTCTGGAAAGGAGTGGAAAATGGTCGACCTCAACGAAAGAATCGGCGCGTTGACGCCGCACGAATTCGCCCATCTCGGCGACGGCTCGATTGCTTACGTCAAGACGATCCGCTCCGAAGACGCCCAGCGCCTGTTCCCGCAAGCGCCGGCGATCCGGCCGGGGCTGCAGCTGTTCGCCCTGCTCGGCGCCGACGGCTCGCCGATCATGCTGACCGACTCCCGGGACGCGGCGATCGCCAACGCCTGGCAGAACGAACTGCAGACGGTGAGCGTGCACTAGCGCCGCGTCGTTTCGACGCCCCGCGCGAAGTGCGGGGCGGCGGCGCGGACTGCCGCCAACGCGCCGAATCGTTTAAGGAGGGTCTCGGTCAGGCGATGGAGCTTCGATGCGCGCTTATCTCGAACTCCTGCGCGAAGCGCTGGAAAAGGGCGCCGTCAAGGGCGATCGGACCGGAACCGGAGTGCGCTCGTTATTCGGCAGGCAAATCCGCTTCGACCTCTCCGAAGGTTTTCCGCTGACCACCACCAAGCGGCTGCACCTCAAATCGATCGTCCACGAA
>JBEKBD010000006.1:0-48052 GCA_050015575.1 Roseiarcus sp. | reverse complement strand
CGCGCGCGCTCGCCTGTGTCGTCGTCGAGCTGGTTCCCGAATGGTTCGGCTCTTACGGGGCTCGGCGCGCGCGTCAGCAGTTCGCGGGCGCGATCAATCCGGCTGGCCGCTACCGGCAATTGCACGACGAGCTCGAGGTCGTCGACACCATCGCCAATCGTTCGGCGCTCGCTTCGGAATGCCTGACGCTCGGCAAGTATGACGAGGCGCTCGGGCTCTATGACGCGATCCTGGCCAAGCCCCTCGGCGAGGAGCCCGGCTTCATGCTCGGCAAGGCGCGCGCGGAATATGGCCTCGGCGACGCGGGCGCGGCGCTGGCGACGCTCGACGACCTCAAGCGGCGCTGGCCGGACTACCAGTCGGCCGACGGTCATCTGTTGTACGCGATGGCGCTGGAAAAGGCCGGGCGCGAAGCCGAAGCGCTCGTCAATTACGCCGCCATCGGAGAATATTTTCCTGGCGTCGAGCCGGAGGTGCGCCAGGCGCAATTGCTGCAAAGGCTCGGTCGCGGCGACGAGGCGCGCGCGCTCGCCGAGGACGTCGTGCGTACGCTCGGCCGCGCCCCCGCGCATGTGCAAAAGAGCCAGCGGCAATGGCTGGCGAGCGCGCAGAAGCTCGCGCGGTCGTAACCCGTGTCATCGCGAAGATCGGCGGCAAGGAGCAGGCGATGGGCATATTGGCGGGCGGCCTCTGGCGCGCCGACGGCGAGTTCCCGAAGGACGCGTCGGGGCGCTTCGTGCGGCCGGACGCCGCGTTCCGCGATTGGGTGACGGCGGACGGTTCGGCCGGGCCGACAGGAGAGGGCGGATTCGCGGCCGAGGCCGGCCGCTATCACCTTTACGTCTCGCTCGCGTGTCCGTGGGCGCACCGCACGCTGATTTTTCGCAAGCTCAAGGGCCTCGAGGCGATGATCGGCCTGTCGGTGGTCAATTGGCGTATGGGCGAGGAGGGTTGGACGTTCGCGGAGGGACGCGGCGTCATCCCCGATCCCGTCCGCGGCGCGCGGCGTCTCTATGAACTCTACACGACGTCTCGGCCTCGCTACACCGGCCGCGTCACCGTGCCCGTGCTGTTCGACAAGGCGCGCGGCCGGATCGTCAACAACGAGTCGGCGGACATCATCCGCATGTTCAATTCGGCGTTCGATCGGCTCGGCGCCGCGCCGGGCGACTACTATCCCGCCGAATTGCGCGCCGAGATCGACGCGCTCAACGCGCGTATTTACGTGAACGTCAACAACGGCGTCTATCGTTGCGGCTTCGCCGGCAAACAGGCCGCTTACGACGAAGCGGTCGTCGCGCTGTTCGAGACGCTCGACGCGCTGGAGGCGCGCCTCGCCGAGAAGCGTTTCCTCTGCGGCGACCGGATCACCGAGGCTGACTGGCGGTTGTTCACGACGTTGGTGCGCTTCGATCCGGTCTATGTCGGGCTGTTCAAGTGCAACCTCCGGCGCATCGCCGACTATCCGCATCTGACGCGATACCTCGGCGAACTGCGCGCCCGGCCGGGAATCGCCGAAACGATCGATCTCTTCCACATCAAGCACCACTATTACGAGAGCCTTCTGTTCATCAATCCCAAGGGAATCGTGCCTTTGGGGCCGGCCGAGGCGCGATGAAGCCGGCGAAGCGTTTGCGTTGACATCATGCATCTGCGAGGTTTCCCTCGCCGCCGTCTCGCCTTACAACGGGCGGGCGTCGGAGGTCTGGCGGAAAAGGCCGATGAATTTCTTGCTTTCCATGCGCGTGGCGCGGTTCTCGGCCGCCGCAGCGTTCGCCGCCCTGCCGTGCACTGCGGGCGCTTACGCCGCGGCGCCGCCCAAAGTCGATGTCGTCGCCTTCGGCTTGTGGGGCGACCAGAGCGTGTTCGCCAGCGAGGCGAAAGGCGCGGCGCAAATCGTGGCGCGCCAATACGGCCACGGCGGCAAAGTCGTCGTGCGCGTCAACACGGCAAAACGCGGCGACGCCACCGAAGACAATCTGCGCGCCACGCTCGACTCTCTCGGCGCGGCGATGGACCCCGAGCGCGACATCCTGTTCCTCATCCTCACTTCGCACGGAAACGATCAGGGCGTCGGCGTCGCCACGCCGAGCGAAAAGTCCTTCATCACGCCGATCGAGCTGCGCGACATGGTGCGCGGTAGCGGCGCTCGGCTCAGCGTCGTCGTCGTCTCGGCCTGCTATTCCGGAATCTTCGCCGAAGCGCTCGCCGAACCCGATACGTTGGTCATCACCGCGGCGGACGCGGACCACGCCTCGTTCGGTTGCCGCGACGGCGCGAAATGGACGACGTTCGGCGAAGCGTTCTTCGACGAAGCGCTGGCGCGCACGAAGAACCTACCGGACGCCTTCGCCATGGCCCGCAGCCTGATCGCGGCGCGCGAACAGGCCGAAGGCGACGATCCCTCAAATCCGCAAATGGCGGGCGGCGAGCACGTGCTGGAGCGTCTGCAGGGCGGGGAGTGAGGCGCGCCTGCCGCGAAGGCTGACAATCCCGTCCGCGCCGTCTATAAGCCGGCGCAGCGTCCGGCGCGGCCCGAGGCTGCGCCTCCCGCGGGGGAAACTCATGTTTGGCACCGATCTTTCCAGCGCCGGGCTCGACGCGCGGCGGCGGCGCCTATTGTTTCGCGCCCGGCGGCGCGGCCTGCGCGAGATGGACATCGTCATGGGCCGGTTCGCCGACGGCAATCTGCCCGGCATGGACGAAGCCGACTTGTGCGAATTCGAGCGTCTGCTCGACCTTCCTGACGCGCAAGTTCTCGCCTGGATCACCGGCGAAGAGCCGACGCCGCAAGAATTCGACACGCCGCTGTTGGCGCGTCTTCGCGCCGCGCCGCGCGAAGCCTTGTTGAGGGAAGCCGCGAAGACGTGAAATCGCTCGCCGCGGCCGTCGGCCGCCTCGCTCAGGGCGGCGCCGTCACGCTCTGCCGCGCGCCCGAAGGCTACGACGCCTTCGTCGTCGCCGAACTCGCGCGCTCGTTCGCGCGCGCCGGCGAGGAGCGCGCGGCGGCGCTGGTGTTCGTCGCCCGCGATGGGCTGCGCGCGCAGAGCTTCATCGACGCGCTGGGTTTCGCCGCGCCGGAGATCGAGGCGCTCTATTTGCCGTCGTGGGACTGCCAACCCTACGACCGCGTTTCTCCCAACGCGGCCGTTTCGGCGCAGCGCATGACCGCCTTGGCGCGGCTCGCGGGGGCCCGCGGCGCGCTGGAGCGGCCGCGCGCGCTCGTCGTCACGGTCAACGCCCTCGCGCAGCGCGTCCCGCCGCTGAACTACGTCGCCGGCGCCGCCTTCTCCGCCGCGCCGGGCAACAGCGTGCGCATGGAAGATCTGGCGCTATGGCTGGAGACCAACGGCTATGGCCGCGCCAGCACGGTGCGCGACGTCGGCGACTACGCGACGCGCGGCGGCATTCTCGATCTCTTTCCCCCCGGCGCGCCGGCGCCGATCCGGCTCGATTTCTTCGGCGATGCGCTCGAGTCGATTCGCACGTTCGATCCGGAAACCCAGCGCGGGGTCGGTCCGTTGCGCGCGCTCGATCTGGTGCCGATGAGCGAGGCGCGGCTGACGACGGAGTCGATTCGCCGTTTCCGTCGGGCCTACGCCGCCGAATTCGGCGCGCCGCGGCGCGGCGACGCGCTCTACGAGGCGGTCAGCGAGGGGCGTCGCGCCATCGGCCTCGAACATTGGCTGCCGCTGCTCTACGAGTCGATGGACACGCTGTTCGATTACGCCGCGGGCGCGCCGTTCGTGCTCGACGCGCGCGTCGAAGACGCCGCGCACGCGCGGTTCGAGCAGATCGCCGACACCTACGCCGCGCGTCTCAAGGCGCACGAAGACGATCCCGTGAAGGCCGATTACCGACCGCTACAGCCGGATCGGCTCTATTTGAGCGAAGACGAATTTCAGCGACGGCTCGCCAGCGCGCCGTTGACGCGCCTGACGCCGTTCGAGGCCGCGCCGGGCGCGGCGAACGCGGTCGATTGCGGCGGCCGGGTCGGACGCGATTTCGCCCCCGAGCGCCTCGACGAAAACGTCAACGTCTTCGACGCCGCGGTTCGCCATATCCGGGCGCTGCGCGATCACGGCCTGCGCGTCGTCGTCGCCGGCTGGAGCGACGGGTCGCGCGAGCGCCTCGGCCACGTGCTCGCCGAACACGGTCTAAAATCGCAGGAGCCGGTCTCCTCCTATGCGCAGGCCAAGACGGCGCGCGCCAGCGCTCTGCCGCTGGCGGTCATCGCGCTGGAGCACGGCTTCGAGTCGGACGATCTCGCGGTCGTCGGCGAGCAGGACATTCTCGGCGATCGCCTCGTGCGCCGGCAAAAGCGCAAGCGCCGCGCGCAGGACGTGTTGGCGGAAGCCGCCGCACTGACGGCGGGCGACCTCGTCGTGCACATCGATCACGGCGTCGGCCGCTTCGTCGGCCTGGCGACGATCGAGGCGGCGGGCGCGCCGCACGACTGCCTGGAGATCCATTACGCCGGCGGCGATCGGCTGTTCCTCCCGGTGGAAAATCTCGAGCTGCTGTCGCGTTTCGGCTCCGAACACGGCGAACTCGATCGCCTGGGCGCCGCCGGCTGGCAGACGCGCAAGGCGCGGCTGAAGAAGCGCGTGCGCGAAATGGCGAGCGAACTCGTCCGCGTCGCCGCGCAGCGCATGACGCGCGCCGCGCCGCGCCTGGTCCCGCCCGAGGGGCTCTACGAGGAATTTTGCGCCGGCTTTCCCTACGACGAAACGCAGGATCAGGCCGCCGCCATCGAGGCGACGCTCGGCGATCTCGCCGCGGGCCGGCCGATGGACCGGCTCATCTGCGGCGACGTCGGTTTCGGCAAGACCGAGGTCGCGTTGCGCGCCGCCTTCGCCGCCGCGATCAACGGCAAGCAGACCGCGATCGTCGTTCCCACCACCCTGCTTGCGCGCCAGCACGCCGGAGTCTTCGCCGACCGCTTCGCCCGGCTGCCGATCCGCATCGGCCAGCTTTCGCGCATGGTCGGCGCCGCCGAGCAGCGCGAGGCGAAGAAGGGTCTCGCCGACGGCGGGCTCGACATCGTCATCGGCACCCACGCGCTGCTCGGCAAGGCGATCGCCTTCAGGGATCTCGGCCTCGTCGTCATCGACGAGGAGCAGCATTTCGGCGTCGCGCACAAGGAGCGGCTGAAGGAACTGCGCTCGGAGGTCCACGTGCTGACGCTGTCGGCGACGCCGATTCCGCGCACGCTGCAGCTGGCGATGACCGGCGTGCGCGAATTGTCGATCATCGCCACGCCGCCGGTCGACCGGCTCGCGGTGCGTTCGTTCGTCTCGCCGTTCGACGCGCTGATCGTGCGCGAGGCGTTGCTGCGCGAGCGCTATCGCGGCGGCCAGTCGTTTTACGTCTGCCCGCGCATCGAGGACCTCGACGACGCCGCGGCGTTCTTGCGCCAGAACGTCCCGGAAGCCAAGTTCGTCGTCGCCCACGGCCAGATGGCGGCGAGCGAGCTCGAGGACCGGGTCGGCGCCTTCTACGACGGCAAGTACGACATTCTGCTGTCGACCTCGATCGTCGAATCGGGGCTCGATATCCCGCGCGCCAACACGCTGATCGTATACCGCGCCGACATGTTCGGCCTGGCGCAGCTCTACCAGTTGCGCGGCCGGGTCGGGCGGGCCAAGACGCGCGCCTACGCGCTCTTCACCACGCCGGCCGGCAAGCCGATCACGCCGCAGGCCGAGAAGCGCCTCGCGGCGCTGCAGTCGCTCGACACGCTCGGCGCCGGGTTCCAGCTCGCCAGCCACGATCTCGATCTGCGCGGCGCCGGCAACCTGCTCGGCGAGGAACAGTCGGGGCACATTCGCGAGGTCGGCTACGAACTCTACCAGCAGATGGTGCAGGACGCGATCGAGCGCCTCAAGGCGGGCGTCGAGGAGCCGGCGCAGGAGATGTGGTCGCCGACGATTTCGCTCGGCGCCCCGGTGACGATCCCCGAAAGCTACATCCCCGATCTGCCGACGCGCCTGGCGCTCTATCGCCGGCTATCGGCGCTGGAAGAGGACGCCGACATCGACGCGATGGGCGCGGAGATCGTCGACCGTTTCGGCACGCCGCCGCCCGAGGTGGCGCTACTGCTCAGGCTGGTGACGATCAAGGCGCTGTGCCGGCGCGCCCACGTCGAGAAGCTCGACGCCGGCGCGAAGGGGCTCACGCTGGCGTTCCGCGACAATGCGTTCGCCGACCCGGCGGGGCTGGTCAGATGGGTGGAGCGCCAGGGCCCGCTAGCGCGCGTGCGCCCGGACATGCGCATCGTCGTCGCCGGCGACTTCGAGGACTTGGCCCGGCGCCTGGAGGGCACGCTGGCGATCATGCGGCAGATTGCCAAGATCGCGGCCAAGAAGGGGTAGCCGCGCCGGCGCCGACGGGGCCAAATTTTTCCCAGCCTTTCCAAGGAAAACCCAAGCTTTTCCAAGGAAATTCCAAACTTTTCCAAGCTTTTTCCAAGGATTTCCAAAGATTTTCCTTGGCGGTTTCCAACGAAATCAACGGCTTGACGGCGAATCCGACGATTTTGCCCTTCTTGCAGCCGGCGCGCCCGAATCGCCACGACTCCAATGCGCGCCCGGCGAACGCTGCGCGATCGCCCGCCGCGGCCGACACCGAAGCCCTTGCCGACCTTCGATTGTAGGCTACCATGAATTCGGATTTTCCGGAAGGAAAATTTCGCGAGCGCTAGGGTCACAGCATAGGCGCCACCCTTCTGCTCGGCGACCGCCGTGGAGAGTTCAGGCGGCCGCCCCGCCCTCGCTATCCCCGTACCCATATTCCATCAATGAAATACGCTCAGTCTTGGTCTCTGCTTCCGGGGAGCCGGCGTGGATCCTCGAACAGACGAGCGGCGACGGCGCCGAAGACGAGGCCGCCGATGTGCGCGGCGTAGGCGACGCCGCCGGATTGCACGTCGGTCACGGCGCCAAAGCTGAGGAGCTGGATGACGAACCAGAATCCGATCAGCAGCGCGGCGGGTATGAAGGTGACGCGGTAGAACCAGCCGAAGAACAGCACGGTGCGAATCTTGTCGCGCGGGTAGGTGACCAGAAACGCGCCCATCACGGCGGCGATCGCGCCGCTCGCGCCGAGACCGGGAATCGTCGACGCCGGATCGACCAGAACCTGCGCATACGTCGCGACCACGCCGCCCAAGAGATAGAACGCCACGTAGCGCAACCGACCCATCGCATCTTCGATCTCGGGGCCGAACGCCCACAGAAAGATCATGTTGCCGATGATGTGCGACCAGCTTCCGTGCATGAACATCGACGTCAGGATCGTGTCGAGGCGACGCCCGGCGACGATGTCGGCGGGAACCGCCGACCATTGATTGACGAACGCGTCGCCGCCGCTCAGTTCGAGAACGAAGACGGCGACGTTCGCCCCGATGATCAGAAGGTTGACGATCGGGACTTGCGACGGGCGCCGCGATTCATCCTGGACAGGAAACATGGGGTCGCTCGCTCCTTGGCTTCGCCCGCCGATCGGCCTTCCCAGGCCCGACGGCGCTCTACGGCGCTTTCTCCTTCGTCGCCCGCAGCCCCTTGAGAATGGACAGCGCGGCGGGAACGAGAAGCTGCTGCGCGGCCGCGTCGAAGGGATTGTGCAGCAATCCGGCGACCGACTGCTTGATGCCGCGCATCTGCGAGCCGAGCGAATCGACGATCGTCCGCAGATCGCGGGCGTCCGCGTCGAGGGCTTCGACCGCCATCTGCCGGACGTCGAAGGCGAGGTCGATCGCCGAATCGGGCTTGATGGCGGCGGCCAGCCCCCAAACGATCGCCGCGAGCCCGAGATCGACGAGCGCGACGACTGCCGGCGCCCAGACCGGCCCCAGCGCGCCTTCGAGAGCGCGGAATCCCGCGAGATTGGCCATCGCCAGGCCGAATAAGGCGACGAGGCCGGCGAACAAGACGAGCGCGAACCGCCGCGCGGCGACGCGCAGCCAAAATCGCGCGATAAGCGAATCCGCCTTTTGCAACAGGTGGAGGTCCTGCATCAGATCTTCGATCATGGGTTGGACTCCTAGCGCCGACCAAGCAGACGGCCAATCAGGATGCCGACGACCATCGCGCCGACCGCCGTCGTCGCCGGATGCGCCGACGCGCTCTTCTCGGCGTCTTGGGCGAATTCCTTGATCGCGTCGACGAACTCGCGCAGTTCGCCGTCGAGCCGCCGTTCCTCGATCGCCTCGATCGGTTGAACCGGGCTTCCCCCCGCCTCGTCGCCTGCCGCCGCGCGGTCGGCGGCGCGCGACAAGCGCTCCCTCCGCGACGACGAGACTTCTTCGCGCAGAGACTTCAGTTCATGCAAAAGCACGGAATCGTCGGACATCGCATCCTCCATTGTTGTCGGCCGCGCTAGATGAGTCGCCTCTGGCGCGGCGACTCGATCGGCAGATACTCGACCTTCGAAGCCTGAACCGGCTGCGGGTAGAGCGTCATCAGCCGCATCACCTCGTGCGGCATTCCCGACTTGACCGGCAATCCCATCCCGCCGGCTTCGACCGCAGTCAGCGCGTAGTCGTGAGTCCAACGGCCGCCGGCGAGCTTGTCGGCGAGCGCCTCGGCCGCGGCCCGATCGATCCGCGGCGTCATCAGTTCGGCCGCGCCGCGCTTGACCTGTTCGACCGCCTTTTCGCTCATGTCGGCGAGAACCAGCGTGAGATCGGAGACGCGCTCTATCGGCTTGGCGTTGCGCGCTTTGACGAGGCTCGCCGCCGGGAGGGCGCCGATCTGCGGATCGATTGGACCGAGGACCGAGAACTCGCCGAGCACAATTTCGTCCGCCGCGAGCGCGATCAGCGTCCCGCCCGACATGGCGAGGATCGGCACGTAGACGGTGACCTTCGCCTTGTGGGCCTGGAGCGCGCGGGCGATCTGCATCGCCGCCAGCACGAGGCCGCCGGGCGTGTGGATCACGAAATCGATCGGCATGTCCTCGGGCGTCTCCTTGATCGCCGCGATAACCGTCTGCGCGTCCTCCAGGTCGATATGAGGGAAGACCGACACGCCAAACACGTTGGCTCTTTCTTGGCGATGGATCATGGTGATCACCCGCGACCCGTGCATTCTCTCGATCGCGCGGATGGTCCGCACGCGCTGCGCGGCGCACCACCGGGTCGTGAAGATCGGCTGCAGCAGCATGAGCGCGAAGAACAACCAGACGATCGAGGAGAGATCGATTGTCATTGGGGCGCCTCCATTCGTTCAAGCCTCGAACCGCGCCACGTGACGCGGAGAGAATTCGCGTTCGTCCAGCGTTGGGCGCCTCAGCCAGGCGCGCCCTGGCGATCGCCGTCGGCCGCTCGTCGGCGCCGTTCACGCCAAAGACGGACGGCGACGACGACGATGGCGAGCGCGCCGGCGGCCGCCAGCACGAAGACCAACGCTGAGTTTTCGATCCAGGCGATCGCCGGAATCCCCAGCGCCATGATCAGCGCGAGTAGACAGATTCGCCAGGAGAGAACCTGCGCGCCGGCGCTGAAGGCCCCGAGGGTCAGCAGGGTGTAAACGGCGAGGCCCGTCGAGTTGGCGGTGAAGATCCGCTGCACGCTCGGAAGCAGCAGCAGATTCATCACCACCAAAAACGCCGCCCAGTGCAGCGACTGGGTCAGGATCAGACGCGACCGGGCGGCGGCGCCGCCGGCGCTCCGCCACCCGGCGGCGACGCAGGCGGCGCCGATGAGCGGCGCCAGCAGCTCCCAATAGACGATGAGCGGCTGTTTGGCGACGCTCGTATAAGCGACGCCGATCACGATCAGGACGAGCAGCGCGATGAAAGGCAACTCCCTGATCCACAGGCTCGGTCGGCTTGGCGGACGGGCCGCCGCAGCTTCTGGTTCGGTTCCGCTCATGGTCGTCGCCTTCGCTTGGCGTTGATGGACAAGAGGGGCGTCAGGCGCGCCGATGTTTGTCGAGCCGCGCCTTGAGCTTGAAGGCGAGGACGACGAGGGAGACGCCGAAGATCAGCGCGTAGGCGCCGAGCCACCAGGTCAGCACGACCGCGCCGATCATCGGGGCGACGATCAGCAGCGCGCCGTAGACCAACGAGACGAGCCCGCCGACGACCAGCCACCAGCGGCCGTCTTCGGTTCCGAGCCGAAACGCCGCCGCCAGCTCCAGGGCCCCGGTCAGGATCGCCCAGACCGCGACGAGCAGCACGAACGCGACCACGGTGATTCCCGGCCACAGCACGGCGATCACGGCGACGGCGATGTTGACCAGGCCCTCGAACACCAGCAGGCCCCAGCGTTGGCCGGCCTGCGCCGCTCGAACCGCGCTGACGATGCCGAACACGCCGTCGGCGAAGGCGTAGATCGCGAACACGATCACCAGCGACAGCATCGTCGCGCCGGGGAGAAACAGCGCGATCAGGCCGAATACGATGCCGAAAGCGCCGCGCGCGCCGATCGCCCACCAGTTGCGGGCCAGCAGGGCGGCCAGCAATTCGCGCCCCGGCGAGAGTTCGCCGCCAAATCTTGTGCTAGTCATGACTTGCTCCTTGATACTTTTGGGGTTGACGCTTGCGCGCCGGCGCGTGTGAGGCGCAACCGGCGCGCGTTCTTCACAGGGAACGCAGGCCGAACGCGATCGCGGTCCACGCGAAGCCGAAGAAAATGAGGTCGATGCCGAGGAAGAGCCCGATCGCCCAAAGTCCCGAGACCGGCCATTCCGCCATCACCAGCAGACCCAACGCCAGGGTGATGGCGCCGTCGGCGACCTGCCAACCCCATCCCGGAAGCGCAAGCGCCACGGCGACGACGATTTGCGAAAGCCCGCCGACCAGGAAGAAGGCGGCCATGAATAAGGTCAGCACCTCGGCGCTCTGCCGCGGCTTGACGACCGTCAAAAGACCGACGACGCCAAACAGGATCGCCGCCAACACGTGTTGGAAGAATCCCGCCCAATGTCCGACCATGACAGCCTGAGCGATTTCGATCCCGGACGCCGCGACCAGCAGCCAACCGAAGAACAGCATCGACGCGACGGTGGCCGCGAACGAACGCACGACCGCCGCGAGGCCGAGAATCACCAGGCCGATCCCGAGGGCGAGAAACCAGCCCCAATTCTGGGCAAGTTCATGCGGAATTTGAATCAGCATTTGAATGTCGCTGACCATCGTTCATCTCCATAACCTCAGCCGGACCTCCGTTGGGCGCCGCTCGGCGCGGCCTCGGAATCCCAAGGCCGCATTGCGGCGCCTGACGAAGGATCGCGGGAACCTACTTGCTAGCAGCGTGGTCCGCGTCGCGACGCGTGAGCCACGCTTCCAGCGCCGCATGTTCCGCAGCGTCAATCGCCGCTACGGCGACGTCGACCGCCGCCAGCGCGCAATGTTCGGCGGCCTCGGCCTGGGCTTTCAGCGTTGCGGTCTCGCCCTTGACCTTCAACGCGGCGGCGGCGTTCTTCGCGGCCGCGGTCCGCTCCTTCGCCCACTTCTCGACTTCCGCGCGGGCGGCCGCGGCCTTGGGCTTGCTCAGTTCGATACGCTTCGCCACAGCGTCCAGACAGGCGCGCGCGTCGCGCTCGGCGGTTTCCGCCTTCGCGTCGATCTTGGCCTTCAGGGTCGACAGATCGCTGTCGACCTCCATCAGCTTGAGGCGAAACGTTTCTCGGAATTGATCAATGCGTCGGCTCATGGCGCGACTCCTTTTCGACGAATCTTCCGTTCGAGGCCGGCGTCATGCCACAAGAGCGCACGCGCGCAGAAGGTCGCCGCCGGTCAAATGTCGGCGCGATTTTGGCCGGCGCGGCGCGTATCCGCGAGGCGCCAAAGCCGCTGGGCGATCGTTTTACGCGTTGCTGGCGATCGCTCGGAATTGCTGCGGCGACATGTTCGTCCAGCGCGCGAAGGCTCGCCGAAAGTTCGCCGCCTCGTCGAATCCCAACACGTCGCTCGCCTCTTCGACCGTCATGTCCGTGTCTCTGAGGTATTTGATCGCGAATTGCAGTCGTAGTTCGTCGCGCAACTTCTGAATCGAAGCGCCCTCCTCCTGCAGCTTGCGCCGTAGCGTGCGCGGCGACTGGCCGAGGTGGCGGGCGATGTCGTCGACCGGCGTCGGTTCAGTAAGATTGGCCAGCAGCGCTTCGCGCACCTTTCCCGCCACGCCCTTGCGAAGGTCGAACTCTTCCAGGAGCTTGTCGCACATGTTCAAGATCGTCGGGTTGGTGAGCCTGTCGCCGAGCGGCGGGACGGCGTCGAGCAAAGCTGCATTGAACGCCATTTCATTGTGCGGTTGACCGAACCGCGCGTCGCAGGACAACGCATCGCGATACCGCTGCGCGGCCACGGGCGCGGCGTAGGAGAAGCGAAACACCGTCGGCTTGAACGCGGGCCCCATCACGTCGCGATGCAACGACACGTGGATGCCGAACTGCATCTCGACGAGAAACCGGTAGAGCCGGGCGTCGATCAAGGGGTGCGGCTCCGGATCGATGGTCCAGATCCCCGACCCCGCTTCCTCTCGGAAGGAAATGCCGGCCAGCGGCGTCGTCAGTTCGTGGTATTTGGCCGCGACTCGCACCGTTTGGCGAAAATTTGTGCTGGTGAGAATCGCGAAACCAAACAGACCAAAGGTCGACACCCGCATTCTCGAACCGGCGCGATAGGCGAAGAAGGGATCGCGCGAGCGCTCCATCGCTTCACGGCAAATCCAGAGTATCTGGTTGATGGAAACCTTGGTTTTCGGCGACGCGAGCGCTCCCGCCGCGAGCTGAACGGCTCGAAGGGCGTCTTCGATCGCAACGCCATCCTCCGCCAGCGCGGTCACGATCGCCGCAAGCTTGCCGGCCGGATGGATCTTGTCGTCGGGACCTCCCCTAGCCATGCTCGCTCCAGCTCCCTGGCGGGAAACGCCGATGGACGACCGGCCGCTCGGACGCGACAAGTCTAAGCGCGCGCGGTCGAATCCGGTAGCGGAGCGGCGCCTCCATGACCGCCGGCTCGCCATCGAAGGACACGTCGGGCATTACGACATGATCGTGCACATATCACACTTCCGCTCCGATAGTTAAACGCGTCGTCAACGTAACTGCGACTGCCCTATCCGCAACCGCGTGACCCCAGGACGAGGATCGCCGGGACGCGGTGAGACCGCTGTGGCGAGATTCCGCGGTCCAGCTTGGCGCAGCCGTCGACATGAGTAAACTGGCGCGGTCAACCTGCCGCTGAGAGGCTTCATGAGAATCGCCGTCATTTCCGCGCTCGCCCTGGCGCTCACGGCGCCGCTCGCCGTCGCCGCGCCGCGCCACTTCCCGCCGCGCCACGTCGCGCTGCGCCACGCCGCGCCGCCGCAAGCGAAGACCCAACCCTTCGACGTCAAGCCGGGGATGGAGCTGACCATCCCGATCGCGATCATCGACGGCAAGGCGGTCGCCGGCGTTCCGCGCTTGGCGACGCTCGGCGCGAGTCCGCCGAAGGACGGCGAGATCACGGTCGGGCTCGAGCGCGAGCAGGGGACGCTCTACAACCAGATCGCCGTGGTCGAGAAGACCGCGCAGCCGATCAATTTCCTGGTCACCGGGGCCAACGGCGACATCAAGATCGACGAAACGGAGATCTGCGGCCGGCTCGACGCGCCGATCGCCGCCCACATCGGCTCGATCCCGTGGCAGTTCCGGCTCAACGGTTTCGAAATCGGCAAGGGCGCCGGGAGCTGCGACTAGGGCGCGGCGCTTCGTCAGCTTGGCGGCGACGGCGACGGCGCTAGACTGGCTCGGATCGATGATCGCTAGCGGGGAACCATGGGAACCTTCGTCACTCGCGCCGGCGCCGCGACGCTGCCGCTTCTGCTTGTCGCGCCGTGCTCGGCGGACGACTTGCCGCAGAAGCCGACGCCGTTCGACATCATGCCGGGCCAGGAGCTGACGATTCCTGTCGCCGTCGTCGACGGCCGGGCCGTCGTCGGCGCGCCGCGCGCCTCGAAGCTCGGGACCGCCGCGCCGAAGGACGGCGAGATCACCGTCGGGTTGACGCCGGCGCCGCTCGGCTCGTGGCTGGAGACGGTGACGGCGACGGAGAAGACCGCTCAGCCGATCGACTTCCTCGCCACCGGCGTCAACGCCTACGTCAAGATCGACGAGGCGGAGATCTGCGGCCGGCTCGACGCGCCGACCTCGGCGCACATCACCGCCGCCTCGTGGCGCGTGGTGCTGAGGGGGTTCGTGGTCGGCAAGGGCGCGCCGAGCTGCCGGTGAACTCTGGGATCACGCGGCGATGACGCGCGACGCCGGCCGTGGTCAGTCGGCCGCCCGCGCTGTCTGTTCGGGCGGCGCGCCCGTCGCGGCGGCGAAGCGGGCGCGATAAACGCCGAGGTTCTCGCTCACCCGCTCGACATAGTCGCGCGTCTCGTCGAATGGGATGCGCTCGACCCAGTCGACCGGATCGATTTTGCCGGTGCGCGGATCGCCGTAGGCGGCGAGCCATTGGGCGACGCGCCCGCCGCCGGCGTTATAGGCGGCCAGGGCGAGCTCCAGCGAGCCGCCCTCGTCCTCCATCAACTGGCCGAGATACGCGGCCCCGAGCTGCAGGTTGAACGCGGGATCGGCGCTCAGGCGCGAGGGGTCGAAGGCGACGCCGACGCGGCGCGCGGTCTCTTGCGCGGTCGAAGGCAAGATCTGCATCAGGCCCTTGGCGCCGGCGCCCGAAACGGAGCGCCAGGCGAATTCGCTCTCCTGGCGCGCCACCGCGTAGACGCTCGCCAGGTCCGCGGAATGCGGCAGCGGCGCGAAGGACGGCACGCCGAAGGTCGGGAACGCCGCCGCGTCGACGGCGAAGCCGCGCTCCGTCGCGATCTTGCCGAATTCGACGTTGGTCGTCGCGTCGGCGTGGGCCGCCACGACTTCGGCGAGCGCGGCGATTTGCGCTTCGTCGCGCCAGCGCCCGGCCGCCGCTTCGGCCAGAGACGTCGCGAGGTCGTCGAGGCCAGCGGCGTAGAGCCATTCGACGACGCGCGTCGCCTCGGCGCGATCGTCGCCGCGAGCGACGACCGCCGGCGCGCGCAACGCCACCTCGGCGCGGCCGAGGCGCTTGGCGGCCAGTTGGCCGTAATAGGCGATCGGGTGAAGCGCGGCGCGCTCGAAAAAGCGGCGCGCGTCGTCGTCCTGGCCCATCGCCTCGGCGGCGCGCCCCTGCCAATAGGCCGCGCGCGCGATCGACAGCGGCGTCTCGGCGATCGCGCTCGCCGCGGCGAAGCGGCGCGCCGCCTCCGGCGCGTCGTCGACGAAACGCAGCGCGATCCAACCGGCGTGAAACGCCGCGTCGACGCGCGCCGGAACGGAGGCGGGCGCCGCGGCCGCGCAGATTTCGTAGGCCTTTCCGTATTCGCCGAGGTCGAGCAGTTCGCGCGCGACCATGCGCTGTTCGCTCCACCACTTGTCCGGGTCGATCAGCGCGGCCGGCTCGCTCGGCGCGCGCGTCAGCCAGACGGCGGCCTCCAGCGCCCGATTGGCGCGGCGCGCGTCCTGAACGCGCGCGAACACAAGGCCGGGATCGCCCTGCAGCGCGGCGGGCACGGCGGCGATCGCGCGGGCCGGCAGCGGGCCGCGCATCGCGATGACGCGCGCGCGGGCGAGCGCGACTTCGTCGGGGCCGGCGAGCGCCGCCGCGCGCATCGCCGGTTCGATCTTTTCGGCGTAGAGCAGCCGGTCGGCGCGAAACTTGTGGTCGGCGCGCGTCAGCGCCGCGGCGAACTCCCCGAGAACCGCGCGCTCGGTCCAGGCGTCGAGATCGTCGTCGCGCCATAGCGCCCGCACGATTCGCCCCGCCTCTTCGCTCCGTCCGGCGGCGCGCGCGGCGCGCGCGGCGGCGAGCTTGCCGGCGGGGGTGCGCGGCGGATCGCCCGCCAGCGCCGCGGCGATCAGCGGCGGCGCGGCGCGCTCGGCATAGAGGCGGGCCTCTTGCTCGCCGCGGATCCAGTCCTGGTCCGGCCAGTCGGGATGGGCGGCGACGAAGGCGGCGAGGCGCCGGTCGTCGGGATCGGCGGCCAGGCGCAGGACCGCCCAGTCCGCCGCCGCGCGCTCGATCGGATCGGCGATCTTGTTGGCGAGGGCGTCGCCGCCCGCCGCGTCGCCTTTGCGGTAGAGCGCCGCGGCGGCGGCCAGAGCGCTGGCGTCGAGCCGCGCGACGGGCCTGGCCTCGGGCGCCGGCGCGGCGGCGGGGCTCGGGGTGGGCGCGGGCGCAGGCCCGGGCTCGATAGCGCCGATCAGCGTCGGATCGATTTCGGCGACGGACGCCGGCGGGGCCGGCGCGGCGACCGCGATCCGAGCGCTCGGCGCCCCCTCAGGGGGGGCCGCCGCGGTTCGCGCCGCGGCGGCGACGAGCCGCGCCCGGACCTGAAGCGGCGCGGACGCGGCTTCGCGCGCGACCGGCGCCCGGCGCGCCGGATCGTTCTGGGCGCCGAGCCCGGCGAGAAAGAGAACGCTCAACCCCGCCGCCGCCGCGGCGAAACGCAACACGATCATCTCAAGAATCCTCGGCGGGAATTTTGCGCTCGCTTTGCTGAGCAACCGTTAACCACGGCGCAAACGGCTTCTCCCCCTTTCCCACGCCGGCTCTTGGGGTTATGTGTCGATCCGGGCGCGCCGCGGGCGGGCCCGCACCACGACGAGTTGGAAACGCGATATGGACAAGCGCGCCAAGTTTCACGGATCGATCCCGGCCCTCGTCACCCCCTTCAAGGAGGGGAAAATCGACGAGCCGGCGTACCGAGCCTTGATCGACTGGCAGATCGCCTCCGGCTCGCACGGGCTGGTGCCGGTCGGCACGACCGGCGAGAGCCCGACGCTCAGCCACGAGGAGCACCGCCGCGCCGTCACCATTTGCATCGACGAGGCGCGCGGCCGCGTGCCGGTCATCGCCGGCGCCGGCTCCAACAACACGCTCGAGGCGATCGAATTGGCGCGCCACGCCGAAATCGCCGGCGCCGACGCGGTGCTGGTGGTGACGCCCTATTACAACAAGCCGACCCAGGAAGGCCTGTATCAGCATTTCCACGCGATCAACGACGCCATCGGCATACCCATCGTCATTTACAACATCCCCTCGCGCAGCGTCGTCGACATGTCGGTGGACACGATGAAGCGGCTGTACGAGTTGAAGAACATCGTCGGCGTCAAGGACGCCACAGGCGACGTGGGGCGCATCTCGCGCCAACGCCACGCGATGGGCGCGGACTTTATCCAGCTTTCGGGCGAAGATATGACGGCGCTCGCCTGCATGGCGGCGGGCGCCGACGGCTGCATTTCGGTCACCGCCAACGTCGCGCCTTCGCAATGCGCGGAACTGATGGAGTTCGCGCTCAAAGGCGAATTCGGCCACGCGCTGCGCCTGCAGGACCGGCTGACGCCGCTGCACGCCGCGATCTTCGTCGAACCCGGCGTGTGCGGGGCGAAATACGCGCTGAGCCTGCTCGGCCACGCGCGCAACGAAGCGCGCCTGCCCCTCATCCCGGTCGGCCCGCCGACCGAGGCGCTGATCCGCCGCGCGATGGTCCACGCCGGCGTGCTCAACGCTTAAGGCGCGACGAGGAGAGCCGCCGTTGGCGCCCGCCGCCAAGGAAAAGCCGAATTTCAAGGTCGTCGCCGACAATCGGCGCGCGCGCCACGAGTACGAGATCGGCGAGGTGTTCGAGGCCGGCTTGATGCTGACCGGGCCGGAGGTCAAATCGCTGCGCGCCGGCAAGGCGACGGTGGCCGAAAGCTACGCCGCCGTCGACCGCAACGGCGAGATGATGCTCTACAACGCCAACATCCCGGAATATCTGCAAGCCAATCGCTTCAACCACGAGCCGCGCCGGCCGCGCAAACTGCTGCTGCACGCCAAGGAGATCGTCAAGCTCGCCAAAGGCGTCGAGCGCGACGGCATGACGATCGTGCCGCTGCGCGTCTATTTCAACGCCAAGGGCCGGGCGAAAATCGCCATCGCGCTGGCGCGCGGCAAGAAGCTGCACGACAAGCGCGAAGCGGAGAAGAACCGCGACTGGAGCCGCGACAAGTCGCGGCTGATGCGCGAGAAGGGGTGAGGCGCGAGGCGAGGACATCGCCGCCGCGCCGGCGGCTCCGAGCCGCTTCGCCTCACCCGCTGTTGCGCAGGCCCGCCGAAATGCCGTTGATCGTCAACTGAATGCCGGTCAGCACCTTTTCGCTCGCCGTGTGCGCGCGGTGCAGCTTGAGCAATTCGATCTGCACGTGATTGAGCGGATCGAGATAGGGGAAGCGATTGCGGATCGAGCGCGCCAGCAGCGGGTTGCTGTCCAGCAGGTTTTCCTGTTCCATGATCGCGTTGAGCGCGTCGACCGAATCGCGCCATTCGCGCGAAATGCGCGAGAAGATCGCCTCGCGCAGCTTCACGTCGGCGACGAGCTGCGCGTAGCGCGAGGCGATGGCGAGGCTCGATTTGGCCAGCACCATGTCCATGTTGGAAAGAAGGGTGCGGAAGAACGGCCACTCGCGGTACATCGCCTTGAGCTGATCGAGGCCGTCGCGAGGGTGGACCGCGACGAAATCCTTGACCGCGGCGCCGAAGCCGTACCAGCCGGGCAGCATCAGGCGGCATTGCGACCACGAGAACACCCAAGGGATCGCGCGCAAGTCGGCGATCGCCTTCGTCTGCTTGCGCGAAGCGGGGCGCGAGCCGATGTTGAGGGTGGCGATTTCGGTGATGACGGTCGACGACCAGAAATAGCGCTCGAAGCCTTCGGTCTCGTAGACGAGGCTGCGATAGGCGACGTACGCGCTCTGCGACAGCGCCTCCATCGCGCTCAAGTAGGCCGGATCGGGCGCGGCGACGTGCTCCTGCAGCAGGCTCGCCTCCAGCGTCGCCGAGACCAGCGTCTCGAGATTGCGCCGCCCGACTTCGCCGTTGGAATACTTGCTCGAGATGATTTCGCCCTGTTCGGTGATGCGGATCTGGCCCTGCACCGCGCCGCCGGGCTGCGCCAGGATCGCGTCGTAGCTCGGCCCGCCGCCGCGCCCGACCGATCCGCCGCGGCCGTGAAACAGGCGAATGCGCACGCCGTGCCGCTTGAACACCTCGATCAGGCCGATCTCGGCCTTGTAGAGTTCCCAGCCCGAGGTGACGAATCCGCCGTCCTTGTTGGAATCGGAATAGCCGAGCATCACCTCTTGTTCGCCGCCGAGGCTGTCGACCAGGCGGCGGTATTCGGGGACGGAGAGCAGCCGGTCCATCACCGCGACGCAGCCGCGCAAGTCCTCGATGGTCTCGAACAGCGGCACCATGTTGAGCGCGGCGCGGCCGTGGGCGCTGACCAACCCGGCTTCCTTGAGCAACAGCGCGAGTTCCAGCATGTCCGAGACGCCCTCGGCCTTGGAAATGATGCTGGTGCGGATCGCATCGGGGCCGTAGGTCTTGCGGATCTCCACGGCCATACGGAACACCGCGAGTTCGGCGGCCGTTTCCTCGCTATAGGCGACGAACGGCGACACCAGCGGGCGCGGCGATCGCAGCTCGCTCAGCAGTAGCGAGACGCGCGCCTCTTCGCCGAGCTTGAGGTATTCGACGCCGGGGGCCGCCGCGGCGAAGAGTTCGGCGACGGTGCGCTCGTGCACGTCGGAGTTCTGCCGCAGATCGAGCGGGGCGAGGTGGAAGCCGAAGAGGTCGACCGCCCGGCGCAGCGCGCGCAAGCGGCCGCGCGCCAGAGTGGCGGCGCCGTGGGCCTCGAGCGAATGGGCGATCGTGTCGAGATCGGCGCCGAACTCGGCGACGCTCGAGTAGGGCGGCAGGTCGATCAGCGGCTCGCGCGGCGCGACGACGTGGTCGAGATTGACCGCAGTCCTGGCCAAGCGCGAATAGATGCCGGCGATGGCGCGCCGGTAGGGTTCGTCGCGTCGCGTCGCCGCGTGGTCGCCCGAACGTTCCGCCAACGCGTCGAGCGCTACGCTTATGGGCATGAGCCCCGAGCTCATCGAAAATTCGCCCCCCAGCTCGTGCAGCTCTTCGAGATAATGGCCGAGCGCGCTGGCGCTCTGCAGCCGCATCGCCTCGCTCAGCACCTCGGCGGTGACGTGGGGGTTGCCGTCGCGATCGCCGCCGATCCACGAGCCGATGCGCAGGAACGAGGCGATGCGCTTGCCGGCGTCCGCCGGCTGCTGGCCGGCCAGTTCGTCCTCGATCGCGCAGTAGATGCGCGGCAGTTCGCGAAAGAACGTGTAGTCGTAGTAGGAAAGGCCGTTGGAGACCTCGTCGATCACCTTCAGGCGCGTCTGCCGCAGCATGTTGGTGCGCCAGAGGATGAGGATGGCGCGCCGCAACTGCTCCTCGATGCGGGTAAGTTCGACCTCGTCGCCCGCGTCGCGATGGCGCGCGTCGAGCAGCGCGGTGATTTCCAATTCCCGCATCAGCGTGCTCTTGCGCCGGACCTCGGTCGGGTGGGCGGTGAGCACCGGGCTGACCAGCGCATGGTCGAAGAACGCGCGCAGCGCGCGAGCGTCGACGCCGGCGTCGGCGGCGCGCTTGAACGCGTAGGCCAGCGCGCCCGGACGCGGCTCCGACTTCATGCGCACATGGGCGCGATTGCGGCGGATGTGGTGCTGGTCCTCGGCGATGTTGGCGAGATGCGAGAAATAGCTGAAGGCGCGCACGATGCTCAGGGTCTGGTCGGCGTCGAGGCTGTCGAGCGTCGCCTCCAGCTCGCGCCGCGCGCCGATCTCGTTGTCGCGGTGGAAGCGGATCGAGGCCTGGCGAATCCGCTCGACGATGGCGAAGACCTCTTCGCCCTCCTGCTCGCGCACGGTGTCGCCGAGCAGACGCCCGAGCAGGCGAATATCGGCGCGCAGAGGCGCGTCCTTTTCCGCTTCGGTTTCGGCCGCTTCGCGGGCCTCGGCGCGCTCTTTGACGACGGCGATCGACATGGGCGGGGGCCCCGTGCGGCCGGACGGGCCGGCGTGAATTGATCTCGCCTCATGTTGCAGCGCATCAACGGGCGACGCAAGGGGGGCGCTAAGAAGACGGGGTGAGCGCGGCGGCGAGGCGCGCGCGCAAGGACGCCGGATCCTTGAGCGCGCATTCGAAGACCACCACGGCGCGCCAGCCCATCGCCTCCAGCGCGGCGACGGCCTTCGCGTCGCGCGCGCGGTTGCGCGCGATCTTTCCCCGCCAATAGTCGGCGTTGTCCTTCGGGCTGCGCGCGCCGCGCGGGCAATCGTGGCCGTGCCAGAAGCAGCCGTGGACGAAAATCGCCAGCCGCCGCCCGCTATAGACGATGTCGGGCTTGCCCGGCAGATCGGCGCGATGGAGGCGATAGCCGGGGGCGAGCGGGCGCAGCATCGCGCGCACCGCCAGCTCCGGGCCGGTGTCGCGCGATTTCACCGCGCGCATGACGGCGGAGCGCTCGGGCGAGGGTTGGCGCGGCGCCTTCATGCGCGGCGGACGCGCGGGCGTTCGAGCGCGGCTTCGCTCCGCGCGGCGAGCAGCGGTTCGAGCAGATGGCCGCTCAAGAAACGCACCACCGGCGCCGCGACGCCGTCGCCGAGGAGGCGATAGGCGTCGTTGCGTCGCGCCGGCAGCCGGTAGCTCTCCGGCAGCCCCATCAGCCGCGCGGCTTCGCGCGCGCCGATCAAGCGCGAGCGCGTCGCGTCGCCCTCGACTTCGATCAGGAATTGCCGGCTGGAGCCGCCGGCGGGGGTGCGCAGGCAACCGGCCAGGCCGTCGAAGCGGGCCTCGACCTGCACCTTCGTCCCCCCGGCGCCGTCGGGGCGGGTGCGCCGGAACAACGCGCCGACCTGACGCGAGCCGTGGGCGCGGGCCGCCGCCAGTTCGCGCAGCGACGCCTTGGACATCGCGGCGACGAAGGCGCGGGTTTGATCGCCGTCGCGCCAGGGCGCGTCCGCCGGTTGCTCGTCGAGGCAGTCGACGAGCCGAATATTAGCGCGAGGCGGCTCGGGCAGGCGCCACCATACCCACCTCTCGGCGAGCGTCGGCGGCAGGTCGGCGGCGGCCCGGCGCAGGGCCGGCGCGGCGAAGGGCGCGCCCGGCGCCGGCGCCGTCAACGTTTCGGGCGGGCGATAATCGTCGTCCAGCGCGACGAGAAACAATCGCGGGCGCGATTGCGGCACGAAATGCGCGGCGTCGATGGTCAGCGCGCCGAAGCGATAGCCGAGGCCGGCGAGCGCGCCGCACAGCGCGGCAAAATCGGCGCCGCCTTTCGAAGTCAGCGCGCCGAGCACGTTTTCGAGCGCGATGAGCTTGGGCGCGCGTCCCTCGCGCCGGAGATCGCACATCAGCGCGTGGAAACCCCAGAACGCGCCGGACCGCGCGCCGGAAAGCCCGGCGCCGGCGCCGGCGAGCGATAGATCCTGGCAGGGAAAAGAGGCCCAAGCGAGTTCGGCGCGCCCGGGCAGGTCGGCGCTGGTCAGCGCGGCGACGTCGCCGCGGCGAAGATCGCCTTCGCCCCAATTGTCGGCGTAGCTGAAAGCTTTGCGCGGGTCGAAGTCGTTGGCGAAGAGACAACGCCAACCCGCTCCCAGCCCGACGCGCGCCATGCCGCCGCCGCAGAAGAATTCGTAGAAGCCGGGTCGGGGGAAGGCGAGCGATTCGGTCACGGGGGAAAGATAATGCATTTTTGCCCGCGCGCCTCTGTCGCCTTGACGACCGGACCGAGTTTCCCGCTTATGCCGGCGTGAGCGAATTCGCCTTTCCCATTCCCGTGCTCGTCGGCGACGTCGGCGGCGCCAACGTGCGCTTGGCGCTTCAGGGCGCGCCGAGAGCGCGGTTGGCCGCTCGCTGCGCATCGCGTTGATCTGACGCTATCGTGTCAGGATTTCGCCCTTAATCGAAAGGTTCTCTCCCTGCGCAAGAATGGCGCTCGCGATTTCGACCCCGAAAACAGAATGTGCTAAACTGTTTCAATGGACAAGCAGGGCATCATCGCCAGATTGCGTGAGAACGAGGCCGCCTTGCGGGCCCGGGGCGTAACGCATGCCGCCCTATTCGGTTCGCGCGCGCGCGGCGACGATCGGCCCGGCAGTGACATCGACATCATGATCGAGATCGAGCCGGAGGCGGTGCCGGACGTGTACGCGTATGTCGGCTTGAAATCCTATATCGCCGAATTATTCGCCGAGCCGGTCGACGTCGTTGATCGCGCGGCGCTCAAGCCCTATGTCCGTCCTCCGGCCGAATCTGAAGCGGTCTATGCGTTCTGACGCGACCGGCTCTCCGCGTCGGCTCGCCGATATCCGACACAACATCTATCTCGCGCGCACCTTCGTGGGCGGTCTCTCTTACGAGGAGTTCCGGGACAACGACCTCGTGTTCTATGCTGTAACGCGATGCCTCGAGATCATCTCGGAGGCGTCGCGCGGTATTCCGGCCGAGTTGAAGGCGCGGCATCCGCATATCCCGTGGGCGGAGATGGCGGGCGCTGGCAATGTCTATCGGCACGACTATGAGGACGTGCGCCAGCGCCTCGTCTGGGGCACGGTTCACAACCGTCTTCCCGGCTTGCTCGAAGCGGTCGAATTGGAATTGCGGCGATTCGACGCCCTGCCATGATTTGCCCGCGCGCCTCTGTCGCCTTGACGGCCGGTCCGAGTTTCCTGCTTATGCCGGCGTGAGCGAATTCGCCTTTCCCTTTCCCGTGCTTGTCGGCGACGTCGGCGGCACCAACGTGCGCCTGGCGCTTCAGAGCGCGCCCGACGCGCCGCTCGGTCCGGTCGCGCATCTCAAAACCAAGGATTATCCCGGCCTTGTCGAGGCGGTCGAGGCGGCGATCGGCAAACTCGGCGGGCGGCCGCGTTCCGTCGTCGTCTGCGGCGCCGGACCGGTCGACGGGCGCTCCCTCAAACTCACCAATGCGCCCTGGCTGATCGACGGCCCCGAGGCGGCGCGCCGGCTCGGCCTCGGCCAAGGGCTGCTGTTCAACGATTTCGAGGCCCAGGCGCTGTCGCTGCCGGCCATCCCGAAGGAATGGGCGCGCGCGATCGGGCCGGCGCTCTTCGGCGCGCGCGGGCCCCAGGTCGTCCTCGGACCCGGCACTGGCCTCGGCGTCGGCGCCCTCATCGAAGCGAACGGACGCCATACGCCGCTCGCCTCGGAAGCGTGCCACATCGACTTCGGTCCCGTCGGCGACGAAGAGGCGGCGCTATGGCCGCATCTCGAACGCGTCTACGGCCGCGTGACCACCGAAAGCGTGCTCGCCGGCCCCGGCCTCGTTCGCGTGCACGCCGCGCGCCTCGCCGCGCTCGGGCGGCCGAGGCCCTCGCTCGACGGGCCGGCGCTGGTCGCTGCGGCGCTGATTCAGCGCGACGGCGAGGAGGCGGCGAGCCTCAGGCTCTACTGGCGCATCGTCGCGCGTTTTTCGGGCGACATGGGGGTCGCCTTCGTCGCCACCGGCGGGGTCACGCTCGCCGGCGGCGTGCTGCCGCGCATCGTCGATTTCCTCGACGATTCGGCGTTCCGCCGCGCCTTCGAGGCCAAGGCGCCGGTCGCCGCGCTGGCGCGCGCCATCCCGACGCGACTCATCATGCGAGCCGACGGCGTGCTCGTCGGCATGGCCGCGATCGCCGCCGCGCCGCGGCGCTACGCCGTCGACTTCGCCGCGCGCGGCTGGGTGTGAGCGCTTGGTCGAATGCGCGCGGCCGCCCTGCTTTCGCCGCTTTCTTGCGGCGCTGTCGCGCCACGCCGAGTTGGTGTAAGATTTCGGGCTTCATCCATGCGGGATTCTCGACCATGACGAGGCGTTTGGCCAAGATGCTCGCGCTGGCGCTGGCGCTCGGCGGCACGGCATGGGCTTCCCTCTCCTTGGCGCAGCAGAGCTGCGGCGGCGACCTGCAAAAACTCGCGCAACGGCGCGAGGCGGAATTGAGGGTCGTCAATGATCTGGTCAAGAGCGCGCACGGCAAGCAGCTCGATCCGGCGGTGTTCTGCGCCAAGTCCGCCGGCCTCAACGCCGCGGAAGGCGCGATGATCGCCTATATGGATAAGAACAAGGATTGGTGCCAGATTCCCGACGAGGCGCTCGCCCAGCTCAAGGCGAACCACGCCAAAACAGTGGCGTTCTCCAACAAGGCCTGCGCCGTGGCCGCGCAGATGAAAAAGATGAAGGAGCAGCAGGCGGCGGGCGGCGGCCCGCAAGTCCAGCCCCTGCCGACCGGCCCGCTTTGAGCCTCGAGACTTCTCGGCCGAGCGCGCTGCCCGACGCGCGCGCCAGGAGCCTCGCGCTGCGGCTGACGCCGGACTTTGCCTTGCCTTTCGTGCAGTTGGCGCGCCTCGATCGTCCCGCCGGCTGGCAGTTGCTGCTCGCGCCGTGCTGGCAATCGACGGCGCTGGCGGGTCTGGCGATCCACCACGGGCCGGACCTGACGCATCTCGCGTTGTTCCTCGTCGGCGCGATCGCCATGCGCGGCGCCGGCTGCACCTACAACGACATCCTCGACCGCAAGCTCGACGCCGGCGTCGAGCGCACCAAAGGGCGCCCGCTGGCCTCGGGCCGCGTTTCCGTGGGCGCAGCCGTGGTCTTTCTCGTCGCGCAGGCGCTGGTCGGCCTCGCCGTGCTCGTCGCGTTCAACGCGCTTTCGATTGCGTTGGGCGTCGCTTCGCTGGCGATCGTGGCCGTCTATCCCTTGATGAAGCGCGTCACTTCGTGGCCGCAGGCGGTGCTCGGCCTCGCCTTTTCCTGGGGCGCGCTGATGGGCTGGGCGGCGAGCGCCGGCGCGCTCGCGTCGCCAGCGCTGCTGCTCTACGCCTCGGCGTTTTGCTGGACGATCGGCTACGACACGATCTACGCGCTGCAGGACGCGCGCGACGACGCCGTCGTCGGCATCAAGTCGACGGCGCGGCTGTTCGGCGCCCGGGCGCGGCTCGGCGTCGGGCTGTTCTACGCGATGGCGGCGCTGCTCGCCCAAGGAGCGCTCATCGCCGTCGGCGCCGGCATCGTCGCCGAGATCGGCTGGGCGGCCTACTGCGCCCATCTCCTCTGGCAGGTCTGGCAGGTCGACGGCGCGAGCCCGGCGATGGCGTTGAAGCTGTTCCGCTCCAACCGCGACGCGGGGCTCATCCTCTTCCTCGCGATCGCGCTGCAAGGATGGCTCAGCGTCGCGATGGGCTGAGGCTCGGCCGCGCGGCTTGGCGAACGCTGTTAGGTCTGAAACAAGACGATCCCTGAAGCGTTGGCGAGAGCGCCCGGCGCGAGTTCGAGCGCCATGACGTGCCGGTCCGGGATGCCGTTCGCGTTGGCGATCCCGAAGCTGGCGCAGGGCTTGAAGCCGAAGCGGGAATAATAGGCGGGGTCGCCGACCAGCACGACCGCGGCGTGGCCGAGCCGCCGCGCCCGGCTGAGCGCATCTTGAATGAGCCGCGCGCCGAGGCCCTGCTTTCTCCGCTTCAGAACCACGCAGAGCGGAGCGAGGAGCAGGACGGGGCGCGGCGCCTCGGCCGTCGAGACGAACGTCCGCGTCAGCATGATGTGCCCGACGAGCTCGCCATCGTCCTCGGCGACCAGCGCCAGCTCGGGAATGTAGCCGTCGCCGCTGCGCAAACGGTCGACGAAATTCTGTTCGTCGCCGTTGGCGACCTTCGCCGTCGTGAAGCCGACGCGAACCAATTCATAGATCGCGGGAAACTCGCTCTCCCTTTCCGGCCGAATCAGCACTTCCCCTCCTTCTCCCCGCCCGCGCCGCGCTCAGCCGTGCGCGATGGCGTAAGGCGGGTCAAGCCCGCCTCTCATGGCTTGGCCCTCGCGGCCGACGGCGTCAGGATCACCCCCCGCGATCAGGCGCCCCAGGGTTGGGCGTGCCCGCATAAGGCTTCGCGCCATTCGGATGAACTTTGGCTGCCGCTTTTTGCGGCGCCCGCGACGCGGAGCGCAACACCGGCGCCCCGGAGGCGACCTGCCGAGCGAGTCATGCGGGGTCGCGGCGCGGTGGCAGCGGCACATTTATTGCTTGAGGCATTGCTCCTGGCGGCCGAGCGAATAGCCCTGCGCTCGGTGTGGTCAGACGCGTCGATCGGCGAAGGGACAAACAAGCGTTTTCTAGGGGGAGACTGACACAACCCGAGCGGGCTCCAAGCCACAGGAGGTCCTCATGGCGAGCAAACTTTGTCTGGCGTTGATCGGCGGTCTGGCGGTCTTGCCGCAAATGGCTTTGGCGGACGGCGACAGCGCCAGCCCTTGCGTCGATATCGCCGTGCCCAAGCAGGCGATTCAAGCGCACAACGGCAAGTGGATCGAGCTAACGGGGGATCAGTGGCAGTTCCTGCGCGGCATCTACGCGATGAATCCGGCGACGCCGCCAGGATTGCCCTACGGCGACAAGGCGGCGCTCGCGAAGGTGGAGGGTGACTCCGGCGGTTTGGTGTTCTTCATCGACGGCGACAGAGCCTGTACGCCGATGCCGGTTCCCGACGCGCTTCTCGGGATGATGAACGACGTGGCGACAGCCAATATCAAACATGTGGGAGCCGGGCTCTGATGGGCCCCGCGCATCCCGACGAGACGGATTCGTCGGCATGCGCGCCGCGCGGCGGAGCCAAGCGATGCGTGCGTCAGCGCGACATCGCGTGGCCCCGAGCGACGAAAATCAATCGCGAGGGATGCGAACCTTGTGCCGGGCGACCGGGATCAGCCGCCGCGCCCGCTCGACCTGCGCCATGTCGAGCCGCGTCGAGGCGAGGCCGACGCCGTCGGAGGCCTTGGCGACGACGTGGCCCCAGGGATCGGCGACCAGCGAATGGCCGTAGGTCTGGCGCCGTTCGCTTCCCGCCGCGAATTCGCCGGTCTGCGCCGCCGCGCAGACGTAGCATTCCGTCTCGATCGCCCGCGCGCGCAGCAGCGTCTCCCAATGGTCCTTGCCGGTCTGCAGGGTGAAGGCGGCGGGCAGCGCGATGACTTGCGCGCCCTTTTCGACGAGCGCCTGGAAGAGGTCGGGAAAGCGCAAGTCGTAGCAGATCGAGCAGCCGACGACGACGCCCTCGCAATCGTACGCGACGACCTTATCGCCCGCCTTCACGCTGGCGCTCTCGTTGTAGGCGACGCCGTCGGGCGTCGTCACGTCGAAGAGGTGAATCTTGCGGTAGCGCGCGATCTCCTCACCCGCGCGGTTGAAGACGACGGAGGTGTTGTGAATGCGCGCGTCGCCGGGGATTTTTTCCATGATCGAACCGGCGTGGATGAAGAGGCGATGCTTGGCGGCGAGCTCCTGCGCCATTCGATAAGCGGGGCCGCCAGGCAAGCTCTCGGCGTTGGCGGCCTTGTCACCCTTGCCGCCGCCCGCCCAGTCGAACTGCTCGGGCAGCAGCAGCCAATCCGGCGCTTCTTCCGCGACCGCGCGCTCGATCGACGCCCGCGCCGCCGCGAGATTGGCGGCCTTGTCGCTAATCGAGTTCATCTGGACGAGCGTGACTTTCATGGGGCCTCTGAACCTGCGGCGAAGCTTGGCACTGTCGCCGCGGCCGGCGCAGGCGTCAATCCCGTGTCATCGCCTGGCGAAAGCGGCAAAGGCGCGCAACTGCGCGGCGATGAATTCGCGCGTCGCCTTGTCGGTCAATTCGCCGCTTCTTTCGTCGAACTTAGCCGCCGCCTGGCCGATGATGACCTCGGGCCGGGCGAGCGTCAGCGCATCGAGGAAGACGAGCGATTGGCGCAGGTGATGCTGGGCGCGCACGCCGCCGAACAGCCCGGGCGAGGCGCTCTGGATCGCTGTCGGCTTGCCGGCGAACGGCTGGTTCGGCAGGCGCGAAAGCCAGTCGAGCGCGTTCTTCAGCACGCCGGGGACCGAGTAATTGTATTCCGGCGTGACGATGACGACGCCGTCCGCCTTGGCGATCGCCTCGCCCATCGCGACGACGGCCGGGGGAAAACCCTGCCCCTGGGCGTCCTGATTGAAGAGCGGGAACTCCCCGACCGAGCCGAGCGGGACGATTGTGACGCCGCCCGGCGCGAGCGCGGGCAGTGCGCGAGCGATCGCGGCGTTGAAAGAGCCGCGGCGCAGGCTGCCGACCAGGACGACGAAACACAGCGGCTTGTCGACGGGCATCGGCTCTCCCCTGAAATCGAACGTTTTGATGCGGCTGACGCGACGCCGGGCATCCTACCGCGTCGGTCGAGCGGCGCAAAGGCGTCCGGCGCGCCTTGCCAAGCGGCGCAAAAACGGCAATTGCTCGTCCGACCCCGGCGCGGAGGACTTCGCGGCCCATGATCGTTGTCCATCATCTCGACCATTCCCGCTCCCAACGCGCGCTCTGGCTGCTCGAGGAGCTCGGTCTCGAATACGAAATCCGTCGCTACGCGCGCGATCCCAAGACGATGCTGGCGCCGGCCTCGCTGATGGCCGCGCACCCGCTCGGCAAATCGCCGGTGATCGTGGACGGGGACAAGACGCTCGCCGAGTCCGGCGCGATCCTGGAATATCTGATCGAGGCGTACGGCGCCGGCCGCTTCGCCCCGCCGCCCGGCTCGCAAGATCGCCTGCGCTATACCTATTTCATGCATTACGCGGAGGGTTCGCTGATGCCCCCGCTGACGATGAAGTACATGTTCATGCAGCTGCCGCGCCGCGCGCCGTTCCTTGCCCGCCCGATCGCCGGCGCGATCGCATCCAAGGCGCTCGCCTCCTACGTCGATCCGCAAATCAAGCGCCATCTCGACTTTCTCGAGGGCGAACTCGCGCGTCGCCCCTGGTTCGCCGGAGACGCGTTCTCGGCGGCCGATATCCAGATGAGCTATCCCCTGGAGGCGGCCGCCTCCCGGGCCGGGCTCGACGCGCGCCGGCCTAAACTCTGGGATTTTCTGCGCCGCATTCGCGAACGGCCCGCCTATGCGCGCGCCGCCGCCAAGGGCGACCCGACGGCCTTGTGAAGCCGCCGCCGTCAGCGAAAGCCGAGCGTTCGCCCAGTCTGCGTTCGATTCCACGCACGGGGGAGGAAGCATTTTCGCGTTGACGGACCTTTTTCCGTCGCCGGACGCGCGGCGCTGGTCGCCGGCGGGGCGATGGCGCTCGAGCGCATCTGCGCCGAGGCGCAGCTCGGCCGCTTCAGGCTCGTCGGAGCGAGGCGGCGCTCGCCGCGACGCCTCACGCGAACCTCACCGCCTCTCCCTGCGAAGGCGTCACGATCTCCCCCTCCCACATCACGCGCCGGCCGCGCACGAACGTTCCGACCGGCCAGCCGGTCACCTGTTTGCCGTCGTAGGGCGTCCAGCCGCAGCGCGAGGCGATCCAGGAGTCGCGGATGGCCTCCCGGCGCTTCAGGTCGACGATGGTGAAGTCGGCGTCGTAGCCCGCCGCGATGCGGCCCTTGCCGACGATTCCGAACAGGCGCGCCGGGCCGGAGCTGGTCAGGTCGACGAAGCGTTGCAGGGTCAGGCGTCCCGCCGCGAGGTGGTCGAGCATGACGGGAACCAGCGTCTGCACGCCGGTCATCCCCGCCGGGCTTTCGGGGTAGGGCTTGGCTTTCTCGGCGAGCGTATGCGGCGCGTGGTCGGAACCGAGCACGTCGATTACGCCCTGCGCGACGCCGCGCCAGAGGCCGTCGCGGTGTTCGGCTCCTCGCACCGGCGGGTTCATCTGCAGCTTGGTCCCGAGCCGCGCGTAGTCGTCGCCGCTGAAGGTCAGATGGTGCGGCGTCGCCTCGCAGCTGGCGACGTCCTTGGCGTCTTGCAGCATGGCGATCTCTTCGCGCGTCGAAACGTGCAGCACGTGGACCCGGGCGCGCGCCGCCCGCGCCAACCGGATCAACCGATCGGTGCAGCGCAGCGCCACGATTTCGTCGCGCCAGATCGGGTGCGAAGCGGGATCGCCGGAAACGCGCAGGCCCTCGCGCTCGGCGAGGCGCGCCTCGTCCTCGCTATGGAACGCCGCGCGCCGGCGCGTCGCCTCGAGGATCGCCAGCACGCCGGCGTCGTCGGGCACCAGCAGTCGGCCGGTCGAGGAGCCCATGAACACCTTGATCCCCGCCGCGCCGGGCAAGCGCTCCAGCTCCGGGATTGCCGCGATGTTTTCGTGCGTTCCGCCGACCCAGAACGCGAAGTCGCAATGCATCCGCCCCTTGGCGCGCGCCAGCTTGTCGGCGAGCGCTTCCGCCGAGGTCGTCGGCGGATCGGTGTTGGGCATTTCGAACACCGCCGTCACGCCGCCGAGGGCCGCGGCGCGCGAACCGGTCTCCAGGTCCTCCTTGTGGGTCAGACCGGGCTCGCGGAAGTGGACCTGGCTGTCGATCACGCCGGGCAGGATGTGCAGGCCGCGGCAATCGAGGCGCTCGCCCGCGCTCGCCGAGCCGAGATCGCCGATTTCGGCGATTCTGCCGTCGAGGACGCCGATGTCTCGCTTGCCGACGCCGTCCTGGTTGACGACGGTCGCCTCGGCGAGAATGCAGTCGAACAGGCGCGACATCCCGGTCTCCTTGCCTCCGCGCTACGCGGCGTCGGTTGCGCGCACGGGCAAGGCGAATGTTTCCAGCGTCGAAAGATCGGATCGTTTGGAGGCGAAGTCGATGTCGAAACCGACAACCTCGCCGTTGACGTCGAGATCGACGTTGAGGCCGCTGGCGACTTCGCGCGTTTTGACGCCGGGCTCGGGCCTCAATTCGATGTAGAGGCTGTCCGTCTCGGGATAATAATGAAGCTTCATCGGTTCCTGCCCTCGAAGTCGCGATCGAAAAAGGCGTTATGAACGGTTTCCCCGTCCGCCAGCGTCGCCACGCGCAATATGCGCGTTTGCCCGTCGCGCGGATCGACGACCGCGCCCCATACGCGGACGCGGCCATCGAGCTGCACAACGCGGCGGATCGGATTGGCGAGAATCGGCGCGATCCACGCCACTTGAATATTGGGTCGCTTGCGCAGGACCTGCTCGTCGAAATAGCGCGTGGTTTTCAATCCGCCATGTCCCGGCGAGGTTCATGGGCTTCATTCTTGCGACAGGAAGGAGCCAATTACAATCCGGCGGCGCTTCCTTCCTTGCGCGGCGGCTCGATCGGCCTAATTAACAAGCTCGCGCATGGCAAGCGCGCCGGAGGTCCCTCATGACGAAAGACGCCGCCTTTCTCGACGACCGCGGGGTGGTGCGCGTCAGCGGCGAGGACGCGACGGGCTTTCTCCAGGGGCTGCTGACCAACGACGTGACGACGCTCGGCGCCCATGAGGCGCGCTACGCCGCGCTGCTCTCGCCGCAGGGCAAGATGCTGTTCGATTTCCTTGTCGTGCGCGCGCCCGCCGCCGCGAACGCGTTTCTGCTCGATTGTCCGGTCGCGCTCGCGGGCGATCTCGTCAAGCGGCTCGCCATGTACAAGCTGCGCGCGAGGATCGTCGTCGCCGACGAGAGCGCCGACCACGGCGTCATCGCTTACTGGAACGACGAGCCGGAAGACGCGCCGGGCGGCGCATTCTACGCCGACCCGCGCGCCGGCGCCCTCGGCCATCGCACCATCCTACCGCGCGCCAAGGCGGTCGCGATCGGGGAGGCCGGCGTCGGCGAATACGAGGCGCTGCGCATCAGCCTCGGCGTCCCCAAGGGCGGGGTCGATTTCGCCTATGGCGAGACATTTCCGCACGAGGCCGACATGGACCTCTTCCATGGCCTTGACTTCGAAAAGGGCTGCTACGTCGGCCAGGAGGTCGTTTCGCGCATGAAGCACCGCGGCGAGGCGCGCAAGCGCGTCGTTCGCGTGCGCCTCATCGGCGCGCCGCCGCCGCCGGGCGCGGCGGTGACGGACGGCGAACTTCCCGTCGGCGTCATCGGCTCGTCCTCGGGGCGCCACGCGTTGGCGCTGTTGCGGCTCGACCGCGTCGAGGAAGCCAGGGCGGCGGCGCGGAGCTTGAGAGCCGGCGACGTCGGCGTGACGGTGGAGGGGAGCGGCGGTTTTCCGCGCCCATAGAGAAAATCGCCGCGATTGCCGCCGTTCGCGGATGGCGGAGCCGTCCCGTCTTAATCCCGCGCTAGCCTCGCCGCCGGCGTCAGGATTTCCGTGGCCATGCGCCCACGGTCGGGCTAGAGTTCGTTCCGTTCGGTAGGCGCCGACAAGCGTCGGGGCGGGCGGGCCGCGGTTCCGGGGGGAGATTCATGCAAATGGTGGCAGGATTCGGCATCGTCGCGTTCGCCGTCGCGCTGTTCGTCATCGTGACAGTGTTGATGGGCGTGCGGCAAGTGCCGCAAGGATACAATTACACTGTCGAGCGTTTCGGCCGGTACAAGAAGACCCTGACCCCCGGTCTGGGCATGATCATTCCCTATATCGACCGCATCGGGCGCAAGCTCAACGTGATGGAGCAGGTGCTCGACGTTCCCAGCCAGGAGATCATCACCAAGGACAACGCGACGGTGACGGTCGACGGCGTCGCCTTCTTCCAGGTGCTCGATGTCCGGCAGGCGTCTTACGAAGTCGCCAATCTGCAACAGGCGTTGCTCAATCTGGTGATGACCAACATCCGCACGGTCATGGGTTCGATGGACCTCGACCAGCTGTTGTCCCACCGCGACGAGATCAACGTGCGCCTGCTCAACGTCATCGACGCCGCGGCGTTGCCCTGGGGCGTCAAGGTCACCCGCATCGAGATCAAGGACATCGAGCCGCCCAAGGATCTGGTCGAGGCGATGGGTCGGCAAATGAAAGCCGAGCGCGAAAAACGCGCGGTGATCCTGGAAGCGGAGGGCATGCGCCAATCCGACATCACCCGCGCCGAGGGACGCAAGGCCGCGGTGATGCTCGAGGCGGAAGGGCGCAAGGAAGCCGCGTTCCGCGACGCCGAGGCGCGCGAGCGCACCGCGCAGGCCGAGGCGTTGGCGACGCGCGTGGTGAGCGAGGCGACCATCCACGGCGACGTCGCGGCGCTCAATTACCTGATCGCCGACAAATACGTGCGCGCCCTGCAGACGCTCGCGCAAGCGCCCAATCAGAAGGTGTTCATCGTGCCGATGGAGCTCGCTTCGCTCGCCGGCACGCTCGGCGGCATTTCGCAGATCGCGGCGAGCGCGTTCGGCGAGGGCGCCGCGCGCGGCGCCGGGCGCGCGGGCGGCGTGGTCCCCGACTCGCCGCCGCCGGACGGCGCGTCGCCGAAGCGGGGCTAGGCGATGGGCGATTTCGGCCCGTTCGCGCTCGCCCCTTATGTCGTCTGGCTGGTCGCCGGACTCGCGCTGTGCGCCGCCGAGACGCTGGTTCCTGGCGCGTTCCTGATCTGGATCGGCGCCGCGGCGGTGATCATGGGCGTCGTCGAGCTGGTCTTTCCCCTGGAGTTGACGGCGCAACTCCTGGCGTTCGCGGCGCTGGTGGTCGCTCTCGTGTTCGTCGGGCGGCGGATCTATGGTTCGCTCGAGGCGGGAACGCCGCAACTGCCGCTGAGCCGCGCCCACGCGCTGATCGGCAAGGAGTTCTTCCTCGATCAGGCGATCGAGCGCGGGTTTGGGCGCATCCGCGTCGGCGACAGCGTCTGGCGCGTCGCCGGCGACGATCTGCCTGCGGGCGCGAAGGTGCGCGTCGTCGCCGTCGACAACGGGTCGCTGGTGCGGGTGGAGAAGGCGTGAGAGGCGGGCGGATCGCGTCGCCCTTCAAGCCCGGGCCGGCTTCACCCACTTGCCGTTGGCTTTCGACGACTCGACCGCCGCCTCGATGAAGGCCATGCCTTTGACGCCGTCTTCGACGCCGGGAAAATGCGCGCCTTCGGGCGGCTTCTTGCCTTCGCGCGCAGCTTTGATGGCGAGCGCGATGTCGACATAGAGGTTGGCGAAGCCTTCGAGATAGCCCTCGGGATGGCCGGAGGGGACGCGCGTCGCGCGCGCCGCCGCCGCGCCGGCGCCCGGGCCGCCGCGGGTGAGGATGCGCGTCGGCTCGCCGAACGGCGAATGGAGCAGCTCGTTGGGATTCTCCTGCGCCCAGCGCAGCGAGCCCTTGGTTCCGTAGACCCGCAGCTTGAGGCCGTTCTCGTGGCCCGGCGCCACCTGGCTCAGCCAAATCGCGCCGCGCGCGCCGTTGGCGTAGCGCAACATGATCTGGGCGTTGTCGTCGAGCGCGCGGCCCGCGCCGAACGAGCTGAGATCGGCGGCGAGTTCAACGAGGTCGACGCCGCAGACGTAGTCGGCGAGGTTGTAGGCGTGCGTGCCGATGTCGCCGAGCGCGCCGCCGGCGCCCGAGCGGGCGGGATCGACGCGCCATTCCGCCTGCTTCTGGCCCTGCTTTTCGATCGCCTCGGTCAGCCATTCCTGCGGATATTCGGCCTGGACAAGGCGGATTTCGCCGAGCTCGCCGGCCTTGACCATTTGGCGCGCGCGCCTGACCAGCGGATAGCCGGTGTAGTTGTGGGTCAGCGCGAAGACGCGGCCGGATTTTTCCACCGCCGTCTTGATCTTCCTCGCCTCGGCTAGCGAGGTGGTCAGCGGCTTGTCGCAAATGACGTGGACGCGCGCCGCGAGAAAGGCGAGAATCGGCCCCGCGTGCATGGCATTGGGAGTGACGATGGCGACCGCCTCGATTCCATCGGGACGCGCGGCCTCGGCCCTGGCCATCGACAGGTAGTCGTCATAGATGCGATCGCGCGGCAAGCCGAGCGCCTCGCCGGAGCGGCGTGAGCGTTCGGGCGTCGAAGACAGCGCGCCGGCGACGAATTCGTAGTGGTCGTCCATGCGCGCGGCGAGCCGATGCACCGCGCCGATGAAGGCGCCCTCGCCGCCGCCGACCATGCCGAGCTTGATCTTGCGGCCCGTCGCCGCATCGCTGCGTCCTTCGATCGCCATCCCGGTTCTCCCTTCGGCGCGGCCCCTTGTCCGGCGGTCACGTTAGCCGCAAGACGCCGCCCGTCAACTTCGGCGGCAAGTATGGACCGGACGCGCCGTTTGCCGTAGCCATATCGACCAAACTCGAAGGGCGCCCTTGTCCGCGCAGACCGTAAGCGCGAAGGCGAGAGAGTTTGGGTTGGCTGGGCGGCGAACCCGACGGCGCCGCCGATGTCTTTGAGAGGGGAGGCAGTATGCGTTCGATCTCGATTTCCGCACTGGCGCGAACGCTCGCGGCGGCGCTGTTCCTGGTCGTTTTGGCGACGGGCGCGCAGGCGCAGACGGCTGGAGGGGCATCCGGAGCAGCCGCCGCCTCAAGCTCGGGCCCCAGCGGCGGATCGATCCGACGGAGCGCCGAGGATCCGAACGGTTGCGGCGGCGGCCTCGTGTTTGGCGCGCCGCCGACGTTCGGCGAGGCCAGCGACGCGGTGAAGGAACTCTCGCGCGCCACCCAAGTCTATATTAAGGAATGCCGGTGCGTCACTCAGGACTGCGTCGCCGACGCGCTCGACCAATACGCCCAAGCGCTCGCCGCCCTGGCGCCGCGACTGCCCAAGGAATTGCAGGAAACGCCCGAGATCGTGGCGCGGGCGGCGCGTCGCGTTCGCGCCGCGAAAACCAAGGCCGAAGCGGTCAAGGCGCTGAACCAGGCGGCCGCCCTGATTCACAAGGATATGACCCTCGTGCGGGCGGAAGACCCGGATGCGCAGCAGCGTCAGACGCGAAGCGGCGTCTTCGTCGTCGACACGCTGAACGTGGCGAGCCTTTCGCTGGAGAAGGGCGGCGCGCTTTAGGCGGCGCGCGCCCGAGCGGCGCTTCGTCCGTCGCTTGACTTGAAGCGCGGCCGATCGCATCGGAGACCGCAGCCCGGTTTCCTGGATGGCTCTCATGGGCGCGGCGCGCGGATTGGCTAGGATCGGAACGGCTCTGACGCGCCGCTTCGCCACGCTGAGCTTGTTCGTCCTGGTCGCGGCCGGCCCGGCGCTGGCGGAAAGCCGCGTCGCGCTGGTCGTCGGCAATGGCGCCTACCAGGCGGTTCCCACGCTCGCCAATCCGCCCAACGACGCCAGGGACGTCGCCGACGCGCTCAAATCCCTCGGATTCAGCGTGACCCTCGGCGTCGATCTCGATCAGGCCAAGATGCGGCGCGCCATCGCGGATTTCGGCGCGCGCGCCGCTTCGGCCGACGTTTCGCTGTTCTATTATGGCGGCCACGGTTTGCAGGTTTCGGCCCACAATTTTCTCGTTCCCGTCGACGCGCGGCTGCGAACGGTCGACGACATCGAGAGGCGCACCATCCATTTCGACGACGTGCTCGACGCGCAGGCCAAGGGCGCCGGAATTCACCTCGTGTTTCTCGACGCCTGCCGCAACGATCCGCTCGCGGGCTCCTCCGTCGCGCTGCCTTCGGCGGGCCTGGCGCGCGTCGGCGACGCGGCCGGGTTCCTGATCGCCTTCGCCACCCAGCCCGACGCGGTCGCCTACGACGGCGCCGGCCGCAACAGCCCGTTCGCCCAGTCGTTGCTCGGACACCTCGCCTCGCCCGGGGTCGACATTTCCAGCATGATGATCGCGGTGCGCCGCGACGTCATCGCCGCGACGGGCGGAGCGCAGATTCCGTGGGAAAATTCCTCGCTGACGCGGCAGTTCTATTTCGCCGGCGACGCCGCAAGCGAAGCTTCGCCGGAAACCCTGTTGTGGCGGCTCGCCGGCGGTCAGCGCGATCCCGATCTGCTCGCCATCTATCTCGATCGCTACCCCGAGGGCTCGCACGCGGGCGACGTCAGGGCGCTGCTCGCCGAGGTCGGCAAATCGCCCAAGTCGTCGCCGCCGGCGGCGAGCGCCAACGTCGACGATCTGCTCTGGAGCTTGGCGCGCAGCGCGCGCCAGAGTCGGCTCGTCGATCTCTATCTCGCGCGCTATCCCTCGGGCGCGCACGCGCGCGAAGCCGAGGATCTGCGCGCCAGCCTGCGCGACGCGCAAGACGCGGCTTCCGATCCCGGCGTCGTGTGCGAGCGCCTGGCCACTCATCCCAACGACGCGACGGCGAGCACGCTCGGCGTCGATCTGGCGGACCTCAAGCAGAACGCGGCCGCGGCGATCGGCGTTTGCGGCGAGGCGGCGGCGCGCCATCCCGAAGTCCCGCATTACGTGGCGCTGCTGGCGCGGGCGACCGCCGCCGCCGGGCGCCTCGACGAAGCCTATCGGCTCTACAGACAGGCGGCCGAGGCCGGCGACGCCCGCGCCATGTACAGTCTGGGCTTGATGCTGGAAACCGGCGATCACGCGCCGAAGGACCTCAAGGCGGCGTACGCGCTTTACGAGAAGGCGGCCGAGCGCGGTCTCGCCGACGGCGCGATCAATCTCGCCGTCGCGCTGGTCGAGGGTAAAGGCGTCGAAAAGGACCTGCCGCGCGCCGTCGCGCTGCTGCAACGGGCCTCGGCGAGCGGCTCGGCGCGGGCGACCTACGATCTGGCCGAGTTGGCCGAACACGGCTTTGGCGGCGCGGGGTCGGACGCGCTCGGCCTTTACGAGCGCGCGGCGAGCTTCGGTTTCCCCAAGGGCTATCACACCGCGGCGGCCGTTCTCGACGAGGGGCGGGGCGTCGCCAAGGATCCGAGCGCGGCGGCCGACCAATTGCTGCGCGCGGTCGCCGCCGACTCGGGCGAATCGATCGCCGATCTCACCGGCAAGACCCAGGCATGGACCGCCGACACGATCAAGGCGGTCGAGGCGCGCCTCGCCGCCGCCGGATATTATTCCGGTCCGATCGACGGCAAGAGCGGTCCGGCGCTGGCGCCCGCGCTGAAACAATGGCGCCTGCTCGGCTCGCCGGAGAAGAGCTGAGGGCGGGCGCCCCCCCGCCTCACGGCGCGGGGGTGAGCGCGTAGAGGCATGTCTCCATCAGCGCGCCGTCCTCGGGGCGCGGCCTTGCGCCGACGTTGGCCATCGCCGGCCGCTTCGGCGCAACCATGTCGGGCGGGATGGCGAGAATGTTGGCGCCGATGCCGCGCCCTTGGCCGACGAGATTGCCACGCAGCGCGAACTCCTTGCCGAGGTCGCGCCGCTCGCCGTCGGCGGCGGCGAGGGCGGATTTCACCCGCTCGAGGAAAGGCGCGCTCTGGCGCGCCGTCGCCAGGACGATCGTTTCGCCCTCCGGCGCCGCCGCGACGGGGATGTCGACGTCGGCGACGGCGGCGAGGTCGCGAATGGCGCCCGGCCGCGTCTCGCCGAAGGCGTAGAGCCGGGATTGCAACAGGCCGGAGTGGCCGACGCGGAACGTCGCCGCCGCGCCGACCGGCAGGCGGTCGTTGGGCGCGAGCGGCACCGCGAGCGGCGCTGCGCCGGGGGACGGGAACGCCGGATCGGAGACCAAGACCTGCCACGAGCAGGCCGGGCCGGCCGGCGCCGCGCCGATCGGCGCGGGCGCGATCCAGGCGAGCGGGGCGGACGCGCCGGCGAGCTCGGGCGCGGCCTCGGCGAGGGTTTGCGCCTTGACGCGCGCGAGCAGGTAGCGATCCGCTGGCGGCAGATGGCGCGTCAGCGCGGCGAGCGCCGCGTCCGCGTCCGCTTGCGCGCCGGCGGCGACGATCCATTGGACCCGGCTCGCCTCGGCATAGGCGCGCACGCGATCGGCGAGCGCGGCGATGTCGGAGTCGCTGTTCAAGGTCAGCGGCGCTGCTCGCGGGGCGGGGGCCAACGCCATCGCGGCGAGGGCGGCGCCGACGCCTGCGGCGAGCCGACGCGGCCAAGCGAGCCGCGCGCGCCGTCGCGCCGGCTCGTCAGGACGGACAAGCGTGCGGGTCATTGGTCACCTTGAACTGGTATTCGATCTCGTCGCCGAGGCGGTCGGCGAGAAAGCTCGTCGTCGTCGTCAGCACCGCCGCCCCGGAAAGGCCCTGCAGGTCCTTACGCAACGCCTCCTGCAGGCCGGTGATGGCGATCGACGGGTCGCGCGTCGCCACGACGAACAGGCGAACCTCGTCCTCGACCGGCTCGATCGGGATCGCCGCGGTCAGGTCGAAAGCGGAATCGGGGCGGGGCGCGCCGACCAACGAGCGAAAATGCTCGGCGTCGAGGATCACCGGATCGGCGGCGCGCGACACCGAGGCGATGAACAGCCGCGGCGCGCGCAGGCGGCTGGCGAAGGGCAGCGCGTCGCGGGCGCTGACCCGCAGCACCAGCGTTTCCCCGCCGACGACCATCGGCTCGCGCTGATCGTCGAAGCAGGGGCCGAGCAGGCGCAGCTTGTCGCTCGCCGCGTCGTAGCGCGCGCGCTGCGGCGCGGCGTCGTCGGCGCTCGCTGCCGCTGGCGAGGCGATCGGTTCGAAGGCGAGGTCGATCGGCGCGCGCGTCAGCGTCATCCAACCGCCGGCCAGCAGGACGACAAGGCCCAGCGCGGCGGCGAGCCCGGCCGCGCGCGCCGGCGTCACGATCTCGCGCATGGCGAAAGGGCCAAGCGCCGCCTCGACGCCGTCCAGCGAGTCGGCGAAGACGAATTCCAGCCGCGCGCCGGCCCCGCGCGCCGCCGCGGCCAGGCGATCGAGCGTCGCCGACTCGACGGCGCCGAGTGCGCGTCCGTTCGTCGCGACCGCCGGCAGAACGACGAACATTCGCTTGCCTTCGAGCGCCTGGCGATGCTGAGCGATATAGTCGCCCACCAGCGACAGCTTGCCGCGGACGCCGCCGACCGGGCCGATGGCGACCGCCGGCGCGCCGGGCGCCGAGGGCAGCAGGATTTCCCCGGTGGCGAAGACGACGCCGGGGTCGCGCGCAAAGGCCTGGCAGAGCGCGGCGAGCGCCAGCCCCAGTCCGGCGGAGCGGGCGTTCTCGTCGGAAAGGCGGCCGATCTGCAAGTCGGAAATGCGTAAATTCCAGGGATGGACGCGGCCGTTGCGGCGGCTGAGCCACAGCTTGACGCGCCGCGCCGCGACGAAACGCGTCATCGCCTCGCGCACCGCCTGGCCGACGCCATAGAGGCCGAAGTCGAACAGCTCGGAGATTTGCGGCGCCAGCCGCGCCGGGTGCGCCTCGGGCGCGCCCTCGTCGGCGATCGCCTCGAACAATTGCGCGCCTTCGCCGTTGGCGTCGACCAGGGGCACGAAGACGCGCGCCGTCATGGCGCCGGGCCCAGAAGCTCGATCTCCAGCCGCGAAAGCTCGGCTTCGCTCGGCGCCTCGTCGTCGAGCACGATGTGCAGCCGGCCGTCGCGGTCGAACACGCCCTCGATCGGCGCCGCCTCGCCCAGGCGCACGCGCACGCCGCGAAGCGCGTAAGTGGCGAGCCCGGCCGCGCCCTGCGCCTGGAGGGCGAGCACTTTCGTCTTTTCGTCCTCGTGAAGGAGACGGGCGAGGACGAGGCCGTCGGCGCTGAGCAGGCCGGCGGCGGGAAATCGCCATTCGCCCGCCCCCTTGGCCGCCAAAGCGGCGAACGCAGAGACCGGGCGCGCCGGCGCGCCGGCGCGCTGCTGATCGTCGAAAGCGAGCGCCGTCTGCGTGGCGACGCGCAAAGTCCGCAAGAAGCGCGCCGCCTCTTTCGGGTCGAACGTGCGGTCCATCTTCCTCTCCTCGGCCCGACGCTCGCCGCCCCGATCGAAGAGGCGCAAGACGTCGTAGGCTGCTTACGGTCTGGCGCTCGCGTGGGCGACGAAACGCGCGGTTCGCGACGACAGGTCCTCGACGTAGGCCGCCAGATCGCCGTCGAAATCGTTCTTCAGACGGCGGCGCAGAAAGAGATCGGCGCCGAGCGCCTCGGCGAGCGATTTGCCGCCGACGATCGCCGCCAACAGGTCGCGTTCGGACGGCGCGATGGCCCCCGCCTCGACCGCCCCGTCGAGAAACGGCTGGGCTTCGTCGGCGCTCATCAGCGGCTCGTCGGCGGCCTCGGCGAGCTCGCCGCCCATCGTCGCTTCGATCGCGTCGAAGGACACCAGAATGGTCCGATCTTCGCCGGCCAGCCGCGTCAGGACCGCCGCGCCGAACGGCCCCGAAGCGAATTCTTGCGCGTTTCGGCATCCGGGAATCGGCGCGCTGGCGAAGGCGGCTTCGAGCTCATGACGCGCCGGCCGGCGTCCCAGCGCGCCGCGCATTTCGCTCTTCAGCGCCTTGAGGAAGGCGTTGGCGGACTTGAGCGTGTTGACGCCGACCGCGGCGTCGCCGACCAGCCATTCCTTCGGACACAGGCCGAGCCGCAGCGTCTCGGCGTAGGGCCGGTTCGCCGCGTCGAGGCACTTGAGGATGCGGTTGGAAAACTCGAACAATTCGCTTTTTTGCCTGAACCGGGTCAGCCGCAAGGCGCCGCCGGTGAGCGCTTTCCAGGTCGACAGCGGACCGCCGCTCGGCGCCGCCGGGCGCGGCCCTGCGGCGCGGCTCGCCACCAGCGCGGCCAGATTGTGCGCCGAAGTCGGCTCGTCGCGCCGCTGCGCGATCGGCCGATCGAGAACGCAATCGAAATAGAAATCGGCGGCGTCCTCGACGCCGTCGGGCGGCAGATAGGCCCAGACGCCGACCAGCCCCTCGGAATAGCGGCGGTTGGAGATCAACAACCGGCGCACCCGCTCGAAGAGATGGAACGGCTTGACGACGACGATCTCTTCGGCTTCGTCGAGGCGATCGTTGCCGTTGACGAGATTGGCCAGATGCCCGGCGAAATAGGCGACGATGTCGCGACCCGACTTGGCCGCCGGCCCAGCGCGCATGGTTGACGTCTCTCGCTTTCCGCCGATGGGCGGCGACAAAGGGCCCTGCGTCCGCCCTGCGGCATTATCAACCGGATCGGCGTCTTGACAAGCGCGCTCCCTTCGGCGGTCTTGCGAGGCGGCCCTGACGCGCAGCGGCGGATGGCGATGGCGTCGCCGCGCGCCGAGCTCGAGGAGGCGGGACGCGATGCCGGACGACAAGGCTCTGAGAGAGGCGCGGGCGCTGCTCGCGCGCACGCCGGTTTTCGACGGCCATAACGATCTGGCCTGGGCCATCGCCAGCGACTCGACGGCGCGGGGAGACGTGCGCGCCTACGATCTGACGCGCGTCCACGAGACGGGCGACACCGACATCCCGCGCTTGCGTGAAGGCCGGGTCGGCGCGCAGTTCTGGGCGGCGTTCCAGCCGACCCATGCGCCGCATCCGGCGCGCACGACGCTGGAGCAGATCGACGTCATCCGCCGCATCGAGGCGGCGCATCCGGACGTCTTTTTGCCCGCGCGCCGCGCTGCCGATTTCGCCCGCGCCCGGCGCGCCGGCAAGATCGCCTGCTACATCGTGGTCGAAGGCGGCGTCGGCCTGGAGAACGCCTTGGCGCCGCTGCGCGTCTGGGATGCCGCGGGCGTGCGGATGCTGATTCTCTGCCACAACGAAACGCTCGACTGGGTCGATTCGGCGACCGACGCGCCGCGCTGCGGCGGCCTCAACGCGTTCGGCCGCGCGGTGGTCGGCGAATGCAACCGGCTCGGCGTGATCGTCGACGGCGCCCATGTCTCGCATGACGGCATCCGGCGAATGCTGGAGGTCAGCGAGGCGCCGATTGTGCTTTCGCACACCAACGCCTTTGCGCTGTGCGACCATCCGCGAAACGCGCCCGACGACGTGCTCAAGCGCTTGAAGGAGAGGCGCGGCGTCGTGATGGCGACCTTCGTGCCCGGCTTCGTCTCGCAGGCCGTGCGCGACTGGCTCAAGGCTTCGCGCGACGCCTACGGCAAGCAGCCGCTCGGCGCCGATCCCAAGGCCCAGCTCGCCGAACTGGAGGCGCGCCGCGGCCCCGCGCCGCGCGCGACGCTGGCTGAGGTCGCCGACCAAATCGTCTACCTCGTCGAGACGGCGGGAATCGACGGCGTCGGGATCGGCTCGGACTTCTTCGGCGGCCCGCAGCCGATCGGCCTCGAACACGTCGGCCGCTTCCCCCACCTCTTCGCCGAACTGATCCGCCGCGGCTTCTCCGAACGCGACCTCGCCAAGATCGCCAACCGCAACGTGCTCAGGGTCATGCGCGAAGTCGAGCGCGTCCGCGAGGCGTTGCGCGAGGCGCGCGAGCCGGCGCTCGGGCGGATCGAGGATTATCCGGGGGCGTGAAGGGGGACTGCGCCCCCGCGCCCCCCAGCCCCCGAACAAATGTCGCGCCGCGGGCGGCGCCCCCCTCGCCAATTCGGCCGTTTCGCATTAAAGGGGCGGGCGAAGACGTCAATCGAGGAGGGCGCGCCTCCTCAACAGGAGCTTCCATGAAACTTTCCCCGCAAGCGCCGGCCCGCCGGCTCGCCCTCTTGCTCGCCTCGAGCCTCGGCGCGGCCTTGGCCCTGGCCGGCGCCGCTCACGCGGACCCCAAGATTCTCGCCAAGGTCGACGGCGTCGCCATCACCGAGGACGACGTCGGCGACGCGATGCAAGACATCGGCCCCGGCCTGCCGCAGAAGCTCGAAGGGCCGGCGCGCGAGAAATACGTGGTCGACTACCTCATCGATCTCAAGCTCGTCGCCAAGAAGGCGATGGCCGACAAGCTCGACGGCGGCGCCGAATTCGCGCGCCGCCTCGCCTATTACCACGACAAGCTGGCGATGGAGGCCCTGCTGGGCAAAGTCGCCGTGGCGGCGACGACCGACGAGGCCGAGCACAAGGCCTATGACGAAGCGGCCAAGGCGCAGCCGCCGGCGGAGGAGGTTCACGCCCGCCATATCCTGCTGCCGACCGAAGAGGAGGCCAAGGCGGCGCTGGCGCGCATCAAGGCGGGCGAGGATTTCGCCAAGGTGGCGACCGAACTGTCGAAGGATCCGGGGGGCGAGGGCGGCGATCTCGGCTGGTTCACTAGGGACCGCATGGTGCCGGAATTCGCCGACGCCGCGTTCAAGCTCCAGCCCGGCCAGGTCTCCGATCCCGTCAAGAGTCAGTTCGGCTGGCACATCATCAAGGTCGAGGAGCGGCGGATGAAGACCTTCCCGCCGTTCGACCAAGTCAAGGACCAGGCGGCGCGCTACGTCGCGCAGAAGGCGCAGAGCGACTTGATCGCCTCGCTGCATCAGGGCGTCAAGGTCGAGCGCTTCGACGAGGCGCCGACGCCGGACGCGACGCCGCCGGCCGGCGACGCCAAGGCGCCCGCCGACGCCAAACCCAAGACGCCGTGATCGGCGCCGCGGCGCTTGCGAAAGCGTGATCGCTCGCGGCCGCCGGGTTCGGCGTCGCGCTCCGAGATCGCGCCTCCGCAAGCCGAGGAACCAGGAACTTCGCGCCATGGCCGATCCCGCCCCGCTGTCGCCGCTCGCGCCGAAAAAATTTCCGGCCCTGCCCGCGATCGCCGGCGTGCGCTTCGCGGCAGCCGCGGCGGGCGTGCGCTACCAGGGGCGCGCCGACGTGATGCTCGCTCTGTTCGATAAGCCGGCGCGGGTCGCGGGCGTGTTCACCCGCTCCAAGTGCCCCTCGGCGCCGGTCGACTGGTGCCGCGCCCATCTGCCGAAGGGGGAAGCGCGCGCGCTGATCGTCAATTCCGGCAACGCCAACGCCTTCACCGGCGCCGCCGGCGTGGATGCGGTCGCCGCCGTCGCCAAAGCGGCGGCCAAGGCGACCGGCGCGGCTCGGCACGAAATCTACCTCGCCTCGACCGGCGTGATCGGCGAGCCGCTGGAAGCCGGCCGGATCGTCGGCGTCCTCGATAGGCTCGTCGCCGGCGCGCGGCCGGACGGCCTGATGGACGCGGCGAGGGCGATCATGACCACCGACACCTTCCCCAAGGTCGCCTCCGCGCGAGCGAAGATCGGCGAGCGGGAAGTCGTCATCAACGGGATCGCCAAGGGCGCCGGGATGATCGCGCCCGACATGGCGACGCTGCTTTCGTTCGTCTTCACCGACGCGCCGATCGCCGCCCCGGCGCTGCAGGCGCTGGTGAGCAAGTCGGTCAAGCGTTCGTTCAACGCGATCACCGTCGACAGCGACACCTCGACTTCCGACACGCTGCTGATCTTCGCGACCGGCGCGCCCGAAATCGACGCCCCCGCCGATCCGCGCCTCGCCGCATTCCGCCGCGCGCTCGACAAGGTTCTCGTCGACCTCGCCCAGCAGGTGGTGCGCGACGGCGAGGGGGCGCACAAATTCATCGAAGTGCGCGTCGCCGGCGCCGCCTCGCGCAAGGCGGCTAAGCGCATCGCGCTGTCGATCGCCAATTCGCCGCTGGTCAAGACCGCCTGCGCCGGCGAAGACGCCAATTGGGGCCGCGTCGTCATGGCGGTCGGCAAGGCGGGCGAAAAGGCCGAGCGCGACAAGCTCGACATCTTCTTCGGCGACATCCGCGTCGCCCACGCCGGCATGCGCGATCCCGATTACGACGAAGCGAAGGCCGCCGCCTATATGAAGCGCAAGAGCATCGTCATCAGCGTCAACGTCGGCGTCGGCAAGGCGACCGCGAAAGTGTGGACCTGCGACCTGACCAAGGATTACGTCGCCATCAACGGCGATTACCGCTCTTGAACCTGCTTCTCGTCGTCGCCGCTGCGCTCGTCGACGCCGACGATCGCGTGCTGATCGCCCAGCGCCCCGAAGGCAAGGCGATGGCCGGCCTGTGGGAGTTTCCCGGCGGCAAGATCGCCCCAGGCGAGCGGCCCGAGGACGCGCTGATCCGCGAGTTGCGCGAGGAGCTGGGCGTCAAGGTCAAGCGGGCGCGCCTCGCGCCGCTGACCTTCGCCAGCCATGCGTATGAAGACTTCCACTTGCTGATGCCGCTCTACGTCTGCCGCCGCTGGGAGGGCTTGGTGCGGCCGCTGGAGGGCCAGGCGCTGAAATGGGTCGGGCCGAAGGAGCTCAGGAACTATCCGATGCCGCCGGCGGACGAGCCGCTGATTCCGCATTTGGTGGATTTGCTGGGATGAGATGGGGGGATCAATTGTCGAGCGGCAAGGGCTCGTCCGCTTGAAAATCGGCCGGCTTTGGATAAAATAGCCAAAATGGAGATTTTGCCATGCCCTCGACCCGCGTCACCGCTAGCCAGTTCCAGCAATCTTTCGGCTCGCTGAGCGACCAGGCCCGCCGCGAACCGGTGGTGATCACCAAGCACGGGCGCGATTCCCTCGTGGTCATGTCGGCGGACGAATGGGCGCGGTTGAAACGGCGCGATCGGCGCGTCGGCTCGGCGGGCGAACTGCCCGAGGAATGGATCGAGGCCGTGCGAAGCTCGCAGGTTCCCGAAGAGTACGGCCATCTCGACGCCGAGATGAAGTGACCGGCAGTGGCCCTGCCGAAACCCGTCCCGGGCCTCGTCATCCGCTATAGCTATCTCTGGCACAGCGAATATCGTCAGGGCCGCGACGAGGGTGGGAAGGATCGCCCTTGCGCGATCATCGCGGCGATCCGAGCGGACGAAGACGGCGATGCGCGCGTCCTGGTCCTGCCGGTCACGCACAGCCCGCCGGAATATCCGGACTTGGCGATCGAAATTCCCGCCAAAGTCAAACAGCGGCTGAAGCTCGACAGCGCGCGCTCCTGGGTCGTGCTTTCCGAGTGGAACGATTTCGTCTGGCCCGGCCCCGACCTGAGGCGCCTGCCCGGAGCGGACGAGTCTTCCGTCGCCTACGGCATGTTGCCGCCGAGCGTCTACGCGATCATCCGCGATCGCTTCCTCGCCCTGGTCCGCTCGCGCGCCTCCGCGCGCGTGCAGCGGACATGAAACCAGAAGGCAACGGCCGGTTAACGACGGCATGCGAGCATCGCCGCGACGAAACGGCCGAAGCCGGACCAACCATGTCCCACGAGGATGCCCTCGCCCACGCCGCTCTACCCGCCGCGCCCGATCTCGCGGCGCTGGTCGTCGGCTGGCTCGCGCATTTGCGCAACGAGCGTCGGCTCGCGGCGCCGACGCTGGAGGCGTACGGGCGCGACGTCAGGCAGTTCCTCGCCTTCCTGACCGAGCGCTTCGCCGCGCCGCCGGCGGCCGCCGACTTCGTCGGCCTGACGCCCGGCGATCTGCGCGCGTTTCTGGCGCGCCGGCGCGCCCAAGCGATCGACGGGCGGTCGCTGCAACGCGCTCTCTCGGGGCTGCGCTCGCTGGCGCGCCACATCGAGCGCGAGGGCCATGGGTCGGCGTCCGCCTTCGGCGCGATCCGCGCGCCGCGCGCGCCGCGCCGCCTGCCGCGCCCGCTCGCCGTCGCCGACGCCAAAGCGGTCGCCTCGGGCGAAGCGCGCGCCGGCGAAGCGCGCGAACCCTGGATCTTGGCGCGCGACGCGGCGGTTCTGGCGCTGCTCTACGGCGCCGGCCTGCGCATCGGCGAAGCGCTGTCGATTAAGCGCCGCGACGCGCCGACCGGCGACGTCGACGCGGTCACGATCCTCGGCAAGGGCGGCAAGACGCGCAGC